>DAIRCP010000071.1:0-18677 GCA_036796635.1 Prevotella sp. | reverse complement strand
TTGTGAAGTATTTCACTTTCCAGATAGCCGATGGTAGCATAATCCCAGCAAGTACCGCTGCGGTATTGATTCTTGATACTGGTGATGGCATTCTGATGCACCGTTGTAAAAACGATATTGCTCTTGGTTGATGCCGTGTTCTGTGCGACAGCTGTTGTACTAGTAAGCAGAGCAAGTGATACGATTGCTATTAATTTCATATTTATCTCCTTTATTAATCCTTTATCTCATCTTTATCTTCAATATGTTTGTTCTTGCTGGGATGACGGAATTCGTCGAATCCCAGTCCATAGACACCGATGACGGAACTTTGCGACACAAAGGCGTTAGGGTCTATATCCTCTATCAGACGGAAAATCATGCTCGACTCACTCTTCTTGGCTATTACGAAGAGTGCCTGTGTCTTCTTGCCCGAATAGAATCCATGACCGTCGAATACGGTGCATCCTCTTTGTGCTGACTTATTGATAGCTCTACCGATGGCTTCATATTCATCAGAAATAATAAAGAACTGTACAGAACGTCGCATGGTATTCACCACCTGATCTACACAGAAGGAGGATACAATCAGCAAAACGTAACTATAGATAACTTTCTCCCAGTCTCTCAGTACTAGATAGCTGGAGGTAATAATACAGAGGTCGCACAACAGAATACCCTGACCTAACGAGATATCTTTGTATTTGCGCACAATGGCTGCGACGACATCCGAACCACCGGTGCTGCCTCCGTAGGAGAGACCGAACCCTACGCTGATGCCTGTGAGGGCACCGCCCATAATGAGTGCCATAAACTTCTGATCTGCCAGAAGGTGAAGTCCGCCTGCATAGTGCTGCAATAAAGAAGAAAATATGGTAAATAGTGCTACGGCATACATCGTCTTAACACAGAATCTCCAACCTAAAATTTTTAGTGCAAAAGACAGGAGAATGACATTGACCACAAAATAGACAATGGACGGAGAAATGTGAAATCCCCAATAGATGATTGAGGAAATACCTGCCACACCTCCAGGAGTGATTTCATTAGGCAACAGGAATAGCACCCAACCCACTGATGCCATGAGCATAGCGACAGCGATGACCAGGTAATCCTGTATAATACGCATTTTAGAGCGTCGGCTTTTTCTTATTGTTTCCATATACGGCCACGATTATAATTGCTGCAAAATTAGCATTATTATTCGAGATTCTCATGCTATAACTGATTATTTTTTGTATAAATCCTGATATAAGACGCAAATCGGGGCCATGCCAGTTAGACACGACCCCGATATATTGATGGAAGAATGCTGTTCCTATCTAGACTTCCACAGTCCGTGGAGATTGCAGTATTCACGGGCAAATACGTCGGTAGCATCTGTCATGAATACAGCTTCGGGCTTCTCGCCAGGTTTCAGATACTTACGCATAATCTCATCACCGGCAATGAGTTCTATCCATTGGATGTAGTGCTCTTCCATCATTGGATGTGCTACTTCGCCTACACTTACCTTGTAGCCGCCGTCTATCTTCTCGATGACCGGCACATGCTTCTCCAGTGCAGCGTCCTTTGAATTTTCTTTGAGCAGTTCCATGGGTTGACCACAACAAACTAATGTGCCACCTGCCGGTTGCATAACTTCTACGATGTTGCCGCAGATGTTGCAGCGATAAACTTGTTTCTGTTCTGTCATAATTGTTATTTTAGGGTTATACATAATTTGAATCTAGGATGCTACAAATATAGTGTATTTATGGATAACTTACAAAAGAATGTGTCTTAAATAAGGTTAAAGTGCAGTTTCTCTTTGTCCCCGGAATGTTAGTTTCAGCTTTTTTATTTGTTTTATCGGTTTTATTTTGTACTTTTGTGGCAGTAAAAAATATGTTTGTCGGAACTTGAAAAATATGACTGTATGAAACCATATCATTCATTAGTATTATTTCTGATTATTCTAGGATGTGCAGCAGTTTCCTGTCTGCACAGTTATCGTTGTACCGAGCGTTGTATCGTCCAGGATATGAACCAGGCTTTGGCTCAGACGCTGGCTGCTAAACAGGAGGGATGGATTACCCCTGATACGATACAGGACTATCGCAGTCATCTCAAGATTGAAGCTTTACGTGAAAGTTCTATCGTCTATTATGCATTGGACGATAAGAATACGGGGCTGCACAGTAACCGCATGCGGTGGAGAAGACATTGCAAGACGATAGAATTTCAGAGTTTCGCTAACTGTTCTGCGGCTTCTGTCTTCGCTTTGTCCGATCAGCGGCTTCCTGTCTCATTCTCGTTGCTGGCTGCATTGTGGGTACTGTTTTCTCTAGGATATTTCAGAAAGCATCGCGATGGAATGGTTATTTTTGGCGAATTGATGCTAGATGAGGCTCATCAGTGTTTCTATAACCGGAAGCACCAACCTGTGAAACTCACACCGATGCAGCAGCAGTTGCTCTGTCTCTTTTTTAGTAAAAGCAATCATCAGTTAACTAAACAGGAAATATGTGATGCGCTCTGGCCGAAGAAGCCCGATGCCAGTGATACCTTATATACACTGGTGAAACGTATCAAACCGGTAATAGAAGAAAATGGAAATCTGAAGATTGTTTCGGTGAGGGGAAAGGATTATCAACTGCAACGGAACGATTAGTAGGGTAGTTTTCTTTTGGTAAATAGCTCATGAAAAAGCCAGCATATATAGAAGGAGAACTCTTTGGTGACATGGATGTGGAGGAAAAACCATTGTCAGTGCCAGAACCGACTCATGCTTTTGATCAGTTGTTTGCCCGCTTCGCTGAGTCTAAGTTTCGAAGTTCATTTCATCTGACGAAGGCTGACATCGAATATATCAGAAAGGAAGGAATGGATAAAATCAGACTCCATGCCGCTGATTTCGTGAACAACAGACTGGCTCCTGCCAATCTCCCTAATGATGGAAAACAGACACCTTATCGTGGACATCCCGTATTTAAAGCTCAGCACGCTACCGGTTGCTGCTGCAGAGGTTGCTTTGAAAAGTGGCATCACATCGCTAAAGGTGTGGCACTGACCAAAGACCAGCAATCTTATGCCGTGGATGTACTGATGGAGTGGATTACCAGACAACTGCTGACGATGAAATAGCCGCTTATGCAAATGTCAGACAGATGTCAGACTCTTTTTTCGTGATTCTTAATGGTTGAATTTATCTTTGCACCGTCATTAAAACGAGTGTGAAGATGAAACAAGTAAATTTGATTTTGGGGTTGGCCATGATTTGCCTCTCTCTGTCTGCCCAGAAAGAAAAAGAGGTGAAACTACAGGAAGTGACAGTAAATGCTGCTCGGATTATCCAGAAGGCAGACGGCAAACTGATTATTCCGTCTGCCGCACAGCAGCAGGCATCTACCAATGGCTATAGTCTACTGGCTAAACTGGCATTGCCCTCCATCCGTGTAGATGAGGTGATGCATACCATCACAGCCTTAGGTAATCAGGGGACCGTGCAAATCCGGCTCAATGGGTCAATCGTTTCCAAAAGCGATTTACTGTCATTAGACCCAAAAACGATAAAAAACATCGATTTCATCGATAATCCAGGCGTGAGGTATGGCGAAGGGATCGCTTATGTGATCAATATCAGAACTACATACGCACAGGATGGTTATGTAGTAGGTGCTGACCTCACCTGTGCAGTGTCTGCCTGCCATGGCAATGATGAGGTATATGCCCGATGGAATCACAATAAATCGGAGCTGGGACTTACTTACAACCTCTCTTACACGGACTTCAAAGGTAATCAATATACTGAGGAAGCAGATTATCTTCTCCAGGATGGCTCCCACTATCGGATTGATAGGGATGACCTTCGTTCACGCGCCCATTCCATCAGTCACAATCTGGAACTGAAATATAATTTGGCTGATTCCGCCTCCTATATCTTTCAGACTACGCTTTCCGCAGACCTGTCTCGCACTCCCGGTGATTATCATGACCGCCGACTCATAGATGGGACACAGGAATATCTGTCATCCAAGTGTGAACATGGCCATGATTTCTCACCGGTGCTGGATATCTATTTCTATCATCAACTGGGGCTTCATCAGTCAGTCACTGCCAATGTGGTGGGCACTTCTATCGCTACCAATCAGTACAGTTACAACAATGAAGGCGGTGATTATGCTTATTGGGTGAATGGTCATACATGGTCAATCCTGTCGGAAGCAATATATGAAAACAGGCTGAAGCCTTTGACACTTTCTTTCGGCCTTCAGCACAAACTGAAATATACGCGCAATGAATATACTGGCGATGTCAGTTCGCTGAATGATATGCATAACAACAGTCTCTATCTGTTTGGCGAAGTGAAGGGGACATGGAGCAAGTTGGGCTATGTGGCTGGTCTGGGTGTCAGTAATGAACACTATCGGCAGGGCGACCATCGATTCAGTTTCTGGCTGTTCCGTCCCAAGACTACGCTGACGTATGCGATATTCCCGTCGTTGAGAGTTCGCTATTCCCTTGAGATATCCCAACATATATCGCAGATAGCCATGATAAGTGATACCAAAATTCGTCAGAATTCGATGGAATGGACCGTAGGCAATCCGGATATCACGCCCAATAAAGTGATTGCTCATCAGTTGAAATTCTCTTATACCCTGCCGCGTATCACTTCTGAATTATATTCCGAATACAGGATTAACCCCAATTGTAATATGGCGAGTTATTCCCGTACAGCCGACAATCAATTCTACTATACTCAGAAAATACAACGTGGTATCAAGCTCTTTTATATAGGGAATGATACCAACTGGGATGTTATACCCGATGTACTATCCTGTTCTCTGAGTGCCACCCTTGCCCGCTTTATCAATCAGGGGGATACCTATTCGCATTATCTTACTTCATTCAATTATAGCGGAAGTATTCAGGCTACGCTCGGAAAATGGAGTCTCTATGCTTATGCTGACAATGGCTGGAAGTTCATGGAAGGCGAAACTTGGAATCAGCAGGGTGCTGCCACTTATCTCACCTGCACTTACCATATCGGTAACTGCGCCCTCTCTCTTTACTGGCAGCACCCTTTTCTGTCACATCCTAAGATGAACTATGCCGAACTGGTGAATGAGTATATACAGAAGAAGATAACTCTTTATGGCAAAGACTTCGGCAATATGGTGTCTGTAAGTTTTTCCTGGAAATTTAATCAAGGCAGGAAATACCGTGATATTCAGAAGAAAATCAAGAATGAGGACAAGCAGACTGGTATATTATAATAAAGGTGTATGAACAGGAATAAATAGGTTATGCGAAAACTGATGATAGGCTTTATCCTGTTTGTCACTGCAGGTATTGTAGCCACCTGCATGATTACTGCGGATGAACGCCCTGACACGGATAAATTCAAGGAAGGCATGACCTTCGCCCGATTTGATACCTATACAGATCCTGATTTCGGTTATACATTTGAATATCCGTCCTTCTTCACAAAAGATGAAATAGAAGATTATGGCTGCGGGCATGTACAGTTTGCTTACCATGGCTATACGGACATTGTGCTGGAATGTAATGTGGTGGCAGAAGACAAATATCATCGAAAAAAGTCCGATTTCATCGAGAAAGGAACGGTCGATGATATCGAAGGTTATTGCTATTATTCCCATTTTATCCGATATAACCATTGTTGGTATATCCTGACATTGTATTATCCGAAAGAATTCAGCGAGGCGGTAAAACAAATCCGCTATAAGGTGCGGACTTGGAATACGGTGTTCAATGGACGGGATGCTGTGTTTCAGAAAGTCAGTAAGGAAATAGGGGGGACGAAATGATCGATGACTCATCCCCAAAGATGATATATAACAGAAAGTTGTATCTCAACAATAAAAATAAGAAATATCATTTTTTATTTTGTATTGTCTTCGACTTGCATTATCTTTGCATCAGATAGTAGCGTATCACAACATTTAATTAATAATTCAAACAGAATAAGCAAAGATGGTATCAAACAGAATCACTTCTCTTTTTGGGATAGAATATCCGGTAATTGCCGGAGGTATGGTATGGTGTAGTGGCTGGCGATTGGCTTCGGCAGTAAGTAATGCTGGCGGTCTGGGACTGCTGGGCGCAGGCAGTATGCACCCAGAAACTTTAGCTGAGCACATCGACAAGATGAAGGCGGCTACAGATAAGCCATGGGGCGTAAACCTGCCACTGATGTATCCTAATCTGGATGAGGCGGTGGATATCATTATCCGGAAAGGAGTGAAGATCGTGTTCACCTCTGCTGGAAGTCCTAAGAAACTGACAGGTCGTCTGCATGAGGCTGGTATCAAAGTGGCACATGTGGTAGCGAGTAGCAAGTTTGCCGTGAAATGTGAAGAGGCTGGTGTGGATGCCATTGTGGCTGAAGGTTTTGAGGCCGGTGGACATAATGGACGCGAAGAACTTACCACCATGGTCTTGATACCACAGATACGTGAAGTAACCAGTCTGCCGCTGATTGCTGCCGGTGGTATCGCATCCGGTAAGGCAATGCTTGCCGCTAGGGTCCTCGGTGCAGAGGGTGTACAGATAGGTACTCTGTTTGCATTGAGCAAGGAGAGTTCCGCCTCAGAAGCATTCAAGCAACGCTGCCTGGCTTTGGGTGACAACGATACGATGCTTGCCCTGAAGAAGATAGCCCCTACCAGACTGGTGAAGAATGCTCTGTTTGATAAGATACAGGAGGCAGAGAACCAGGGAGCCAGTGCCGATGAGTTGAAGACGATACTGGGTGTCAAGGCAGCTAAACGCGGAATCTTTGAAGGCGACATCGAAAATGGCGAACTGGAGATAGGGCAGGCCGTGGCTTCCATCAAGGAAATACGTCCTGTAGCAGATATAATGCAGTCGCTGATGGACGATTATCTGGGCGCCCTCAAACAGTTGAAATAGCTAAATAAAAAAATAAATGAAAAATTTTAGGGAGAAGTTGTAACTTTCTTCCATTTCAATCGTCATCAATACAGAAAGGGATGAAAAATATCAGTTTCCAGGCAGATATCCTGCCAATGAAAAACCAGCTCTACCGACTGGCGCTGCGCATAACGCTCAACAGCGCGGAGGCCGAAGATGTGGTACAGGAAACAATGATAAAGGTTTGGAACCGACGTGACGACTGGGAACAAATAGAATCCATCGAAGCCTTCTGTCTCACCATCTGCCGCAATCAGGCACTGGACAAGACAAGGAAAAAGGACAATCAAAACGGATCTATAGACAGTCTCCAAGACCACGACGCACCCGACCAAAGCTCTCACGCAAACCCTGAGGAACAGGCTGTGCAACGCGACCGGATAGCACTGGTGAGGAAACTCATCGATCAACTGCCGGAAAAACAGCGAAGCGTGATGCAGTTAAGAGATTTCGAAGGGAAAAGCTATAAAGAAATAGCCAACGTCATGGGAATAACTGAGGAACAAGTAAAAGTGAATATCTTCAGAGCCCGACAGGCTATCAAAAGAAAATACGAAGAAACAGAGAATTATGGACTATAAGTACATCACACAGCTCTTAGAGCGATACTGGGAGGGCACCACCTCTCTGGAAGAGGAGCAGATACTGCGCTCTTTCTTCAGCCAGAAGGATGTTCCGGCTGAACTACTCAAGTATCGCGACTTGTTCTGCTATCAACAGGCAGAGCCTAAGGAGCAAACACTGGGCGACGACTTTGACGCCAGAATTCTGGATATGATAGGTGCACCGGTAAATGTAAAGGCTCGTCAGATAAAGATGTCTACCCGCCTGATGCCGCTTTTCAAAGCTGCTGCCGTAGTTGCCATCATCCTTACGCTGGGCAATGCTGCCCATTCATCTTTCAATGACGGAAAGAATGTAGCTTCAGAACCTGCTGCAACGAAAGCACCGGTTACTGCATTCGAGAAGTCCAAGGATACGCTGCAACTCGTGAGCGATGGAGCGATAGATGCTGACTCACTCGCTAAGCTGAATACACAACAGCAGAAAACGCGTAACTGACAAAAGAGATATTTTCTATGCTTTCTCTATAATAAAATCATTTAATTAAAACAAACGAAGGAAACTGTGAAGTTTCTGTTCTCTCAAATTTTTCATAACATACTAACGTAGAAGGGCTGCAGTGATTATCATTGCAGC
Source organism: Prevotella sp. (assembly GCA_036796635.1). Taxonomy (GTDB): domain Bacteria; phylum Bacteroidota; class Bacteroidia; order Bacteroidales; family Bacteroidaceae; genus Prevotella. The sequence continues at coordinate 10,556 of DAIRCP010000071.1, read as the reverse complement.
CCTTCTCTATGTTAGGAGTTTACTTGCTTATTGGTCAGCCCGTTTCATCCAGAGACTTAACTGGTAAATGGCGGGGATGAGGATGAGCATGGAGCAGCCTACTGCCATGAGCATATTATGACTGTTGCCACCGAACAGGTCGATGAGTTTGGCATCAGGATTGGGCAGCACGTTATAACTGATGTAAGCCACTGTGTTATTTACCCAATGGAAGATGATGCCGGGTATGATGCTGCCTGTGCGATAACACATCCATCCCAGCAGAATGCCCACCAGAAAGGCGTGTGGCATCTGTACGGGATTACCATGTACCAAGGCAAACAGGGCAGCCGTGATGATGATGGGCCACCAGTGACCGTTCATCTTATCCAATAGCGCACGTAGAATGGCGCCACGGAAGACGATTTCTTCCGCCAATGGTGCCAACAGACCGATGACCAGATAACCGAACCGGTCGCGCAGAATCATGTCAAACTGGTCCTGTGCGAAGTTGGGCAGTTCCGGCAGTTGCTCCTGAAGCCATTCAGATGGCAGAATAGCACCCAAAGCCGCCACCGCACTCCATGCAAATACGATCCAGGGATGACTTTTCAGGTAGGTATTGGATACCACAGTGAATCGGGCGCCCAGATACACAATGAGTACCGCCACACTGCTGATGGCCATCGCTACGATGAGCATAGGAGCCGTAATATTGTTATTGCCACTGAAATATTTCCAGATAAATTCCACTCCGAAGGTGATGCCTAATTGCAAACCTATGAATATGAGTAGATAAATGATAGCATTCTTCATATAATTTATATCTTTTGATTGAAAATCTGTTGTACTTCCATCTTGTCACGGCGCAATTGGGCAATCAGTTCTGCCCGATTATGAAACTTATGCTCCGTACGCAGTCGCCGGATAAAGGATATCGCCAGCGACTTGTCGTAGATATCACTCTGAAAATCCAGCAGGTGGGTCTCTATGGATTGATGAGTGCCGTCAAAGGTAGGACGGGTACCGATGTTCGTCATACCGGCCATAGGCTCATCGTGCCCTCCCAGATGGGCAGTAACCGCATACACACCGTCAGCAGGTACCAGTTTGTAACTGTCACGCAACTGCAGATTGGCTGTCGGGAAACCGATACCAGTACCGATATGTTCACCGTTGATTACTGTTCCCTGCAGTGTGTAGGGATATCCCAGACAGCGGTTGGCCATTTCTATTTCTCCATCCTGCAGGAATGCACGGATTACGCTGCTGCTCACATTTACCCCAGCCAAAGAGAAAGCCTCACTCTGACGGACTTCCATATCCATTTGGGTACCATATCGTACGTAGTCATCAAATCCCTCCGTGCGGTCGTGCCCGAATCGGTTGTCGTATCCTGTAAAGAGCGTTTTCACGTTCAGTTGGTCGTGCAGTATCGTCTGCATGAAGTCGCGGGCACTCATCGCAGCCATCTCCGGCGTAAAGTGGAGAACCACACAATTATCCACGTTAGTCTGGGCAAGCAGCGCCAGCTTCTCATCGAGCGTACTGAGCATCTGTGGTTGAAAATCGCTATGTAGCACCTGTCGCGGATGCTGATGGAAGGTAATGACCATGGACTGGAAACCCCGTTCATGGGCAGTCTGATTCACCTGATCCAGCAGAAAACGGTGACCACGATGCACGCCATCGAACATGCCGATGGTAGCAATCTGTGGAGCTAACTGCGGAATAGGTTCTGTGAGTTGAATGATGTGCATAGATGTTTTTGCTTTTTATCTGCGTATCAGTCTCTGGATAGCGCGATAGATTTCGCCTACAATCATGACGGGTGATGTGATACCGATGATAGCGAGCCATTCCTGCAAAGACAGCGGAGTGGTGCGGAACATGGTACCGCCGAAAGTCACGATAACCCATTGACCAAAGAGAATGATGGCCAGAACCAGCAGCAGTCCCTTGTCCCAGAGGAAATGATGGAAGGCTGTATGGTGAGAGCCGAGTGATTTTGCATTAAATAGGTTCCACCACTGCAACATGACGAAGGTGGTGAAGAATATAGTGAGTTCGCGGGTATCAACTTGGTCGCCGAAGTAAACTAGCATGCCGAAACACCCCAGAAAGAATATGGCACCTATCACCAGAATGCCCCATGCCATCGGTTTGCTGATGATGAAATCAGACTGATTGCGTGGTGGCTGGTTCATTACCTCGCGTGATGGCGGCAGCGAAGCCAGTGCCATGGCAGCAAAGGTATCCATAATCAGATTTACCCAGAGTATCTGTGTGATGGTAAGCGGCATCTGTGTTCCTACGAATCCACCGATAAGCACGAGCAGTAATGCCGTGACATTCACGATGAGCTGGAAGAAGATGAAACGCTGGATATTTTTATACAGACTGCGACCCCATTCCACGGCACGTACGATGCTGCGGAATGAGTCGTCGATGAGGGTCATGTCGCTTGCATTCTTCGCCACGCTGGTACCCGAACCGAGTGACAGTCCCACATGGGCATAGTTGAGTGCTGGCGCATCATTGGTACCGTCGCCGGTTACAGCCACCACCTCACCGTGCTTTTGGAGCAGTTGCACCAGTCGTTGTTTGTCAGTAGGACGGGCGCGACTCATCACTTTGAGCTGCTGCACACGCAGGTAAGCCTCCTCGTCGCTCAGTGCGGCAAAGTCAGGACCAGTGATACAGTCCCCCTTAATACCTATCTCGCGACCAATCTCAGCGGCAGTAGCCTGTGTATCGCCCGTTACTATCTTTACGTCTATACCGGCTTGATGACATTCAGCCACTGCACCGGGTACATCTTCGCGTACAGGGTCGCTGATGGCACATACAGCCTGGAGTTCCAGGTGTGTGGTATCGCTAAGGTCAGATGCTTCTTTGGTGGCAAAGGCGAGTGTACGCATTGCGTGCTGTTGGGCATCGTGCAGAGTAGCCTCCACCTCTTTGCGCCGGTCATCATCCATATCACACATGTTGAGGATAATCTCAGGTGCTCCTTTGATAAACATCCTGCCGTTTACTAACGTAGCCATCCATTTACGTTGGGTACTGAATGGTATCTGTTCCGTCACAGGGAATTGTTGGCGCAATGCCAAATAATCCTCACCCTCACCCTTGAGCCAGAGCAGCAGTGCCGATTCAGTAGGATTACCGATTGTCTTATCTTCAGAGAGATGGGCAGTGGTATTCACGGCGATAGCCTGATGCAGCATCGCCTTATCCGTATAAGGATGCATGGCTCTTACCGTCATGCGGTTCTGCGTGAGTGTACCCGTCTTGTCCGTACAGATGACGGTCACGGCACCCATCGTTTCGCAGGCATGCAACTTGCGTACCAGGTTGTTCGACTTGAGCATGCGCCGCATGTTCAGTGCCAGTGCCAGAGTGACAGCCATCGGCAGACCTTCCGGTACTGCCATCACAATCAGCGTCACTGCCATCATGAAGTAGCGGAGTACCACTTCGGCCATCTTGATATAGTTGGTGGTGTGCCAGAGTGGATTGGAATAGATATCATGTGCCAGGAACGACACGAAGGCTAGTACAGCGATGGCAGTACCTATCTTGCTGATGAGCGATGCCAGTCGGTTGAGCTGCAGACTCAGCGGTGTCTTTACCTCAGTTTCTTCGGTAGATTTGCGTGCCACCTTACCTATTTCCGTAGCGTCGCCCACTGCACTCACGCAGTAGCGTCCACTTCCGTTCATCACCATCGTGGAGCGAAGCACCATGTTCCGTGGATAAGTGGCATCATCGTTCTGTTGTTCTTCCGTGGATTTGGTCATGAGCGGTTCACCGGTCAGTGACGACTCATCTATCTGCAGGTCAGTGGCCTTGAAGAGGATACCGTCGGCAGGAATCTCGTCGCCTGTTTCAATGAGCACCACATCCCCAACAACTATCTCATGGCGTGGGATGGTCATCACCTGACCGTCGCGTATCACCTTTACGGGCTGTTCTTCGCTGATCTGCGTAAGAATTAAAAATTTCTTAGCGGCATCGCGCTCAAAATAGAAGCCTATCGTAGTGGCAAAGAAGATAGCAATGAAGATACCGATGGTCTCCACATATTCATCTTCCATGATAGCCATAATCATAGATACAGCCGCGGCTACCAGTAGAATCTGGATGATGGGGTCGCGGTACTTTTCCAGGTAGAGGCGCCACAGAGATGTGCGCTTAGGTGGAGTGAGCGTGTTGGCTCCATGTTGCTGTCGGCTTGCTGCAACCTCGGCAGCGGTAAGTCCGTTTTGATTATTTTTATTCATAGACGATGCAAAGTTACGTAAAATTGACTGATAGCACAAGTTTCAGTCTATAATATTTCGTTTTTTCCGTTAAAACTTGTATCTTTGCCCCGTTGTAACATTTTTAATTTTAAACAGAAAATTATGAAGAAAACATTTGTTTGTCTTACAATGGCAGGAGCGTTGGTATTGAGTTCCTGCATTGGTTCATTTGGTTTAACTAATAAATTGCTGGGTTGGAACAGAACCTTGAGTGATAAGTTTATTAATGAATTAGTATTTATAGTTATCCAGCCAGCTTACGCTGTTACTGGAGTAGTGGATCTTGTCGTACTCAACAGTATAGAATTCTGGTCAGGCAAGAGTGCACTTGCTAAAGTCGGTCATGTAGAGAAGGTATGGGGTAAGGACGGAAAGATGTATGCCGTGAAGACCCTAAAGGATGGTTATGAGATTACCAAACCTACAGGTGACAAGATTAACTTCGTATATAATGATGCCAACAAGAGTTGGAATATGAAGGAAGCAAATGGAGAGATGAAGGAAATTTTCCGTTTCAATCCGGATGGAACTACGATTAAGGCATCTCTCCAGAATGGTGAGAAGATGGATGTATCCATGAATCAGCAGGGTATGTATGAACTGCGTATGGCTGCCAACAACGGAACCTATTTCGCTGCCAGATAATAAAATTACGATAAAAATAAGAGGTCCGGAAATCAACTTGTATTTCCGGACCTCTTTCATATATATGTAATTAGTGTGTTTGTTGATTGTATTTATCTGCCGCCAGGACCGCCTCCGGGACCTCCTCCGGGTTGACCGCCGCCACCACCTGTTCCGATGGAAGAATAAGGGCTGGAGAGACTACTTACCGTACCAGCGCTGGTACCTGTGCTGCTTACCGTAGCGGGAGCGTAAAGACCGTGCCAGCTGTCACCGCTGATGGTGGAACCGGTATAGAGCGTATAACTGCTGCCTGCCGTGAGACTGGGCGATGTCATCAGAATCACCACACTGCCGCTGTAAGAGCGTCCCATAGTGAATCCCAGTATGTTGGTGCCGTCACTGCCATTGAGGGCGATGGAAGTGCCGCTGGATACCGTGCCTGAATAGGCGATGCTGGGTTGTGTGGTTCCGCTGCTGTTGGGATAAGAGGTTCCACCGCCGATGCCGATCAGCGTTCCGCCCGTAATCTTTACACTGTAGCCGCCTTCCTCGTTGGCATCTATACCACATTCAGGAGACGTTGTACCATATGCGACCACGGTACCACCTTGGATATACATATTGCCATTGGCGTCCAGACCGTCATTGTTGGTGGCTGATACATAAATCTTGCCTCCCTGGATATACATGTTGCTGGATGAGTTGATGGCATCATCATAAGCTTCCACCTCTACGGTGCCGTCCTTGATGTAGAGTTCTGCCTTGCTCTCAATGCCCTCAGCATTGTATCCGCTGGTCTTTACACTGATGGTGCCGCCACTGATAATCACGTTGCCGTCCACCTTCATGCCCTTTGGCGATGAAGTGTAACTGCTGCTCACGTTGTCGGTATTGCCTGTATAGTTCGTATTCTCCGTCGTACCGTTGTTATAATAGAGTCCGCCTGTAGTCTTGATGGTCATTGTGCCGCCGCTGATGGTGAGCACACCGTCTGCGTTGATGCCTTTACCGCCCGAACCTGTGGCAGTCAGTGTGAAAGTACCTCCGCTGATAGTCATGTTCCTGTCAGCTTTGAGGGCAGCGCAGGCAGAAGCCGCTTTATCATCACTGTCCCATTCACCCTTGCCGTTTGTGGTAATCGTAAAGGTACCGCCGGTAATATTCATGTCCGTACCGCTCTTCAGGCCTTTTCCTGCATAAGCAGTAGTGGCGGTGGTGATATTGATGGTCGTATGGTAGCCGTCATCATCGGTAATCGTCATCAGACTGTCGCATCTGATACCTTTGGCACCGTCGGCAGCCACATTGATATTCAGCGTACCGCCGTTGATCATAATCTGTCCGTTGTTGGCATCAGTCGCCTCACCGGTAGTTTCCACCTGTATGCCGTCATCGCCGGGAGCCGTCATGATTACCGTACCGTTGTTCATCTTGAAATACTGGTTGATGCTGAATCCGTCCTTTACACTGCTTACCACCGTGATGGTGCCGGTGAATGTCTTCTTGAGCTGCACATATTCGTCGCCCCAGAGTGCATGTTTCGTTTTGCCGGTGAGTGCAAGTGTACCGGAACCTGTAAACTCCGAATGGCCGTTAATCATAAAGCAGGCTTTCTGCGAACCGCTGGTACCGTCCACGAGTGCGTTGGTACCCTCGATGTCTACAGCTATGCGCTTGCCGTTCTCTATGTTGATGGCGGCACTGTCAGGATTGGTCAGACTTACGTTATTCAGAGTCAGCGTAGCCTTGTAGTCACCGTCCATATAGAAGGAACCGGCAGTTGATGATCCCGTCAGTGTATAGTTGATTTCAGAAGCCAGACTGGCACTCTGCATGATACTTACGTGTGCACCGCTGGTGGCGACCGTGAGATATTGAGCCAGTGCACCGGGGATAGTCACCTTTGCCGTGCTGCCGCTGTAAGTCACGTTTACCGCAGCATCATCCACAGAGGAATTGTCCACATACATACTGTCTATTTCCGACAGTGTATAAGTTTTGTTCAAAATCGTCACCGTGGAACCGCTGCTGTACAGCATATTACCGGCTTCTGCAGCAGGGATGGCATAAGTCACCTCGCCAATAGCCACTTTCAGCGTCTGTGCCTGCATGAGGGTAGCGCTGAACAGACTGAATATCAATAGGATGAGTTTTTTCATTTTACTGCGATTTTAAAGGTTTTATCATCAGCTTTCACTACGTACACATCTTTCTTGAGATTCTGTGTAGCCTCATTGACTGAAGCAAACTCGCCAATAAACATACCGGTCACCGTGTACACCTTGACAGATGTAGTGGTGCTGGTGCCTACCGACTCGATGCCTGTGGAGGAAGTGTTGGAGAAATACATTTTGCTGAGTTCGCTCAGCGCAAGTGAAGTGCTTGTGGCGCTGTTCACGGCCACCAGTTTTCCATTGGCAAAAGTAATCTTCAGATTACTTAGCGCTACGGAAGTAGTTGTTCCGCTGGATGTTTCGAAGGTTAGATAATTGTAGTCTTCTGCCGAAACCGACATCCCTATCAATACCATCACCGCAGTTATGAATACCTTGCCCATTATTAATAGATTTTATACAGTGAATATATTTATTCAAATCATGATGGGGCAAAAGTACAAATATCTATTAATAATCTAAAAAATAATCAACTAACTGACATTTTTATCGGGTAAATGAGCCCATTTACCTCCTATTGGTAAATGAGCGTTACGGTTTTTTCGGGTGCAAAGATATCCTGTGCCGCCTGTAGCAGTTGAGCTGTGGTGAGCGCATCTATCTTTTCCATGAGATGGGTGATATCTTTCTCCACATTGTCGTGCAGGAAGGATTTTCCGAAATCCAGTGCAAACTGTTCTCGGTTGTCACAGGCAATAGCTATCTGCCCCTTGATCTGTTTTTGGGCAGCACGCAGTTGCGTTTCGGTCAACTGCTGTTCCATCATCTTGTCCAGTTCTTTGCGTACCAGTCTCATGCAGCGCTTCACATCGTGCGGGTCACAGCCGAAGTATACGCACCAGAGTCCGGTGTCGGAATAGTTCACCATCGTGCTCTCCACCGTGTACACCAGTCCGCAGCGTTCACGGAGCGACAGGTTCAGTTTCGCGTTCATGCCTGGTCCACCTAATATATTGTTCAGCAGATAGAGCGCCATGCGCCTGTCATCATGCACTGAGTAGGCACGGCTGCCAATCATCACGTGCGACTGATGTGTGCCCTTGTCAATGATGATCGGTTCATGGGGATAACTGGTGGGCAGCAGGGTAGTGGCATCGATGGATGCGGGGATGTCAGCCGCTGTTCCCTTCATGTCACAGGTAGCATGCTCCAGCAGATGCACCAATCGTCTGAAGTCTATATCACCGTACGCAAAGAAGATGGTATTTTCCGGACGGTAATATAAATCAGTGAAAGTCTTGGCGTCAGCCGATTTGTAAGCGCGCAGCTGTTCCGCATTGCCCAGGATGTTGTGTCCCAGCGGATGCCCCCGGAAGAGAATATTCTCAAATTCATCATAAATCAGGTCTGAAGGTGTATCGTTGTAACTTTCTATCTCATCGCATATCACCTCTATTTCCTTGTCAATCTCCGCCTGCGGATAAGAGCTGTGGAACACGATGTCCGTGAGTAAATCTACGGCGCGGTCGATATGTTCCCGCAGGATGGCGGCATAATATACGGTATCTTCCTTGTTGGTGTAAGCATTCAGATCGCCTCCCACACGCTCCAGGCAGTTGAGTATCTGCAGGGCAGAGCGGTGCTGCGTCCCTTTAAAGGTAGTATGCTCACAGAAATGTGCCATACCCTCAGTAGTAGCAGTTTCATTCCGGGTACCCGCGTTCACTTCATAACCACAGTAAACCACGGGCGATGGACTGGGCAAATGGATGATGCGCAGTCCGTTAGTAAGCGTATAAGTGTTGTATTTTGTCATTTCGGTGCAAAAATACGCTTTTTTAGTTTGTTATTTGCCAAAAAATTAAGATATTTGCACTCTCAAAGAAGAAAACTTTTAAAAATGCGCAAGGTAATAGGTATAGGAGAAACAGTTCTCGACATAATTTTCAAGAATGACCAGCCCATAGGTGCTGTCCCTGGAGGCTCAGCTTTTAATGGTATCATATCGTTAGGCCGTTCCGGAGTGAACACAACATTCATCAGTGAGGCAGGCAACGACCGAGTAGGCAAGAAGATTACCGACTTTCTCAAGGATAATGGTGTAAGTGCAGGTAATATCAATGTATATCCCGATTCCAAATCGCCCATCTCATTGGCATTCCTGAATGATCAGAATGATGCTGAATACATATTCTATAAGGATCATCCACATGACCAGTTGGACTTTGTCTATCCTGATGTGCATCCCGATGATGTGGTGATGTTCAGCAGTTACTATGCAGTGAACCCAGTCATTCGCCCTCAGGTGGTGGGATTTTTGGATTATGCCCGTCTCCATGGCGCCATTCTGTATTATGATGTCAACTTCCGTTCCTCTCATCAGGATGAAGTGATGCGCCTCACTCCCAATATTCTGGAGAATCTGGAATATGCTGACATCGTGCGTGGCAGTAAGGAAGACTTTGAAGTGATGTTCAAGAAGAACGATCCCGATGCCGTGTATCGCTCACAGGTATCCTTCTATTGCAAGAAGTTTATCTATACCCAAGGAGCCGATCCCGTGGAACTGCGTGCCGACGAAGGATTCAGCAAGCAGTATCCCGTGGAACCCGCTGAGACAGTAAGTACCATCGGAGCTGGAGATAACTTCAATGCAGGTTTTGTGTATGGGCTCATCAAGTACAATATCACTCGTGAGACTATTGATGCCGGACTCAGCGAACAGCAGTGGGACAGTCTGATAGATTGTGCCCAGCGGTTCTCAGCCAACTGCTGCAAGAGCATCAACAACTCCATCGACAAGGAGTTCGGCGAGCAGATGAAAGCCGAGCTGGTCAAGTAACAAGTATCAAGCAACGAATAAAAATCTCAAAAAAATATGCAGGAAATAACAAACCAAATCTACTATGTAGGTGTTAACGACCGTAACAAGAATCTCTTTGAGGGGTTGTGGCCTCTCCCCAATGGTGTGTCATACAACTCATACCTCATCGATGATGATAAGGTGTGCCTGGTAGATACCGTGGAAGTGGACTTCTTCGTGACGTTCATCCAGAATATCCATGATGTGATAGGTGACCGTCCTATTGATTACCTTGTGATTAATCACATGGAACCCGACCACAGCGGTTCATTGGCACTCATCAAGAAGTATTATCCCAACATTCAGATTATCGGCAACAAGAAGACCTTCGGAATGATGAGCGGCTTCTATGGCATCGATTCCGACACCATCGAGGTGAAGACCGGTTCCACCATCGAACTGGGTCACCACACGCTCAACTTCGTACTCACCCCTATGGTACACTGGCCAGAGACCATGGTTACCCTGGAGAGCACCACGCATACCCTCTTCTCAGGCGATGCCTTTGGTTGTTTCGGAGCCTTGAACGGTGGACTGATAGATTCAGCCATCAACTGCGATTCCTTCTGGTTGGAGATGGTGCGTTATTACAGCAATATCGTAGGCAAATATGGTGTACCCGTGCAGAATGCCCTCAAGAAGTTGGCAGGCGTACAGATAGACTAT
>DAIRCP010000070.1:0-19076 GCA_036796635.1 Prevotella sp. | reverse complement strand
GAGACTTTTGAACAAAATTCGAAAGATGAGCCAGAAAGGCTTTTCGGACTAGAATTGCGCCTTAATGCTGATTATCGCATTACTCCCAAATTGGCGGCTTTCGCATCTGTTGGCTATAGCGATGCCAGATATTACAGCAACGGACATCGATATAAAAATAAGCCAATTTTCGAGGCTGGACTGGCTTTCAGATACGGACATTCCCACCTCAAAGAAAACATCGAGTCAACTTTGAAACTCAAACCTATTAATACGGCAGACTCACTCTATGTCTACAATGATCCTTATGGTCATGGTAAGAATGGATGGAGAGCTGCAGCAGAAGCAGCAGGTATCAATGTGCTGGTACACTCGTTTGACAGATGGATAATGAATGAGGAATTTGCACAGACCACGTTGAGCAGCATCGGTCGTAACTTCAGGAAGGGCTTAGTGTGGGATAACGACCAGTTCTCAACCAATCTGTTTGCTCATCCTTATCATGGCAATCTGTATTATAACTCGGCCAGAAGCAATGGACTGAGTTTCTGGGAATCGGCTCCTTACTCTCTTGGCGGAAGTCTCATGTGGGAATTCTTCGGAGAGCGAGAGCCACCTGCCATCAATGATTTGATGGCCACAACATTCGGCGGAATCTGCATCGGTGAGATGACGCATCGGGTAAGCATGTTGGTACTTGATGATAGCAAACGGGGATTTTCTAGATTTCTGAGTGAGTTCCTTGACCTTGTGATTAATCCTATTCAGGGTTTCAATCGAATCATAAGCGGAGATGCCTGGAGAGTACGCCATCAGTTCTACAAGTATCATGACTATGAGCGTTTCCCTGTGGATTTCTCTATGGCGGCAGGTGTGCGTTATCTGGCTGACGATGGTGGATTCTTCCGTGGAGAATCAAATCCATTCCTCAACTTCTTCATGAGTTATGGTGACGCTTTCAATGAAGAAGAAAATAAGCCATACGATTTCTTCGAACTGGATGCCACAGTAGGTTTAAGTGGCAATCAACCTCTGATTAACGGTTTACATATCCTTGGACGAATCTGGAGTGCTCCTATTGTATCTAATGATGGCATACATGCTGAGTTCGGCATTTTCCAACACTTTAATTATTATGATTCAAAACCGGTGAAAGATGGCACGTCGCTCACCCCTTATCGTATCAGTGAAGCGGCCTCATTCGGTCCTGGGATTATCATGAAATTCCCGCAGGTGGGTGCTTTAACAAGACTGGAACAGAGAATATTCCTCTCTGGCATACTTCTTGGAGGGACAAAGAGTGACTATTACAACGTCATCGACCGAGATTACAATATGGGCAGCGGTTTCTCTGTCAAGACCAAGACCCACATGGAGTTCCGTCATTTTGGTAGGTTTATCATGAAGACCGATTACTATCGTCTGTTCACATGGAAAGGTTATGAAGGCAAAGATCTTGCTACTGTGGATCCACTCTATCTGAATGCGCAGGGGGACAAGGGTAGTGCAGCGCTGGTGGTGCTCAATCCTATCTGGCAATTCGATTTCCGTGGACCGATAAGTGCCGAGGTTTCTGCATCGTATTACATCCGCAATACATATTATAAATATCATGATAATGTCCAGGCAAATACCTTTGACCTGCATTTGGGATTAGTATGTCATTTCTAGCATCTAATTCATATCTTTAACATTATATTTGCCTGGCAGGGAATATTTTTGTACCTTTGTACCACTGATGCTAATAACCACAGCTAATATGAAACTTATAATGACCAAAAAGATTCAACTTATTGCCGTTTTACTGCTCATGGCCATCCATATATATCCCCAGGATGTGGCTCCTATGATTCATACGCATTGGGGACAAGGCAGTCCCTATAATCTTCTGTGCCCACTGGACAGCACAGGCAATCGACCACTTGCGGGATGCGGTCCTATCGCGATGGCACAGGTGCTCAACTATCTTGGTGTCAGAAGCAGTTCGGTGCAGCAGCTCATCCGTGACTGTGGCATATCTGCTTTCACACAATACGGGAAAGACCGTAGTAGTTCAAAGACTATTCAGAATATGAATGCCATGAAGAAGTTGTATCATTGCAGTCCTTATATGAACTTGGTGAGGCGCGATGAATATCTGGGGGATGAGGGAAAACAGGAATGGGATAGTCTGATTACCCGTGAACTGCGTCAAGGCAGGGTAGTCATTATTTCCGGTAGTTCGGATAAGAGTGGACATACATTTATCCTTGATGGGGTGAAAGGCAACTTAATACATGCGAATCTTGGGTGGACAGGGCACTATGACGGATATTATCCGCTGGATAGTCTGTATCAATATACACAGAAACAGATAGCCATTGTCAATATCGGTGACTCCACTTATGTGCCTCATATAGATACCATCCATGTGGAAAAAGCCGGCACACTCCAGATGATGATGCAGAATACCGCTTGGAGAAAAATAAGTCATCTCTGTATATCAGGTTCCATCAATGATGATGATATACATTGGCTGAGGTCTATGGCAGCGTATAGTTATAAAAGTAAGCAGTATAAACGACTGAAATCACTAGACCTCAGTGCTACTGATATGACTTATCTGCCAGACAGCGCATTTGTATGGTGTGATGGTCTCACTTATGTGCAACTGCCGAAGCAACTTGTGACGATAGGTAAAGATGCCTTTAAATTTGACCGTGGTATCAATCAGGTAGTCATACCCACTACGGTAAGAAGAATCAGATCGTGTTCCTTTGCTTTCTGCCCTCAGCTGCTGGACATTCAAATTCCAGAAGGTGTTACCAATATCTTGAGCTATAGTTTTTTCGGATGCACCTATCTCACGAATGTGAAACTTCCTTCAACCATCGATACAATCGGTGTTCATGTATTTGATAAATGCACCAGACTAGAACATCTGTACATTCCGGATTCTGCCACACAGATAGGATTATATATCACGAACAACTGCCCGAATGCTCAGATTCACATAGACCCGCGAAATCCGAAATATGAGGTAATAGACGGAAAAATATATGATAAGAAGAAACATGAACCACTGGAAAAGCCATTGCCATTGAAGAAGCCTAATAAGAAGGTACATTTATCTGTTTTTGGTCCTGTATTCAAAAACACTTATAAGATGGTGAATGGCAAAAGGGTACTGTTGAAGAGCGTGAGGATAAGATAGACTAAATGATGGGAAAAAGAAAAAGAGAATGTATTGAAGTTGTCTTATCAATACATTCTCTTTTTGAATTTATAAAGCTTCGTCATCAGGGCGTTTCGGTACTTGCCGCTTTACCTTGGGCATGTGCTTCTTATTCCGAAGAAATGCTGCTTTACGCAGTTCATAATCTTCCCGATGACGTTCTAAAAAATTATCTGCCATTTAATAGTACGCTATTTAAACCTCGCATAATTTATCAGTATCTTGATAGGACTTTGCGGATTAGCACTTCCTCCTATCAATTTGGCACTGGTGAGTGACATATTATTGCTGACTCCCGTAATCGTAGACGTCGTACTTGATGTGTTGTATTTGATGGTTACAGGTACCAGCACTGCCTTATTCCAATTATCTGATTTCCCTTTATTTGACTTCATGGTGGTAATCAGAGAACTGATATTATTAAATGTGTATGTGTTGACTGTTGAACTTGAAGATGCGGCGAAAGATGTCTTAGAATCGTAAATGCTCTTTTTCTCGAAGAATGTGTAAAGACTATCTTTTGGCATCATCAAGATGGTTGTAGGTTCCTTAATGATGGTAGATTCTGTTTCGGGATTATACTTTGTGAATATAATCTGTGCCAGACTGATTGAATCATTTTCATGTCCGTTTAATATATCATCCACAGGAAGTGTCACTTCGGTAAAGATACCAGCAGGTGTCTTCAGATAAGTGCATGTATTATCATTGATCATTTTCTGGATGGATGTCTTGTTATAGCTGATATGATTGGTCTGCATCACTTCTTCATTACCATAGAGCGTAAATGCTCCTTTCACAACGCTGTCACCACTCAGGTAACGATAGTCCACCGTAAGCTGAGTAGCATAAATCTCTGACATAACACCCAGGCCATCAACGCATTTCACGTAGAATCCCGGACATACATATTTGGCAAAACGATAGGAGTTCTTGAAATATGCAGGATGGTTATAAAACTCATTCATCAGGTATGAACCATAGTTATTATAACCTTTATAAGGCTTGTTGAGTGCAATACGTGTGTAGCCGATTGCATTGCCATCCTGTATCTCAGTACGTAAACTGTCTTTTATATTGAGGTCATTGGTGGTATAAGTCTTGTTATATGACATAGCACCACTGACAACATAACTGGAACCAGCGTCATTCTTGTCTGATTCAGGATCAAAATCCGTATAATAATACTTTCCTTCTTCTGTTGTGGTATTCATCAGTGTAGCTTTCATCGTCATTGGATTCAGAGAGTCGCCCACAGAAGAGTTGAAATACACAGTGAGATAGCAGGAATCAGCAATAATCTGACCTGCAGCATTCTTACTTACAATGCTGTCTTTCGGTGCGATAAGAGAATCAGCCTTATACTCAATAATATGGAATTGAGTAGTGTAAGAACTGGTTACTTTTGTGTTCGTTTCCGGATCATCAATCCTACCTAAGTAACAATATGCGCCTGATGACAGAACAGAATCGGCCATAATTGAACGCGTTGTTACATTATAACTGGCTGAATCAACAATCAGATTATCTCCATTTGGAATCAGAGAAGTACCTATTTTGTCAGTTGTGTCGTCACATGCTGCAAATGTCATTACGCATAGTAACGCAGCAGCTAAATTAATTAATTTCATCATTGAAGTGTTATAATCTTAATGATTTTGATATCCTTATAATCTTTGTTTTTACCTTAAATACCTATTGATAGCTGGATGCAATCTAGAAAAGCTTTTCGTAGAAATCTTCATAAGAATCAGCGAAATCTTCTCCTGGATAGCTGAGTAAAGGAATGTTGGATGCTTGCGTATGGTCCTTCAGTTCCTGATTCACATTGGCATCAGCTTCTATCACACCATCCGAATAGTCGATAGCCAACTTCCCTAATTCCATAAAGTCGAAGTCATCATGATATTTCTTCAGCAAATCGGCTTTGGCATCACGGAATTCCAGACATTTCTTAAAGTTGGAACCTAAGTCACTATTCAGTTTGTTGGTAAATAGTGAGGTTACCACTTTCGTCTCTGCAAATGAAGGCTCATCATGATAAGCAGTTTTCACATAGAGAGGAACAACTGCACTCATCCAACCTTGGCAATGAATGATATCGGGAGTCCATCTCAACTTCTTAACGGTTTCCAATACGCCACGTGCAAAGAAGATAGCTCTTTCACCGTTGTCTGGGTAAGGTATTCCCGTTTCGTCTATATCCATCTGCCGTTTGGTAAAGTAGTCTTCATTATCAATAAAGTAAACCTGTACGCGGGATTGCTGTATACTGGCCACTTTAATAATCAGCTGATGGTCTGTATCATCTATAATTAAGTTCATACCAGAAAGGCGGATTACCTCATGTAATTGACCCCTACGCTCATTGATATTTCCCCACTTAGGCATGAAAGTACGTATTTCATGTCCTTTTTCCTGTATTGTCTGTGGGAGTAATCTGCCCATGAGTGATAGGTCACTATCGGGAACATAAGGAGATATCTCCTGGTTAATGAACAATATTTTCTTTGCCATAATTTATAGATTTATCAATGCAAAGATACTACATTTTTTTGAATTTTCGGGCAAAAAAGTCCTATTTTAAATTTTTTAGCCACTAATTTGGCATATTTTCATGATAATTCTTTCTTATTTGCCAAAAAAGTTGTTATTTTGCATCCAATTTGGATAAGAAACGAATATTCGTTTATAAATAACATGGAAGTATTTCATAGTATTGTAAAACTCCAAAACGCGCTTTTTGAGGTACGCAAGGAGGGTAAAAAAATTGGGCTTGTTCCCACTATGGGTGCGTTGCATGAGGGACATGCATCACTCGTTAAGCGTAGTGTTGAGGATAACGACATCACTGTAGTATCTGTTTTTGTCAATCCTACACAATTCAATGATAAGAATGATCTGAAGAATTATCCACGTACGTTGGATGCTGATTGCGGATTGTTGGAGAAGTGTGGTGCTGATTTCGTATTTGCGCCTTCAGTGGAGGATATGTATCCTACTCCTGATAATCGTCATTTTGAGTTTCCTCCTGTCAGTACTGTGATGGAAGGTGCCCATCGTCCTGGTCACTTCAATGGTGTATGTCAGGTGGTAAGTCGCCTTTTCTATATTGTACGTCCTGACCATGCTTATTTCGGTGAGAAGGACTGGCAGCAGATAGCTGTCATCAAGGCAATGACGAAGTTCTTGGGACTGAAAGTACAGATTGTGGAATGTGCGATTGTACGTGATGCTGATGGCTTGGCCCGCAGCAGTCGTAATAGTCTGCTGGCTCTTGATGAGCGTGCCATTGCTCCTCATATCTTTGCCGCACTGAAGGACAGTTTGGATTATGCCAAGTCACACACTGTAAAAGAGACCCATGATTTTGTGGTTAATCAGATCAATGCTGTAGATGGACTGGAAGTGGAATATTTCTCTATTGTGGATGGTAATACACTGCAGGATGTGAACAGTTGGGATGATACGCCTTATATAGTGGGCTGTATTACCGTATATTGCGGAAAGACACCAATTCGCTTAATAGACCATATAAAATACAAAGAGTAATGTTTATAGAAGTATTAAAGTCAAAGTTGCACTGTGTAACAGTGACAGAAGCCAATCTGAATTATATGGGCAGCATTACCTTGGATGAAGATCTGATGGATGCTGCCGGGCTTATTGCCGGTGAGAAAGTGCAGATTGTTGACAATAATAACGGAGAACGTTTTGAGACTTATATCATCAAGGGTGAACGGGGTAGTGGATGTGTCTGCCTGAATGGCGCAGCTGCCCGTAAGGTTCAGGTAGGAGATGTATGCATCATCATCGCCTATTGCACGATGGAGTTCGAAGAGGCTAAGTCTTATCAGCCTACTGTCGTATTCCCTAAAGAAGGTAATAAGCTTTAAAGTGTTCAGATTTCCTATCGACTCATAGAAAATTACGCAATAAAAAAATCCGATTGATTATCAAGTCAATCGGATTTTTTATGGTGTGTGTTTATCTTATTCAATGACAATAAGGGCATCGCCCTCCATAACTGTCTGTCCGGCCTGAACACATACAGCGGTCACTTTACCTGCTTTTTCTGCTTCCAGATTGTTGGCCATCTTCATAGCCTCAAGGACTACCACTTTATCACCAACTTTCACTTCATCGCCAACAGCAACGAGTACTTCTGTTACTACTCCTGGTAATGGAGCTTTCACTGCATTCTGTATGTTGACATTACTGCTTGAAGTAGTTGAGGCATTGTCTGTTGCAGCCTGAGCTGCTGCGGGACGCACTACAACCTTTTTCTTCTCTGGTTCAGCTTCAGGTTCCATTTCAACCTTGTAATCTTCACCATTCACGGTTACTGATGCTGTATTCTCTACAATTTCACCAATTGTAACTTCGTATTTCTTACCGTTGATTGTATATTTATATTCTTTCATATCTATAATCTGTGTGATGATTTTAAGGACGTTCTGTCATACTAAGTGAATAACCGTTCCACTGTGTAGAGCGATTGACAATTGTTATCTTGCCAGTTTCCTTGTCATGCACGTTATTACCTCTGAATTCGTGCAACGCCAACGCTATGGCGGCAAATACATCTTTGTCTTGTTTCATATTTAATATATTAAAATAAGTAGCACAGTACTACATTCACGACTATATATGATCGTGATGTGCAGTGCTGTGCTTTATTTATTAATTACATTGGAATGTTACCATGCTTCTTAGCGGGCAGGGCATCACGCTTTGTTGCAAGCTGAGCCAAACCACGGCAGATACGGAAACGTGTATTACGAGGCTCAATCACATCATCAATGTAGCCATATTTAGCTGCCTGATATGGATTGGCAAAGAGTTCATTGTACTCATCCTCTTTTTCTGCGATAAAAGCTTTTGCATCTTCTCCGGCTTCCTTCTTAGCCTTAGCTTCCCTAGCGTAAAGGATGGCAGCTGCACCGCTTGCACCCATTACTGCAATCTCAGCTGATGGCCAAGCGTAGTTCAGGTCGGTGTGTAATTGCTTGCTACCCATTACGATGTGACTACCACCGTAACTCTTACGCAATGTAACTGTAATCTTAGGAACGGTAGCTTCGCCATAAGCGTAAAGCAACTGAGCTCCGTGGAGAATTACGGCATTGTATTCCTGACCGGTTCCAGGAAGGAATCCAGGAACATCTACCAATGATACGATAGGAATATTGAATGCATCGCAGAAACGAACGAAACGTGCACCCTTACGGCTGGCGTTAACATCGAGTACACCTGCATAGCATGCTGGCTGGTTGGCTACGATACCAACACTCTGACCATTGAAACGAGCGAAACCAACGATAATGTTCTTAGCGAACTTAGGCTGTACTTCAAAGAATTCTCCATTATCAGTAATGGAAGCAATCACCTTGTACATATCATAAGCCTCGTTAGGATTCTCCGGAATGATTTCATTCAGTGCATCGTCCTTACGGTCGATAGGATCATCACACTTCTTGCGAGGTGCTGTCTCCATATTGTTAGAAGGAATATAGCTCAGCAGAGACTTAATCATCTGCATAGCCTCTTCCTCGGTAGCTGCTGTGAAATGGGTAACACCACTCTTGGTAGAGTGAACGCTAGCACCACCAAGATGCTCCTGGTCTATATCCTCACCAGTCACGGTCTTTACAACCTTAGGACCTGTAAGGAACATATAACTGGTATTCTCCATCATCAGAGTGAAGTCTGTGAGGGCTGGAGAATAAACGGCACCACCTGCGCAAGGACCAAAGATACCGGAAATCTGTGGGATAACACCTGAAGCCAGAATGTTACGCTCAAAAATCTCGGCAAAACCAGCCAAGGCATTGATACCTTCCTGAATACGTGCGCCACCTGAATCATTGATACCGATTACTGGTGCACCCATCTTCATACCCATATCCATCACTTTGCAGATTTTCTGTGCCATGGTCTCTGAGAGAGAACCGGCATTTACTGTGAAGTCCTGTGCGAATATGAAAACGAGACGACCGTCGATAGTACCACTTCCGGCTACGACACCATCACCTAAATACTGCTTCTTCTCCATACCGAAGTTGGTACAGCGATGAAGTTTAAACATGTCATACTCTTCAAAACTGCCTTCATCGAGCAGCATATCTATGCGCTCGCGTGCAGTGTATTTACCACGTGCGTGCTGCTTGTCGATAGCCTTCTGGCCACCGCCAATACGAGCTTCTTCACGCTTTTCAATCAATTGCTTGATTTTTTCTAACTGTTTGCTCATTTTTATATGATAAAATAAAATGTTTCTTATTAATGCTCACAGAGTTCCGTGAGTATTCCGCAAGTAGATTTAGGATGAAGGAAAGCGATATTCAGACTCTCAGCGCCTTTGCGAGGTGCCTTGTCAATTACGCGAATACCCTTTTCATCACATTCAGCCAATGCATTTGCCACGCCATCCTCAATGCAGAATGCTACGTGGTGAACACCATGGTTACCTTTGTCGAGCCATTTTTGGATTGTGCTGTCAGGAGATGTCGGTTCCAAGAGTTCCAGCTTCACCTCACCGCACTTCAAGAAAGCAGTCTTAACCTTTTGGTCAGCCACTTCTTCGATGTTATAACACTTCAGTCCCAGTACATTTTCGAAGTATGGGAGAGATTCTTCAATACTCTGAACAGCTATTCCAAGATGTTCGATGTGCGAAATCTTCATATCGATATTATTTTATTTAGAATTAATACTCTGCAAATTTACAAAAATATTCTGATACATGTACTTTTGTTATTAAAAATTATGTTAACATCAGAATTCCACAATCACTTTTCCGTTAATTTGGCGTCCCGTGAGATAGTTTGGCACAGCATATTGTTGGTTGGTGACATCTGTTACCCAATAGTATGAGTTCACATTGTTGATACCGAATATGTTCAGGCAGTCTACGCCTAACCATACATTCTTGAAAATGCTGTTTTTCTTTTTATCGTCGTTGTCGTATGCACGGTAACTCATACCGATATCCGCACGTTTGTATGCTGGTGCCCTGAAGTTCTGATATTCTATTCCCTTATGAGGCGGACCGAATGGCAGGCCATCTGCAAAGGCCAGTTTCAAGGTCATCTTCCATCGGTCTGTACCGGGGAAGTAATCGGTGAAATGCAGGTTCACGCCGTAGCGCTGGTCGGTTGGCATGGGGATGGTCTGGCCGTTCAACTTCATCTGGGCACTCATCAGTGAGAAGGTTATCCAGGAGTCTGTACCCGGTACAAACTCACCATACAATTTCAAGTCAAGTCCGGCAGCGTAACCGTTGCTCAGATTCTCTCCGTAATAGGTCACCTTCACGTTGTTCACATTGTATGGTATCAGGTTGTGCAGGTTCTTATAATAAGCCTCTGCCGTAAACCGATAGGGACGGTCTTTCATCCTGAACCGATAATCGAATGCTGCCACAAAGTGTATACTCCGCTGACTTTTTATCTTATTGTTGAGCAGTACCGTATAGTTGCCGTTTACTTTCGCGGTATCTCGTATCTCTTTATAGAACGGTGCCTGGTAATACAGTCCCGTGGCAAATCGGAATGTGATGTCCTGATTGAATGCGGGAATGATGGCCAGTGACAAGCGTGGTGAAACGGTGGTCTCCTTATTGAAACTCCAGTGATTGAAGCGGACACCGTAATTCAGCGTGTAATGCGTCTGGGTATCTATACCTGTCGCGAAACGATAGGTGTCCTGTATGTAACCTTCTATACGGTTGCTGTTAAGTGTATTGTTGGATGATAATGAATATATCAGATTCAGGGAATTGCTGGTGTGAGGTACGGAATATCCGCTGGAATCCCTCATCTCATATTCACGCGAAGTCTCTTCTATCTTTTCCCATTTGAAGGTCAGACCTCCTTCTACCTCATGATGGGTAGACTTATGCTGTGCCATCAGTTTGATGCTTTGTACATTGGCAGTAAGGTAGTTGCGGGCATGCTCAAAGTATGTGCCCACACCTATATTTTCTCCGATGTTGGTATCTGAGAGCCAATACTGACCTTGTATGTCGTACGTTTCCTGTTCTTTGGTATGGAAGGCAGAACCTAAGAGTGATATGGTCGTGTTAGGTCCTATATTCCGATGGATGCCCAAGGTGCCGAACAGTGTGCGGAACAAGTCTTTCTCCTGTCCGTCAAAATATACGGTGAATGTCTTTACGTCATCCATTGTACCGAAGGAAGTCTCGCGGTTGCTGGGTTGGAAATTATAGTGGTTCTCCGATATATTGCCGATGAAGTCCAATTTCCATCGCTCGTTGGGCGTATAAGTCATATAGGTCTGATAGTCCAGGAAGTTAGGTTTGTATTCGCCTTTTGTTTCCAGTGACCCCAGCAGATATTTGTTTGTCTTGTAACGAATGCCATGCGACATGGAAAATTTCTTGTTGCTCATTCCCACATAAGCACTTCCGCCTAGCAAGGATGCCATGGCAGATGCCTCAAATGCTTTCGGTCGCTTATAGGTAATATCGAGTGCCGATGACATCTTATCGCCATATTTGGCTTCAAAACCTCCCGATGAGAATGCTACAGACTCTACCATATCGGAATTGATGATACTCAGACCTTCCTGCTGACCGCTGCGGATCAGTAACGGACGATAAACTTCAACATTATTTATATAAACGGAATTCTCATCAAATGAACCACCTCTCACATTATATTGTGATGAGAGTTCACTGTGACTGGACACACCAGCCTGTTGCTGCACCAATTCCTCCACGGCATTGCCTGTAGTTGACGGCGTCTGCTTGATATCCTTGATGTCCAGTTTTTCAGTACCGGTAGTCTGTCGGCGCTTTTCTGTGATGACCACCTCGCCAAGAGCAGCCATAGAGGGTAGGGTAATCAGAATATTCTGTTTACCTTTGGGATGTTTGAATACGCGTTTCTTTGATTGATAACCCACCATGGAGAATTTAACGACCACACTGTCAGTGGATTTGAGTGTGATATCAAATTCTCCCTTTAAATTAGTCATGACCACCTTACCTTGCTTTAAGCAGGATACGGTAGCCAGTTCTACAGGGTTACTTTCCTCATCTACCACCTTACCCGAAAGGACAAATGATTGGGCATTGGCGATGATACCGAGCATAGAGACAATGACAGTCAGTATGATATGTCGTTTAGTTATAAGTTTCATCTAACTAATAACGTACTGACGATTTATAAATTGTGTTTCACTGTCTCTATTTTTTCCGTCCTCGTTAGTCTTGAGGTTTATCCTGTCTCGGTTTGGGATTGTTATGTCTTGGTTTCTGACTGTTGGGTTTCGCGCCTGGATTGTTGGCTTTGGCACCGGAATCACTGGCTTTGGCGTTAGGTTTGCCATGTCTGGCATTAGGCTTATTCCCCCTGTTTCCCTTGCCGCTGCTGTGCCATCTGTTATTTCCGCCACGTCCATGTTCGGAAACGCGTCGGGCATTAGCTTTATATTCAGGAGCTTCGCCGAGACCTTCCGGTAGGGTCAGTTTCTCTACGGATTTCTCCAGGAATGATTCTATCTGCTGGAAATAATACATGTCCTTATCGCTCACAAATGTGATAGCCGTTCCGTCTCTGTCGGCACGTGCCGTTCTGCCTATACGGTGTACATAGTCTTCGGCATCATGGGGCACATCATAGTTGATGACCATCTGGATATCATCTATATCTATACCTCTTGCCACGATATCGGTTGCAACAAGCACATCCTTCTTGCCAGCCTTGAAATCATACATCACTTCATTACGTTCCTGCTGCGTCAGGTCGCTGTGCATCTGTGTACAGTTGATGTGCATGCGTTTCAGTTCGCGGGTGATATCCTTCACCTTATCTTTCTTGCCGCTGAAGATGATGACGCGCTTCAGCTGGTTGGTTTTGAAGAGATATTTGATGATGCCAAGTTTCTGTGGTTCATAGCATATATAAGCCTCCTGATGAATCTTTTCTGCAGGTTTACTTACAGCTATCTTCACTTCCACGGGGTTCTTGAGCAGTGTGCGTGCCAGTTCCTGTATTTTCTTAGGCATGGTGGCAGAGAACATGATGGTCTGTACATCTTTCGGCAGATCCTTGGCTATCTGCATGATATCTTCGCTGAATCCCATGTCCAGCATGCGGTCGGCCTCGTCGAGTACAAAGAAACTTACTCTGCTTAGGTCGATGTTACCCATGCGGATATGGCTGAGCAGTCGTCCGGGAGTAGCGATAATCACATCAGCTCCCATCTTCAGACCTTTCATTTCCTGGTCATAGCGGTTACCGTCGTTTCCGCCATATACGGGCACGCTGCTTACACCGTTCAGGTAATAGCCAAATCCCTGCATAGCCTGGTCTATCTGCATGGCCAACTCGCGCGTAGGCGACATGATGATGCAGTTGATGGCATCCTTAGGATAACCTCCGTCATCCACCAGACTGAGTATTGGCAGCAGGTAAGCTGCCGTTTTACCTGTACCCGTCTGTGCCACACCCATCACATCGTGATAGTTGAGTATTTCCGGGATACATTTTTCCTGTATTGGTGTGCACTCATCGAAATGCATATCATAGAGCGCATCCAATATATTGTCGTTTAAATAAGTATCTTCAAATCTCATAATTTCTTTTTTTGTTGATTAATTTGGCGCCTTGCGGTAACAAGCGTAAGCGATGAATACGTATAAGATATTAGGTATCCATGCTGCCAGCATTGGCGGACTGCTGGCATTGATGGCAAACGTGGCACATATCGTCTGCAACAGGATATAAGAGAAACTCAGTGCCATACCTATACCCAGATAGAGTCCCATGCCACCTTTCCGCTTGCGTGAACTGAGGCTCACACCGATGATGGTAAGGATGAATGAAGCAAAACTGGATGCAATGCGCTTGTGGTATTCCACCTCATACTGCACCACATTGCTCGAACCTCTGTCTTTCTGCTTGGATATGTATCTCAGCAGTTCCGGACTGGTGAATGTTTCCTGCTGTCCCTTGCTGAACACAAGGTCCATAGGTTCCATCATCACGGTGGTATCCTTCTGTGTACCGGATGTGATATGTTCGCGCATACCTGTGAGCTTCCTTATCTTCCAGTTGTCACAGCGCCAATGGTATCGTGTATCTGATATCGTGTCATAGTGTATCACACTTGCTGTCATGTGACTTACAAGTTTCTTATTCTCAAACTTATCGAGTGAGAATCCGAAGCCCGTCTTGCTTTGGTCATCATATTGGGCAATATAGGCAATGACACCCTTACCCACCTGCAACTGCACATTGGTAGCAGTCGTTATCTTCTTATTGTTCTTATAGAGTGATTCGAAATCATTTCTCACCACGTTGCCGTGCGGTATGACGTATGCACCCAGATAATAATTCGTACCGGCGATGATAGCTGCAGAAATGAGATATGGGCGCAGCAAGCGCTTGAAGCTCATGCCGCATGCCAGCATGGCGATAATTTCCGAGTTGCCCGCCAGTTTGGACGTAAAGAAAATAACGGCGATAAAGACAAACAGCGGACTGAACAGATTGGCAAAATACGGTACGAAGTTGGCATAGTAATCAAAGACGATGGCATGTAATGGCGCATGGTTGGTGGAAAACTTTGCCAAGTTCTCGTTGATATCGAATACGATGGAAAGTGAGATGATAAGTATGATGGAATAGATATAAGTACCAATAAACTTCTTGATAAGGTATCTGTCTATCTTTTTCACATATCTCAGAGGATTCATCCATCCTATCTTACGGTCCAGCCATCTGAGTGCCTTCCGGAGCCAAGCAGTGCGCTGCTTGACTTTTCTGATGGTTTTAAGCGCTTTGTAGCGCTTTCTGATTTTTGCGTATTCCATTATTTGAAATCTCCGTATCCTAAATATATGGTCTAAATTCTTCGACCTAAATTATCTATCACACTGCGTTTCCAGCTTACAAAGTCGCCCTGTTCGATATGCTGGCGTGCATCTGTGACGAGCCTCAGATAGAAAGCCAGGTTGTGTATACTCGCAATCTGCATGGCAAGTAATTCCTGCGCTTTGAAGAGGTGGTGCAGATAGGCCTTTGTATAGACCAGGTCTGTTTCGCAACCATCGGGATCTATAGGCGTAAAGTCCATTTCCCATTTCTTGTTGCGCATGTTCATGGTACCGTTGTAGGTGAAGAGCATGGCATTGCGGCCATTGCGCGTAGGCATCACACAGTCGAACATATCCACGCCGCGCTCTATGCCCTCAAGGATATTCTGTGGCGTGCCCACACCCATGAGATAACGAGGCTTGTCTTTGGGCAGAATCTCATTCACTACCTCTATCATGTCATACATCACCTCTGTAGGTTCACCTACAGCCAGTCCGCCGATGGCATTACCGTCGGCACCTTTGTCTGCCACGAATTTAGCAGCTTCCTGTCGTAAATCTTTATATGTGCATCCCTGTACGATAGGGAACAGCGACTGCTGATAGCCATACAGAGGTTCCGTCTCGTTGAATCGCTTGAAGCAACGGTCCAACCAGCGTTCCGTCATTCCGAGTGACTTCTTGGCATATTGATAGTCGCTCTGTCCTGGAGGGCATTCGTCCAATGCCATCATGATGTCTGCGCCTATCACGCGTTCCGTATCCATCACATTCTCCGGCGTAAAGATATGTTTGCTGCCATCAATGTGACTGCGAAACTCACAACCCTGTTCGGTCAATTTACGTATGCCAGTGAGTGAAAATACCTGAAAGCCACCGGAGTCTGTCAGAATAGGGCGGTCCCATCCGCCGAACTGATGTAAGCCTCCTGCAGCCCGCAGCACTTCCAGTCCCGGACGAAGATACAGATGATATGTATTACCTAAAATTATCTGAGCTTTAATCTGTTGCCGCAGTTCGCTGAAGTGAACTCCCTTCACACTTCCCACCGTACCTACAGGCATAAAGATAGGGGTCTTTATCTGTCCGTGGTCGGTTGTTATGAGTCCGGTTCTCGCATCGCTTGCTGTATCGGTATGCTGCAGTTCAAAAGTCATAAATACTAGTTTTTCTTATTTTCATCCTGTTCTTCTTCAATCTCGAATGTAAGCGGATTTTCCACTTTCTCGTCTGTCAGCGCAAATTTCCACACATCCTGCACATCCTCTACATAATGGAATGTTACACCTTTTAAATATATGGCAGGTATCTCATTGATGTCCTTCTCATTGTCCTTGCACATCACGATGTCTGTGATGCCGGCACGCTTGGCAGCCAGTATCTTCTCCTTGATACCACCCACGGGCAATACCTTGCCTCTCAGCGTTATCTCACCGGTCATTGCGGTATTCTTGCGCACTTTGCGCTGGGTAAGTGCAGAGGCAATACTGGTGGCAATGGTGATACCTGCAGAAGGTCCATCCTTAGGAGTGGCACCTTCCGGCACGTGGATGTGGATATTGTAATGGTCGAAGATCCGATAGTCCAGTTTCAGGGTTTCTGCATGAGCCTTTACGTATTCCAATGCCAGTACAGCACTTTCCTTCATCACGTCGCCGAGGTTACCGGTCAGTGTGAGTTTGCTGCCTTTACCCTTGCTCAGTGAGGTCTCTATGAAGAGTATCTCGCCACCCACGCTGGTCCATGCCAGACCTGTCACTACGCCGGCATAGTCATTGCCTTGGTAGATGTCGCGGTAGAATGGGGGATTGCCCAGCAGATCCTCTATTTCAGTCGGCGTAATCTTCTCGTAGGGGAGTGTTCCGTCCTGAGTTACCTTCAGCGCCAACTTTCTGAATGCCTTGTTGATCTGTTTCTCCAACTGTCTCACGCCACTTTCACGGGTATATTGCTCGATGATTTTTTCGATAGCTTCTTTGGTGAAAGTCAGTTTCTTATTGGCAGCGAGGCCAGTATTATCTTTCTCTTTCGGAATCAGATGCTGTCTGGCAATCTCTATCTTCTCTTCTGTGATATATCCGCTCACCTCGATTACTTCCATACGGTCGAGCAATGGGGTAGGGATAGTACTCAGATTATTCGCAGTGGCGATAAAGAGTACCTTGGACAAATCATAATCCAAATCCAGGTAGTTATCGTGGAAAGTGGTGTTCTGTTCAGGGTCGAGTACTTCCAGCAGTGCAGAAGCAGGGTCGCCGTTCACGGTGTTCTGTGTCACCTTGTCTATTTCGTCCAGTATAAATACAGGATTGCTGGAACCGGCCTTCTGGATATTCTTGAGGATACGTCCGGGCATAGCTCCGATGTATGTACGGCGATGGCCGCGTATTTCAGATTCATCATGCAGACCGCCCAGCGACACTCTCACATATTTGCGCTTCATCGCATCGGCAATGCTGCGCCCCAGACTGGTCTTTCCTACTCCGGGAGGGCCATATAGACAGAGGATAGGTGACTTGAGGTCTCCTCTCAAATTCAGCACAGCCATGTATTCCAGGATGCGCTCCTTTACTTTCTCCATGCCATAATGGTTCTTGTCCAGCACCTTCTGGGCACGCTTCAGATTCAGGTCATCTTTGGTGAATTCACCCCAAGGTAATGCCACCATTGTCTGAAGATAATTGAGCTGTACATTGTAATCCGGATTCTGCGGATTCAGCTGCTCCAGTTTGAGCACTTCCTTCTGGAAGAGTTCAGCCACTTCTTGACTCCATTTCTTCTTACGGGCCTTTTCATTGAGCTGATAAGTTTCCGAATTGGTTTCATCGCCAATTTCAGCCTGCAGATTCTTTATTTGCTGCTGGAGGAAATAGTTCTTTTGCTGTTCGTCGATGTCATCGCGCGTCTTGTCGCGTATCTCCATCTTGAGCTGCAGGAGCGAAATCTCACGGTTTAATATCTTCATCGCCTTGAGTACTCTGTCCATGATTTTATTCGTGGAAAGCAGACTGTAGCGCTCTTTCACGGGAATGTCCAGATTGCTGCATATGAAGTGCAGTGCCAGCGTATTGTCATTCACATTCTTGATGGCGTAGCCTGTATCATCTGGTACTTCATCATTCAGTTTGATATATTGATCAGCCAATTTCCTCAAGTCCTCCATAGCGGTCTTGAAAGTAGTGCTGTTTGCAGGTGCTCCTATTTCCTGGAGTTTGGTTGTCGTTCCTAAAAGATATGGGTGCTCGCGGGTGATACTGTTCACCATCATTCTTCCTAAAGCCTGTATGATGGCAGTGACATTTCCGTTAGGCATAGTCAATACCCTTACCACTTTGGCATACACGCCAATCGGGTAGATATCTTCCATTACCGGTTCCTCGAAATTTGCGTCACGCTGACATACGACAGCTATTATCTTTTCAGTCTTTGCAGCATTGTTGATTAGTTTGAGGCTTGATTGTCTTCCAATAAGCAGTGGCGTCACTACTCCGGGGAATACCACCATGTTTCTTAATGTGAGGACAGGCACCGTATCAGGTACCTTTACATTTGCCAAGTCCTCGAAGTTGCCTTCAATATCAGCAATCATTGAAAATTGCTTCTGATTCTCTTTATTACTCATCTCTTGTTATATAATTCGCGATTTGAGCTGCAAAGTTACACATTTTTATTGAGAAAATTGCAAGAATCAGCCTTTTTTATTAATAATTATGTATGAAATGTATGCGGACTGCACTCCCGTCGCTAAATCTGTTAAAAGATTTGCTGCTTACGTAAGCTTTACGTGATAGCCCTTGGCCCAATATGGTTCTTCTCTGATGACGATGCACTTGATGGCTTTACTTTTCCGTTGTGTGACATTTGTGACACTCGACCACTTCGTGGTTTTGCGTAAATATCTATAAATAAGCTTGTTATAATAGTTTTGTCGCAAATGTCACAAATGTCACACGTCTCAAACATCTAAGTGTCTATTCTTCATAGGCTTTTAATATTTGATACTTAATTATAATATAATATATATAAAAGGAGTTGATA
>DAIRCP010000069.1:0-19267 GCA_036796635.1 Prevotella sp. | reverse complement strand
GATATCCCCCAATACTTTGTGTGTATTGGGGGATGATTTTATTCAATTTTGGCTGAAATGGGGGCAAAATGTGTTAAAAATCACACTTTTTTAGCCTTTATCATAAAAAAGTATTATCATTCGCAAAAATAGTGTTAATGGTTTAAAGGGAAATAGCCTATCTTTGCAATCGAAAATAAAGTGAATTACCAAATACTTATCCTAAATAAGTAACTACAATAATAAAGTATCCGAAACTATATATACAATATCTAAATATAAATCTATGAATCTAAAAAAACAAAGTGTGATGTTGCTCACCGGGTTGTGCTCATGTCTCGTCTTGAGCTATACACCTCAAGTTTATGCTGCGGACAGTCCCAGTATGAATGAACTGCAACAAAACAAGAAGGTCACAGGTACCGTATCTGACTCTCAGGGTCCGATTATCGGTGCCACAGTGCGTGTGAAGGGAGCCAAGAACGGTGTGATAACCGACTTCAACGGTAACTATGCCATCGATGCTCCTAAGGGTTCCACCCTCGTCATTACTTATGTGGGATACCTCCCCAAAGAAGTAAAGGCGGGCGTAAATTCATCAAAAATCACTTTGCAGGAAGACAGCAAGAACCTGGACGAAGTGGTAGTCGTAGGTTACGGTGCCATGAAGAAGAGTGACCTTGCCGGTGCTTCCGCTTCTATGGATGAGAAGACTCTGAAGTCTGCTCCTATTACTAACCTGGATCAGAGCTTCCAGGGTCGTATCGCCGGTGTAAACGCTGTGCAGACATCTGGTGCACCTGGTTCTGCTGTCACTGTCAACATCCGTGGTGCCGCCACTATCAATGCCGGTGCCGACCCATTGTATGTGGTGGACGGTGTGATTTTCCAGGCTCAGGGTAACAGTGGTGCCAGTCTCGGTCTGGGTGACAAACTGGGTAACGGTACGCACTCTACGGTGTCTCCGCTGTCTCTGCTTGATCCCTCTGACATCGTGAGTATAGAGGTGCTGAAGGATGCTTCTGCCAATGCCATCTATGGTGCTCAGGCTGCTAATGGTGTGGTACTGATTACTACTAAGAAAGGTAAATCTGGCGATGCTAAGTTCAGCTACAACGGTTCTGTTACCGTATCACGTCAGAACAAGCGCGTGGATGTGATGAATCTGCGCCAGTATGCCGATTTCTACAATTCTATGGTTGACCAAGGCGAACTGTCCAAACCTGACAAGACATTCAGTGACCCGTCTATCCTGGGCGTAGGTACTAACTGGCAGGATGCCGTATTCCAGACGGCATGGTCAACTCAGCATCAGATAAGCGCTGAAGGTGGTACAGACAAGATCAATTATTATGTATCAGGTAGTTATACGGATCAGAACGGTACCATCATCGGCAGTGAATTCAATCGTTACGCTTTCCGCGTAAATCTGTCTTCACAACTCAAACCATGGTTGAAACTGGGTCTGAATACCAATTACTCCAGAACACACGAAAGTCTGAAGTTGGCTGACTCTGATGAGGGTTTGATCAACTACTCTCTGACGACCACTCCTGATATCCAGATTTATAATATCGACGGTGGCTATTCAAGCGTGTCGAAAGAGGGCTATACCAATCCTAACCCAATAGCTATGGCTATGATGGATGATATCCTGCTGAACCGCCAGTCACTGAATGGAAGCATCTTTGCAGATGTGACTCCTATCAAGAATCTGGTATGGCACGTACAGTTGGGTTATGATATCGGCGCATCCAAGGCTGATACATACGAACCGATGATACATCTGGGTACCTGGGACCGCTCTTCCAATGAGAGCCGTATACAGAAAAACAGTAATACTTACTGGTCACTCAACAACTATCTGACCTATAATCTGAAGTTAGGCAAGCATGCCATTACCGCCATGGTAGGTCAGGAAGCATGGAAGAGCAGTTATGACTACACTGGTGCCTACAACACAGGTCTGCCTAGTGATGAAGTACATAACCCTGCCCTGGGTACAGGTAACCCAAAGATCTATGATGGCTTCGGAAGCAGTTCCATGGCATCATTCTTCACTCGTGAAAATTATAACTATGATGACCGTTATCTGGCTACATATACCTATCGTTATGATGGTAGTTCCAACTTCGGTCCTCACAAGCGTTGGGCTGGTTTCCACTCTTTCGCTCTGGCATGGCGCTTCACCAATGAAGCCTTCATGAAGAAGATTGCTGGCGACTGGCTGAGCAACGGTAAACTCCGTCTTGGCTGGGGTCAGACTGGTAACTCTAATATCGGTGGTTACAAATGGGGTTCTGCCATGAGTACCATGGATACTGGTCTGGGTACATCTTATCGCCCTGCCAACCTGAAGAACCTGGATATCAAATGGGAAACTCAGGAACAGTACAACATAGGACTTGACCTTGGCTTCTTCAATAATCGTATCGCCCTGACATTCGATTGGTATAAGAAGGAATCCAAGGATATGCTGATGCAGCTTATCCTCCCGTCTATCATGGGTACCAGCGGTAATAGCTCATCTGCTCTTGCTGCTCCTTGGGGTAACTATGGTAAGATAGAGAATCACGGTGTGGAAATTGCCCTGAATACCAAACCAATCGTTTCTAAGGATTTCGACTGGAGTTCTGATTTCAATATCTCCATCAACCGTAATAAGTTGAAAGACCTCTCCGGAAGTACAGCCCTGCTGGGTTATGGACAGTGGAGTGATGTGGTATCACGTACAGTTCCCGGAGAAAGTCTCTATGGATTCTATGGATATGAGGTAGTAGGTGTATATCAGAGTTTTGAGGATATTCTCAATTCACCCGTTGATACCCGTCAGAAGCAAAATAAGTACACCACAAATGCTGACGGTACGCTGAGTTGGAGCAAAAATCCTTCTGATTATAATCCTACCAACACTACTTACGTGGGTGACTTAAAATTCAAGGATGTGAACGGCGACGGCAAGATAGATGAAAACGATAAGACCAACATCGGTTCACCACTGCCTAAATGGACATTCGGCTGGACTAATACTTTCCGCTACAAGAACTTTGACCTGAGCATATTCATCAACGGTTCTGTGGGCAATAAGGTGGCCAACTATCTGAAGATGAAACTCACCAGCATGAGCAGTGTATGGACTAATCAGTTTACTGATGTGGAAAACCGTGCCATCCTCACTACCAAAGACGGAAGTAAACCCGCATACTGGTACAATAATATCTCCAACGTGATTGTAGCCAATCCGGATGCTTCACTCCCACGTGCTTCTATCAATAATCCTAACGATAACGATGCTTTCAGCAGCCGTTATATCGAAGATGGTTCTTATGTACGTCTGAAGAGTCTTACACTGGGATACACATTCGACAAACATCTCATCGAGAAGGTGGGACTCAGCAACCTGAGACTGACCTTCAATGCCACTAACCTGATTACTATCACTGGTTATGACGGTTACGATCCTGAAATAGGAGTCTCTACTGCCAGTGCTAATGTGATGGGTCTGGACAACGGACGTTATCCTTCACCTACATCATTCACACTCGGACTGAATGCTTCATTCTAAATCATCTAAAGGAGAATATAATATGAAAATCAAAAATATAAAATATGCAGTTGCTGTAATGGCCGTGGGATTCAGTCTGGCTTCATGTTCCGACTTCCTGGACCGTCCGGTAGAGGATAATTACAACACGGAAAATTATTACATATCGGATAATGCATGCATTGCCGGCGTGAACTATCTGTACAATTCACCCTGGTATGACTTCCAACGTGGTTTTATCATGATAGGTGAGGTGATGTCGGGCAATATGTACTGGGGTTCAAGCCCATACATGAACTTCTCACTCAACGGTACGGATGTGGACTTGATCAATATGTCGTACTCTCTGTGGGCTGTTATCGGACATGCCAATACAGTATATGAGTCACTCAAGGGCGCTACTGCCTCTCAGAGTGTCATCAACCAGTGCATGGGTGAGTGCCTTACCTGGAAAGCGATGGCTTATTTCTATCTGGTACGTACTTTCGGTGATGTGCCTATCGTACATAATAACTCTGATAATATTGCCGCAAAGAACTACAATGATCTGAGTAAGGTGCAGAAGGCTGATGTATATGAATATATCATCATGACACTGGAAAAGGCCATGAGTTTGCTGCCTAAGACCAAGAGCACTACAGGTCGTATAGATTATTATTGTGCAGAAGGTATGTTGGCTAAGGTTTATCTGACTAAGGCCGGTGTGACCGGTACTCTCTCTAAGGATGACCTGCAAAAGGCTGTGGACTATGCAAAGGATGTGAAGGATAATAGTGGCAGAAAGTTGATGGCCAACTATGCCGACATCTTCCGCGGCAGCAACAATGTAAGTGATGAGAGTCTGATTGCCTGGAGATGGACGGTAGGTTCACAGTGGACCAGTCAGAATACACTTCAGAGCGACTTGGCTCCTGTAGGAATGGACGAATATGGTGACTGCTGGGGTGGCTATCGTGGCCCGTCAGTTGACTTGATGGAGGCTTACGGCGTATCTCCTACAACAGACCCATCCAAACGCGTGGACAAGGATGCCCGCAGAAAAGCTACCGTTATGATGGCCGGCGATACTTACAGTTACTTCTGGCGTGACAAGACCATGAAGGACGGCAAGAAAGGTTTCAATTACCTCCAGTTCTGGTATGATGATACTTATAATGCATCGGCTACCAAATCCCTTCAGGCTCCTTGCGGAGGTTCTAATGTGAAGAACATCTATGGTGACAATGCTGACCACGTAGCTGAAATGACAATCAGTGCTGCAAGAATGGCTTCTGCACTGGCTACTCATATCCTTCGTCTGTCTGATGTATATCTTGTACTGGCAGAAGCTGAGGTATTGATGGGCAATACGACTAATGCAGATGCACTGGCAGCATTCAATGCAGTACACCAGCGCGCTGTACCTACTGATGTGGAGAAGACTTCTCTCACCTTTGATGATATATGGAAGGAGCGTCGTCTGGAGTTTGCAGGCGAGGGTGACCGCTGGTACGACTTTGTTCGCCGCAGTTACTATGATGTGAATGCATGTATCAAAGAACTCACAGCCCAGAAGCGTAATGCACTCTGGAACTGCGATGAGGTATATAAGACATATTATGAGAATGGTACTTGGGATTCCAGCAAGTTCTCTTATGATACAACTACTGCCGCTCCTAATGTGACTACAAGCAGTTTCACTCTTCCTTATCCTACAGAGGATGTGGCGCTGAATCCTAAATTGGGCAGCAATGCTGAAGCTATCCATGTGGATGTACGTAGTACTTATAGCTATTAATCACTTTAAGAATATACAATTATGAAAATCAAAAATATTAAATGGACTTTAATGGTTGTACTTGCACTGGTCTGCATGGGATTTGCTTCCTGTCAGGACGAGCCCGACAAATACGAGGTGGCCAAAGGCACTCCTACCATTAATTATATACGACCAGTGGATGTGGCTCAGAAGGACTCATTGCTCACCGCTGCCGACCTGAAAGCTACAATCTGTCTTGTGGGTAGCAATCTGCGCAGTATCACAGAAATCTATTTCAATGATCAGAAGGCTGTGCTCAATACCAGTTACATCACAGACAATACGCTCATCGTATCTGTACCTAGCTCACTTCCTTCAACGGTAAGTGACAAGATATATCTCATTACATCCGGCAATGACACGATACCTTATAACTTCAAGGTGACTATCCCTGCCGCTACTATCTCATCGATGACTAACGAGTGGGCTGCTGCCGGCGAAGAGGTTTCCATCGTAGGTGACTATTTCCTGGATTATGACAATTATCCTCTGAGTGTCACTGTAGGCGATAACTATACTCTGCCAAGAAGTGCCATCACCAGTATCACCAAGACGAAGATTACCTTTACCATGCCTAGCGACGTGCCTACAGGTCAAAACTTCTATATCACTACCAAGTATGGCAAGTCTAAGGCTCCGTTCCAATATAAGGATTCCCGCGGTTTACTCTTCGATTTTGATACGCCTTGGGATGGTACCAATGTATTGGGTAACCACGGATGGCATGCTCAGAAGATTCAGAGTGATGGCACATCACTCAAGGGCAACTATCTGATGCTCGGTGATGCTGATATGCCTGCCAGCGGTGCTTGGAATGATGGTAACTTCAGCTTTGAATATTGGGCTGGAACATGGAGCAAGACCTTTGACGGCGATGGTCCTAAACTGAACAATGTGGCTGACTTTACAGACTGGAAGAACAAGAGCCTGAAGTTTGAGATGATGATTCCTGCTTCTAATCCTTGGCGTGCGGCTCCTATGCAGATTATCTTTGCCGGTACAGACAAGATTACACTGTACAATGCCAACAATACCTTCTTCCATGCAGGTGACGGTTGGGGTCGCGCACTCTATCAGCCTTGGGTGAATGACAATACAAGTTATGATACCAACGGCAAGTGGGTAACAGTGACTATTCCACTTACAGACTTCAATCTGGACTGGGATGGCAATGCAGCTTCAACTACATTCTCCAGTGTGGAAGACTTCGCAAGTCTCACTATCTTCGTGACGAAAGGCGCTTACAATGATAAGAGCGTAACTCCTGACGGCGTGGACTGTCACCCAATCATCAAGATAGACAATATCCGCGTGGTACCTAACAAATAACATTTAATTAAGACAGTATATGAAAAAGCATATCAATATATTCATCATGTTGGTGATAGCCCTCAGCGGGCTATCGCTGACAGGCTGTAACAACGGCGATGAGTTGAGTACCGACCAGTACGGAAATTCCATCTCACTCAACTCTTTCGGTCCATGTCCGGTTCTCCGTGGAGGTACACTCTATTTCTACGGTTCCAACCTGGATCAGATATCAGAGATAGACCTGCCGGGTGCTGACCCTATCACTCAGTTTGAAGTGATTCAGAGTGGCGTGCCCAGTCAGATATCCATTACCGTACCTGCTGAGAAATGCGATACAGGTATCGTAGTCATCAAGACCGTCAAGGGCGGTGTAATCCGCACCGTGACTCCTGTGACTTACCGTGAGGATATCAAGTTGACTGAATTCTATGTGGGTTCTGAAAAGAACTATACGGGTAGTGTAGGCGACGTGGTGACTATCAAGGGTGACTATCTGAACCTGATGCATGGTATCATCTTTGCTGACAAGGACACCGTAAGAGAGGCTAAGTTCCTTTCTCATGACCGTTATACCATCACCGTGGCTATTCCTGCAGAGGCAAAGACCGGTAAGTTTAAATTGACCGACCTGGCTGCACAGCCTACTGAAATGGAAACAACAGAGGCGCTGGTAATTAATCTGCCAGAGGTAAAAGCCATCACACCTGATTATCTGAAAGCTGGTTCTACACTGGCTATCAGCGGTACTAGTCTGGATCAGATCGAAACTGTGAAGTTCAAGGGCGCTACTGTAGCAGCAGCTAACTTCGCTTCTCAGTCGGCTACCAGTATCTCGCTGGCACTGCCTGCTACGGCTACCGATGGTGAAGTAACACTTATCACCAAGAGTGGTGTGGAGATTTCTGCCGGCAGTATCACTACCGTGGTACCTACCCAACTGGCTGTTAGTCCTAACCCTGTGAAGAATGGCGCTATGCTCACCATCACTGGTAAGGATCTCGACCTCGTGACCTCTGTCACCTTCCCGAATGTAGCTACGGCTGTAGCTCCGAAGACCTTATCAGAGACCAGCCTGACTGTAGAAGTTCCTGCCTTGGCTCAAGCTGGCGACATCACGCTGACACTTGCCAATGGAAAGACCGTGACTGTGGCTTATACACTGGTTGCACCTGTTGTTACTGAATGTACTCCTGCTATTGTTACAGGCGGTAATCCAGTCATCATTAAGGGTACTGACCTCGACCTCGTGGAATCTATTACTTTCCCAGGTGACGGTGAACTGAAGGTGACTGCATTTACAGCTCAGACAGCTAATGCCATTGCACTTACTGTTCCTGCTGCCGCTTATGGTACAGGCTTTACACTGAATCTGAAGAATGGTACTACGGTAGCATCTACCGCCCTCACCATCAATGCAGCTTCTGACCCTGCTGTGAACGAGACTTCATATACAGGAACAATCGGTGAATATGTGACTGTAGCCGGTAAGAACTTCAATAATGTAGAGGCTGTTTACATCGGCGCTGTCAAAGTAAGCAAGTTCTCTGAGCGTACCAATACATCCATGACGTTCCAGGTACCTTCTACTGTTGAAGCTGGTACTTATGACTTCATCATGGTAGGTCCTGACGGAACGAAATACACCGTAGGCAAGTTCGTTGCAGAAAGTCCTGAAAAAGACTTGGCTAACTTCGCTCTCAATGAGCCACGTACAACTAAGGTGTCCTGGCCATTCAATTTCTCATGGAGTGATGGAAACGGTAAGATGCGTATCATGAAGGCCGATCTGATTGCCATGGGCGTGAAGGAAGGCAGTAAACTGATTATCTACAAGACTGCAGCCAACAAGGGACAGATACAGATCAATGATGCCAACTGGGGCGGTATCGTAACTGTGGCCGACTGGAATGGTGATCAGGCTGTCATGACTCAGGTATTTGACGCAAACATGATGAAGGCCATCACTACCACTTCCGATGGTTGGAGCAATACAGCATTCATCCTCCAGGGTGACCTTCAGGGTGTGACTAAGATGACAATTATGCCGTAAACCATACGATAATTGAAATAAAATACGTAACTTTGTGGCGTGGTCCAACTCACCACGCCACAATTTTCTAAATAACTAAAGACTATATTTATGAGAAGACTAGTCATTACTTTTATAGTAGCCATCTGCTGCATCACAGCCCATGCCGATACCGGCAGGTCGCTGTTTATTACCTTCAGCGATGGTTCAAAGATTGAATTTGCACTTGCTGCAACTCCAGAGATAACAGCAGCCAACGATAAGTTGACAGTAACGAGCAGTACGACTACTGCCAGTTACGATCTTTATACCGTGAAGACTTTCACTTACGGCACCACCACGGGCATCAAAGCCACGGAAACATCCAGTCCCTTTACGATAAGCGGCAACCGTCTCATCGTAAACGGCGACAACAATCAAATCAGAATATTCGCAATAGACGGTAAAATCGTTTCTATTTCCCCCATACAGACCGGTAATACAACGGTCATCAGTCTCGATGAACTCCCCGGCGGAGTCTATATTATCAATGTAAATGGTCAATCCATTAAAATCTCCAAGCGATGAAGAAGTTATTATCCACTTTAGCGGCAGTCATGCTGGCCATCACTGCTTTTGCTCAGACCACTGGTGACAAGATTACCATCTACAAGACCGACGGTACCACGCAGGAATATAATCTCACGGGTACAAATAATGCGCTTTCATCCCTAAAACATACTGCAGATGGTAAAATGCAGGTGTATATCAAGGGTTTGGAAGCATTAGGTGCCTGGGAGACATACGATGTGAACAACATCAATAATATCACCTGGAGCATCTATCATGCCTCTGACGTGAGCGACATCTCGCTTGCCGATGCATCGGCTACTGATGCCACCAAGCGACTGTATAAATATCTGAAACTGGTGTATGGTACTAAGACACTTTCCAGCGTGATGGCTGATGTGAACTGGAATCATAAATTGGCTGATAATATCTATCAGAAGACGGGTAAATATCCCGCCATCAACTGTTATGACTTTATCCAAATCTATGTGCCTGGCCAAAAAGCAGGCAACTGGATTAACTATAATGACATCACGCCAGTCACGGAATGGGCGGATGCAGGCGGCATCGTGAATTTGATGTGGCACTTCAATGTGCCCAAGTCTGAATCCACTACCATCGGTAATGACGGCAGCGGTGTGACCTGTACGCCTTCTGAAACTACCTTTAAAGCTACGAATGCGCTCACCCAGGGTACCTGGGAAAACAAATGGTTCTATGCACAGATGGACAGTGTGTGCAAGGTGCTGCTGAAGTTGCAGGAAGCTGGCGTTGTGGCTATGTGGCGACCTTTCCATGAGGCAGCCGGTAATGCCACCCGTACCAAGGGCGACTGGACAGGCAGTGCCTGGTTCTGGTGGGGTGAGGATGGTGCAGAGACTTACAAGAGTCTCTGGCAGACCATGTTCAACTATTTCCAGAGCAAAGGTGTGCACAATCTGATATGGGAATGGACCTCACAGAATTATAATGGCGACAGCACAGCCTACAGTAATGATGACAGTTGGTATCCCGGTGACAAATATGTGGATATTATCGGTCGTGACTTGTATGGCTATACGGCTGCCCAACAGACTACTGAATATAAGGAACTGCAGAGCAGATACCCTGCCAAGATGGTGACACTTTCTGAGTGTGGTACGGAAAGTACCTCCAATACTGCCACGGCTGACGTGCAGGATGCCTGGAATGCCGGTGCCAAATGGCTGAACTTCATGCCTTGGTATGGTTCCAATATGCCATCGGATGCCTGGTGGACTAAGGTGATGAGTGAAGATGCTGTGATTACCCGCGATGAGGTGAACACCAATGCCACTGCCATTGAGGAGACTGCCACGCAGTCTGTTGCCAACATGGGACTGGGTTTTGATTTGGGCAATACACTGGAAGCCTGGAATGCATCGTTAGGCACTGATGCCAGTGTGAGCAGTTACGAGACCTGTTGGGGACAGGCGGTGACTACCAAGTCCTCTGTTGACTTTCTGAAGAATGGTGGTTTCAATGCCGTGCGTCTGCCTGTAACGTGGTTCCAGCATCTGGATGCCGACGGTAATGTGAAGAAGGAATGGATGGACCGTGTTCAGGAGGTGGTGGACTATATCATCAGCAATGGTATGTACTGTATCTTGAATGTACATCATGATACAGGTTCGGGCGATGCTTCTACCCAATGGATAAAGGCAGATGCCGATAATTATACTGCCAATCAGGCTAAATACGAGAAACTGTGGACACAGATTGCTACGAGATTCCAGGACTACAGTCAGCGACTGCTCTTCGAGGGATATAATGAAATGCTGGATGCATCGAACACATGGAATGCACCCCTCAGTACCAGTGGTTATACCGCTATCAACAACTATGCACAGAGTTTCGTGAATGCCGTGCGTAATACTGGTGGTAACAATGCCACCCGTAATCTGATTGTAAGTACTTATGCCGCCTCATGTGGCGAGGATGCCATTACGCACCTACAGTTGCCAACTGATAAGGTGAGCAATCATCTGGCCGTGGAGGTACATACCTATTCGCCTTATAACTGGTTTTCCACGTATGGCGTGTGGAACAGTACTTGCAGCAATGAAATCAAGAGTATGTTCAGTCTGCTCAATACCAACTTCGTGAGCAAGGGTATTCCAGCTATCATCGGTGAATATGGTACCCACGGAAAAACATCAGTATCCAAGACAAGTACTGCCACACAGATACAGGCAGCAGCCGACCAGGCAGCCGACATGGTAAGTCAGGCGAAGGCACTCGGCATCGCCACGTATTATTGGATGAGCATCTATGACGGTACTGACCGCAGTGTACCTCAGTGGACACTTCCTACGGTGGTGACTGCCATGAAGAATGCCTATAACAAATAAAAAAGAATAGGAAATGAGAACAAAATATGTATGGGTCTGTATGCTATTCACACTCCTTCTTGCTTCCTGTGGAGGCAAGAAGGAAAAAAAGAGCTACGATGAAATGGGTAGCAACGGACTGACCACTCGAACAGAAAATCTGCAGACGAATCTCCGCTCCTTTATGAATATGGGTATCATTGTGGGTCAGCAGTATGCCACACTTGAAGGTATCGGTTGGCGTGGTGACAAGGACCGCAGCGACATCCACAGTATCTGTGATGACCGTCCCGGATGTATCGGTTATGAACTGGCGGGAATTGAAAGCGGAAAGAAAATAAATACGGACTCCATCTCCTTTGATGCCATCCGCAAGGATATGCTCAATAACTTCCGTCATGGTGCCTTACTGCTTGCCACCTGGACACTGCCTGATTTTAATAATAATGATGAACAGTTGGAAAACTATACCAAGAAGATGGCCACTTACCTGGCATCCATTCAGGATGGTTACGGTATCAAGGCCCCCATGGTATTGTTTCTCTATCCGCTGGGCGGTAATCACTGGTACGACAAACTGAGTGCAGAAGATTATCTGAACCTTTACAACAAGACGGCCAAACTGCTGCGTGATGCTGATGTGACAAATGTGATATTCGGTTATTCGTATGCAGGAGTGACGGATGCACAGACCTTTGCTGGCAGGATAGCCGATGACGTGGATGTGGTGAACCTTACACTTCTTGCAACTCAGACGAATGTCAAGACTGCTGCCAACGCCATGACTGCTTATGCCGCCCAACTGAAACAGATGACACAGATACTGACGCATGCTGCTCAGGAACGCAACATGGCTGCGGGACTTACCACAGGTATGGAAGGTATCGCAGACTCTACCTATTTCAGCAGTATATTGATGCCGGTACTCGGTCAGTCGCGCCTGTCGTATGTCATGTTCGGTGCCAACTATGGCGAACCGAAACAGAACCATTGCTATATTCCCTATCCGGGAGGTGGTAATGCCAAGATTAATGATTTCATGAGTCTTTATAATAATAAGATGATGATATTCCTGAAGCGTCTGAACGGACTCTATCTGGACCATGATGCCAGCAGTAAAAACTAAAACATAAAATAAATACGATGTTGAAACGGACACTATTTTTGTCGCTTGCACTTGCCCTGACTATGGGTTCACAAGCAAAAGTTCGTCTGCCGCAGATGATAGCAGACAATATGATATTGCAACAACAGACTGATGCCCGTCTGTGGGGATGGGCAAAACCTGGACAGAAGGTCAAGGTGACTACCTCATGGACTAAACAGGTCTACACTGCACAAGCAGACAGCAAAGGTAACTGGCTGGTTAAGGTGAATGTACCGAAAGCCAGTTATACACCACTGTCCATCACCTTTGATGATGGTGACAAGGTAACCGTCAAGAACGTGCTTTCCGGCGAAGTGTGGGTATGTGCCGGACAGAGCAATATG
The DNA here is from genome assembly GCA_036796635.1 of Prevotella sp. Lineage (GTDB taxonomy): Bacteria > Bacteroidota > Bacteroidia > Bacteroidales > Bacteroidaceae > Prevotella. The sequence goes on along the minus strand of DAIRCP010000069.1, from coordinate 6,218 downwards.
GAAATGCCCGTGCGCGGTTTCGGCAACTGTCCTGTAGAAGGCAGTAATGAAGCCGTGATAGATGCATCGCAATATAAAGGCGTGCATTATGTGAAGATACCCAGTGTGATGAGTTCTGTACCGCTGGAGGATGCCAACTGCCATTGGGATGTAATTGGCCCGAATACGGTGAGCGACTGTAGTGCTACCGGCTATTTCTTCGGTCGACTCCTTAATAAGGCGCTCGATATTCCTGTTGGACTGGTTGTTGCAAATAAAGGAGGTACGCGCGTAGAAAGTTGGCTCAACAGAGACAATCTGACGAAATACACCGATGAGGTACTCGACAGTACCGCCATCACCAAGAAGTTCAGCTGGGACTATCATTACCCGCTCCTTTGGGGTAACGGTACCTTCCATCCAATCCTCAATTATACTGTGAAAGGTATCATTTTCTATCAGGGATGCAGTAATGTGGGCGACCCTGGAAATCGTTATTCCGAACGGCTTAAACTGCTCGTGGAACAGTGGCGTCAAGAGTTCGGACTTGGTGAACTGCCTTTTTATTTCGTACAGATAGCACCTTACTATCAGGATGCCGACGGCGTGAACGGACTCTGTGGTGCACTGCTTCGTGAACAGCAGGTGCGTGCTTCCAAGATTATCCCCAACAGTGATATCGTATGTACCAATGACCTGGTGTATCCTTGGGAGACCCAACAGATACATCCCTCACAGAAGAGACAGGTGGGTGAGCGTCTGGCTTTCATCGCCCTTAACAAGAACTATGGTATGCAGAATGTGATGTGCGAGAGTTCACAGTTTAAGGACCTTCGCATCTCCAATGATACCTGTTATGTGCATCTTACTAATGATTACGGCGGTATCTCCCGTTATGAAGACCTCCAAGGTTTTGAAGTGGCAGGAAGCGACAAGGTGTTTCATAAAGCCAATGCCTATTATTTTTGGAAAAAAGGCATCATCATCACCAGTCCGGATGTAAAGCAGCCCGTGGCAGTACGCTATTGTTTCCGTAACTTCCAGTTGGGTAATGTGAAGAATCAGGCTGAATTACCCTTATTCCCATTCAGAACCGACAACTGGTAAAAACCTATGCTTATGAGACGACTAAAAGTAAAACTCCTATTTATCCTATTGATGATAACTGTCATGTTACCTCTGACTGCTGATGCACAGCGCAGACATGCACAGAAGACGCATGTTCAATCATCTTTCGTCACCGCACATGATGGCAAATTATGGTGGGGCGGACGACCTTATTACTATGTAGGTACTAACCTTTGGTATGGTGCTATACTCGGTTCTGAAGGTCAGGGCGGTAACCGCGCCCGACTCTGCAAAGAACTCGACTTGCTCAAGCAGCATGGTATCAATAACCTGCGCATACTAGTAGGTTCAGACGGTAAACGAAATGTGACTGGTAAGGTGGAACCTACTTTGCAGGAAGCCCCAGGCGTATATAATGACACGATCCTGGCAGGACTGGACTATCTGCTTCAGCAGATGGGTAAGCGCAAGATGGTGGCTGTACTCTATCTCAACAACTCCTGGGAATGGAGTGGGGGATATAACTATTATCTGGAACAGGCAGGTGCCGGTAAGGCAATGATGCCACAGGAGGTGGGATACCCTACCTTTATGAATCATGTGTCGCAGTTTGCTACTAATGAAAAGGCACATCAACTGTTTTACGATTATGTGCGTTTCATCCTGAACCGTACCAATCGCTATACAGGTAAGAAGTATATAGAAGACCCCGCCATCATGTCATGGCAGATAGGCAACGAGCCACGTGCTTTCTCTACGGATGCTCTGCCTGCTTTTGCCAAATGGTTGCGTGAGGCTTCTGCACTTATCCGCAGCATCGACGGTCATCATCTCATCTCCATCGGCAGTGAAGGCTCATGGGGTTGCGAGAACAGTTATGAATGGTGGCAGCGCATCTGTGAAGATCCCAATATTGATTATTGTAATCTGCACATGTGGCCCTATAACTGGTCATGGGCAAAGAAAGACTCGCTGATGGAAAATCTCCCCAGAGCCTGCAAGAATGCGCGGGAATATATCAATCATCATGTGCAGATATGCAAGAAAATAGGTAAACCGCTGGTGATGGAGGAATTCGGATATCCCCGTGACGGTTTTCAGTTCGCGCTAAGTACCAGTACCAAAGCACGTGACGGTTTCTATAGTTTCATCTTCAACCTGGTGTATCAGAATGCCCTGCAGGGCGAACCTTTTGCCGGATGCAACTTCTGGGGATGGGGCGGCTATGCCCAACCACGACATGAACAGTGGCAGGTGGGTGATGATTATTCCGGTGATCCTGCACAGGAACAGCAAGGACTCAACTCCGTCTTTGCTGGTGACAAGACCACCCTACAGTTGATCAGTTCCTATAGCAGAAAACTTTCGAAACTATAACACCCAATAATATGAAGAAATTATTAATAATTACCACATCAATTCTTATGGCAACACAATTAAATGCTCAGACGCCACAGCTGCGTGCTGACAATATAGATGAAGTAATAGCCGCCATGACCATCGACGAGAAAGTACAGATGCTCGTGGGTGGCGGCAATAGTGGATTTGCCGGCAGCGGCGCTTTCATGGGACATCAGGAGAAGCTGGTGGCGGGCGCTGCGGGCATCACCGTGGCTATCCCTAGACTGGGTATTCCCGCTACGGTCTTGAGCGACGGTCCTGCCGGTGTTCACATTGATTCACACCGAAAAGGCACTTCCCAGACTTATTATGCTACCGGTTTCCCTATTGGTACGGCACTGGCTTCTACCTGGAACACTACATTAGTACGACAGGTGGGCGAGGCAATCGGTAATGAGACACTGGAATATGGCTGTGACGTGATACTCGGTCCGGGTATGAACCTGCACCGTAATCCACTCTGTGGCCGTAACTTCGAGTATTACAGTGAGGATCCTATCCTGACAGGTATCATTGGTACCGCTATGGTCAAGGGTATTCAGAGTCAGGGTGTAGGCGTATCTGCCAAGCACTTTGCGGTAAACTCTCAGGAGAGTGACCGTACCCGTGTGGATGAACGTGTGAGTCAGCGTGCGCTGCGTGAACTCTATCTCCGTGGTTTTGAGATGATGGTACGTGAGAGTGATCCATGGACCCTGATGTCATCCTATAACAAGATAAATGGCGTGTATGCACAGGGTAACTATGATCTGCTCACTAAGGTGTTACGCGATGACTGGGGATTCAAGGGCATCGTGATGACCGACTGGATTGGTCTGCGTTCAGACCTTCCCGTAGCCGATGAGGTGCATGCCGGCAATGATCTGTTGATGCCGGGTTATCCTGCTCAGGCAAAAATCATGGTAGAGGATATTAAATCAGGTAAGATAAATATGGATGATGTAAACCGCAATGTAAAGCGCATGTTGGAATACATCGTCAGAACCCCGCACTTCAAAGGATATAAATTCTCCGATAAGCCTGATATGAAGGCTCATGCAGCTATTACCCGTCAGTCATCCACTGAGGGAATGGTACTGCTGAAGAATGCAGGTGCCCTGCCACTGAAACAGGTGGACAAGGTGGCACTCTTCGGTGTAAACAGTTACGACTTCATGAGTGGTGGCTTAGGTTCCGGTTGTGTAAATGTACCTTACGTAGTGGACATGGTCACCGGACTGAAAAATGCCAACATCAGCACGACGCCACAACTCACAGAGATTTATCAGAGTTATGTGAAGTATGCAAAGGCAAAACTCAAGGCCGACAAGAATCCGGAGATGTGGTTCCTGGATCAGGGACAACCCAAACTGGACGAGATAGATATCACATCTCGTTGCATACAGCATGAACTTCCAGAGGCAGATGCAGCCATCATCACCATCGGTCGTCAAGCCGGTGAGGGTATAGATCGCAGTATCGATGGTGAATTCAACCTCAGCAAACAGGAGCAGGATATGATATTCCGCGTATCAGATGCTTTCCATGCAGCTAATAAACCAGTTATCGTAGTCATTAACTCCGGAAGTGTGATGGAGACAGCCTCCTGGCGCGACCGTGCCGATGCTATCCTCGTGGCATGGCAACCAGGTGAAGAAGGTGGCAACAGCATCGCTGATGTACTCACGGGCAAATCCAATCCTTCCGGTCACCTCACGATGACATGGCCTATTGCTGCCACTGACCATCCTTCTACTAAGAATTTCCCGCAGACGCCGGATTATTATAATCTCACTGACAAATTATATAACAACAGCATGAGTGGTGTGAATTATACGAATCATGACGAAGGCATCTACGTGGGTTATCGTTACTTCGACACCAATAAGAAGACCGTGGCTTATCCATTCGGCTTCGGATTGAGTTATACTACGTTCGACATGAACAATGTGAAGTGCAGTGAGAAGAAAAACGAGATAGAGGTGAGTGTTACGGTGAAGAATACAGGTAAGGTAAGTGGCAAGCAGGTGGCACAGATATATGTAGCTGCTCCGAAGGGTGCTTATGACAAACCCGCCAAAGAACTGAAAGCCTTTGCAAAGACACGCGAACTGCGTCCGGGTGAAAGCGAGACACTGTCCGTCAGCATACCGAGAAGACTGCTCACCAGTTTTGATGAGACCCATAGTCAGTGGTTGGGCGATGCCGGGACATATACCTTTATGGTAGGTGACAATGTGGAGCATATCTTTGGCTCAGCTGACCTGAAGTTGGCTGCCTATACAGAGAAGGTAAGCAATGCTTTGCCTAAGAAATAAAAACGCGAAAAGTAGTTGACCCCTAAGGGCAATACACTTTGTTTTTGGTCCGCCCTTTTTTCAAGAGAGAAAGAAGAGGCGGACTCTTATTTAATATATCTGATAGTAATTTCCCATTTATTAAAATCGCAAAAGTGCTACATATCCATTTTTTTTGCAATTAATCTTGGTTTTTATTTGTAGATATTTATATTTTTCTTATATTTGCCATCGATGAAGAAGTACTGTCTATATATAGCAATCCTAATCATCACCTGTCTTCTCAATACCGAAAGATGTGATGCACAGAATAATCCCTACAAGATTAGAGATGAGCTGTATGGATATTATGTGGCCACGAATAATCTTATATCCGAGAAGAGGGGATTGCTCATGGCTGATACGCTTTTTCGTAAAGCAAAGGTTTTGGGAGATGTGAAGGCACAATGTATCGCGCTGTACCTGAAAACCAGATACTATCATTATATGCGTGATTATGTGATGGAGCGGAAACTTCTCCAAAAATATAAGCCATTTATTCTTAAATCACATTATCATCAGTATTATTTTGGTATATGGAATTCATTGTTCTATGAATATATTGCGGAACATAATTACAGATTACTGAGAACGGAACTTGCTAGATACCGTGCAGAGGCTTTCAGACTGAATAATCCTTATGGTATTGTCAGCAGTTATTCCCGACAGGGTGACATGTATTTTACTACCAGCAATTATAAGTTGGCTGTTCCTTATTATCGGAAAGCCATAGAATATGGCATTCAATTTAAAAGTAAGGATGTTGCTCCTATTTATTCTACGCTCAGTCGCTGCTATATGTATCTCATGAGATGGGATGACTGTGAGAAGAGTATACAGAAGAGTATGGAAAATGCAGTGGATTTTACAGATAGTGTATTTGCTTATTCATCTTATGTGAAATTATACTGTTTCCAGACAGTAGTGAATAAGCCAAAGGCGGAATACTATTTCCATCAGTTTGACTCTTGTTATCATCAGGCTCATATCAAGTATACTGACCAGTTCTTGATAGATGAGGGATATTATGTATATTATAAATATTGTGTGGGCGATATGGCGAAGGCCAATCTTTACGACGTTTCCCGTTTAAACGAGCATACATATATTGATCATATCAAGGCAGCTGTATATGATGATTCCATCGGCGATTACAAGGAGTCTTGTGACAATTACAAGGCTTATTGCGATGAGATCAAGGCGAAGAGTACAGCAACAGAGAAACTTCTCTATGATGAGTTTGTGCCACAATTGGACTTTCTAAGCCTGGAACATCAAAAGAAAGTGCTGGCACAGAAGAAAGAGACGATGGAACTGAACCTGCTCACCAAGCAGCGAAGTATCATGCTGCTGAACCAGAAAGGAATGATGGCTCGACTGATTACCAGACAGAAGGAGCACGATGTGTTTGTGAGTATGCTGGCAAGCAGAAACGAGGAAATCAATCAGAAAAAT
>DAIRCP010000068.1:10367-19437 GCA_036796635.1 Prevotella sp. | reverse complement strand
GTAAGGTATTGGACGAAAATGCCTATCCTGACTATTTCGTGAAGAGAGAGATGTTCTATCCGATATTCACTGCACCATATAGTTATTATCAGAACCATGCGCCCGAGTATGTAGTCCCAGTAGTCTCCGACAGTGTGAGCAATTTATCCATGGAGAATGATGTACACCAACTGCAAAATATCAACGTAAAGGGCAAGCGAAGGGGAAGAAGAGCTATCGACTATACCAAACCGGCATACGTACGGAATGCTTATGACCTCTATAATGATATTACTGATTATGGTCTGAGCTTTGGTAAATACGACATGCGGAGTTTCCCTATACAGATAGCAAGATTCCTCTATGGCAACATGGGCAGATATAACAAGTTCAATGTAGATGCTCGCTATGACAGATATATCTATTATCGCAGTTTCACTCCAGATGAAAATGAAGCAAACAAGCCTACCGGTAACCGCACTCCTCAATTTCTCTATAATAATCTATTATTGAAGCGATTACAGGATGTTAAGGTTTACACTGATTACGAACCGCGAAATGCAGATTCCACTATGGAATACAGCTATATGAGTTCTGATGTGACAGTGGAATTCGTACCGATACCTGACGACGGCACTCAACCTACATTCCGCGACCGTCACTACATGCTGGAAGGATTCAGCGAACCAGCCGACTTTTACCAACCAAATTATAGTCTTTACAAACCAATAGAGCCCACAGACTATAGACGAACACTCTATTGGAATCCGAATCTTGCCACAGACAAGACAGGAAAGGCACGTATCAGTTTTTTCAATAACAGTAAAGAGACTCGTATCAAAGTATCGGTAGCAGGACTGGAAGGAGGGAAACTCATTCACTAAGATGTCATCTACATCAAAAAACAATAAGCCCCGTCCGCGGAACCAATCCGAAGGCGGGGCTGTTAGGTTTCTGTTAGTAGGTAGAAGATTGACTATTTTTAGTCTTTGTACGGGCGCAAAGTTACTAATATTTACCAATAATCTCTTAATATAAATCAATAAATCACAATCCCATTAATGTTTATTGACATAAATCAATCTAAAATCTACAATATTTGGAATAAATTCACAATTACTTTTTCAGTTTGAATGAGTTTTCGATAGAGGTAATCTCATCTACAAAGGTATGATCCACCTTTAGTCTCTTTTCTATCGTACTACAGCTATGTATCACGGTACTATGGTCACGATTACCTATCAGTTGACCAATTCGTGATGCAGGCATCTTCGTATACTTCTGCGCAAGATACATTGACACCTGACGTACAATGACATAATCTCGCTTACGACTCTTGCTGAACACATTCTGCTGCGTCACATTGAAGTGATGGCACACCTTATCCAATATGTCCTCGATAGTAAGTGGATGGTTATCTATCTTCACGGCTCTCTTCAATACCCGTTCTGCCAGACGCATATCTATATCAGAATTATATACAACAGAGTAAGCCAACAAAGAATTAATCACGCCTTCCAAATCACGCACGCTGCCATTAGCCGTCTGTGCTATATAAGCAATGACGTCAGCAGGGATTTTCAATCCGTCTCTACGACATTTAGAATCCAGGATATCCACGCAAAGTTGTACGTTCGGCTTTTCCAATTCGGCAATCAGTCCACAAGAGAATCTTGTGAGCAAGCGGTCTTTCATACCTTCCAAATCAACAGGAGGACGGTCGCTTGCCAAGATAATCTGCTTGCCGTTACGGAACAGATGATTAAATATATGGAAGAATGTATCTGCTGTCTTTACTGAAGTAGCCCACTCCTGTATGTCATCTACAATCAAGACATCAATTGTCTGGTAGAAGTTGATGAAATCATTTGATTTATTTTGGCGAACAGCATCAGTAAACTGTACCTGAAACAGTCGTGCACTCACATAAAGCACACGCTTCTGAGGGTACATTTCCTTGCACTTCACGCCAATAGCATTAATCAAGTGGGTTTTACCACAACCAGAGGGACCGTAAATAAAGAAAGGATTGAAAGTAGACTTTCCGGGATGCTCAGCAATGGAGAGTCCTACAGTTCGAGGTAATTTATTGCTATTTCCTTCGATATAGTTTTGGAAAGTCTTATGTAAATCCAACTGAGGATTAAGATCCTGAGGCATGGCAGCATCCAGCTCACTGGGTGCCTTGTTAATTTCTTTCTTCTGTTGAGGTACATCTATCTCTACTGGCTGTTCTGCTTCCACGACAGTCGTCAACTTATGTGCCTTATCTGTCAATACCCGATAAGTAAGTCTCACACCTGTACCGAAAATACGGACGAAGACTTTTTCCATAAGTGCAGCATAATATTGTTCCAAGTATTCGTATACATACGAACTTGAAACCTGAACCAACAACGTGCGAGTGTCTGTATTAAAAGACTCCAACACGAGAGGCTGAAACCACGTTACATATTGTTGCTCGGTCACATTTTCGCGAAATAATCGCATGCATTGTTCCCAAAGCACCTTCTGACTGTTCACCATTATTATGGAGATAATATATAATAAATTAACGCAATAAGACTTACAATAGCATTTGCGACTGCAAAGATAACAAAGTTTTCTGAAACTTCCAAATCGGGTTTCTTTTAACAATCACGGAAGGGTTTGCATAACCAACTGTAAATTAGTGATTTATCTGTTTTTTAATACTTTTTATCAAATCAACTGTTTGCAAAATTGCAAGTACTTGAAAAACAATAAGTTAACAAAAAAATGGTCACTTTGGAATGAGAACAATTCCAACGTGACCAAATCTATTCTAATAGCTCTATTTTCAAGTGTTTGCCCTAGTATGGAACCAACATTTACCCATCAGTTTATTTATTTAGACAAAATAAAAATAGAAACATCTTCTTACTTATCTTTCTTTCCAAACACAGAGAAATGCACATATCGTTTGGGATGAGCTTTCAAGTCTGACACCAAACTGTCTGCATGTGTCATCGTTGCGTTCAGATTATTATATAATGAAGGGTCACGCATCAGCAGTCCCAATGTACCTTCATTACTATTCAGCTTGTTGGTCAGTTCATGCACATTGTCAAGTGTCGCATTTACCTTCGCCATTGTCTCTGCCACATCCACATCATTGAGTTTCTTGGTCAATCTGTTTGTATTGTCAAGCACATCGTTAGCCTTAGACATCATTTGAGGAACGCCTCTATTCAGTCCACCCATCAATACATTCAACTGACTGGAAGTCACCGTAAGATTATTCGTGATATGCTCTATATTATGCAAGGAATGAGGAATAGCAGGATCCGCCAATATCACATTCAAAGAAGCAAGAATGGAATCCAATTTCGGAAGCATCTTTTCTATAGCTGGAACCATTGATTCCACCTTCGCCATAGCTCCGGATGCCATACCGCCCTTCAGTGTATCGCCAGGTTCCATCTGTTCCAAAGGATTCTTGCCCAATACCAGATTCACTTTGATATTACCAAGCATGTCTGATTCTATTTCAGCCGTGCTTCCTTTTGGCAACTGCATCTGCTTGTCCAGTCCCATCACTGCGACGATATTATCCTGATGGTTATAATCGTAGATTATCTTCTTGATGACACCCACTTTATAACCATTTGCATAAACCGGACTGGAAGCCCCTAAGCCGCTGATGTCATTAAAAGCGACATAGTAGGAATTGTCAGTATTGAAAAGACTGAGTCCTTTCAGAAACTGCATACCGAAAAACAGCACGACAACGCCTACAATAGCAACTAAAGCTATCTGTATTTCCTTTGTAAAATGCTTCATTACTTTTTATATTTATTCCGTTTATAATCCTTTATTGCCTGAACGACATCCGTACGACTGCCACCCTTGAAAGCGATGATAAAGGCTTCAGGAAACTTGTCCAATAAGTCTTTTCTCACTTTTACTATCTCCGCATAATTGGTAGTAGACCCTTTCGTATATTTAAAAAGACCGCCTTCCTCATAGCAGTCCACATCGTCCAATCCTTTCAGCTGAGCACTTTCCGATGTCAGTTTTCTGCTGCTTGTAAGCACCTGTACCTTAAACACAGGTTCATCACTGTCAGCATCATTGCTTTCCGTCCGTGCCGATTTCGCATCAGCTTTCGCAGCCTGTACAGGTTTCGCATCCGGCTTTGCCTCTATAATAGGTTCCGGCGCCTTTCTTACTTTCACAACAGTCTGCTCCACTTTATTCTGTGGCACTACGGATGGCACATCCACTTCATCGGAAGATTTATTGTCAACCGCCTCAAAAGGTACAGTGAAGTTGTGGTCATATTTCTGTAAATAAGCCACAAAGGCCTGATAGATGCCACGTCCCATCTCATCCACTCCTTCCTGAGAATTCAGAAATTGCTCTTCATCGGGAGTCGTGATAAATCCGAGTTCCACCAGACAGCTAGGCATGGATGTCTCTCTCAGCACCAAGAAACCAGCCTGCTTCACACCCTTGTTTTGTCTGTCAGCCACGGAGCAGGTGTTACTTTGCACTAATTTGGCCAGTTCCACACTTTTGGTCATATTCTTGTCCTGCATGAACTCAAACATGATATAACTCTCACTTGACCTTGGGTCAAAACCTTCATAATGCTGTTTATAATCTTTCTCCACCAAGATGACAGAGTTCTCACGTTTGGCTACATCCAAGTTATCACCTGCACGGTGCATACCTAAGGTATAGGTCTCCAGACCTCTTGATATTTTTCCACCAGGAAGTGCGTTGGTATGTACTGAGACAAATAGGTCGGCTTTGCTCTTGTTCGCTATATTAGCCCGTTCATGCAAGGGAATAAATTCATCCGTTTTTCGAGTGTATATCACGCGAACATCACGACAATTACGCTCCACATAACGGCCAAAGGCCAAAGCCACATTCAAATTGATATCTTTCTCTTTAGAAAAGGCACCAAGAGCACCTGCATCATGTCCGCCATGACCGGCATCTATGACCAAGGTAAACTTCTTGTCAGCAGCAGTTGCTGCGAGCATGAAGCTTAATGAAATCCAGAAAAGCAATAATATCTTTTTGCCCATAATAAGACTTTCTTTTGCAAAAGTAATGAAAAAACTTAAAAAACTGATAATTACTTCGTAGTTTTATTATTTATTAAATGTATTTGTATGCCTGCTCCATCACAATCAGCTCCCATCGGAGGATTCTCTTTCATCAGATCCAAGTCTATTTCTATCACCTGCGGCCATTGCCGTAATATTCTTTTAACGATACGTCCGCCCACATGTTCCAGCAGCGCTGACGGTTGTGCCATTTCTTCCTTCAGTACCCCATATACCTCTGCATAATTCAGTGTATCTGCCACATCATCGGAAGTCATTGCGATGGTGATATCATAACCCAACTTGAGATTGATGACATAATTGCCACCCACCACACCTTCCTGAGGAAGCACGCCATGATAGGCGTACATCCTCACTTGGCGTAGATATATGTATGTGGTCATCATCCGCAACGGCTTGCACCACAGTTCTTACAGATCAGACATCCTTCCTGGTAAACCAATGATTCATGTCCGCAACTAGGGCATTTCTGTCCTCTTGCCTCTGTGCCATCTAGGATATACTTCTTCAGGGCACGTTCCACACCGTTTTTCCAGGTATTGATACTCTCACTCTTCAACTGCAAAGAAGCTACCAGCTTGATGACATGGTCTATTGGCATTCTGTAGCGAAGCACACCGCTGATCAGTTTGGCATAGTTCCAGTATTCAGGATTGAATTTTTCACTCAGTCCTTCCACTGTTGTCTTATAGCCTCGTTTATTCTCAAACTGGAAGTCATAACGGTGTGTTCCGTCTTCGTTCGTCTGTTTGATAATCTTACCTTTGGTGATATTCTTTGGCAGCACAATGCCCTCTTCATCATCCTGCAGACCGGTAAATATCTCGTAAGGATAACCATTCAGCAGACCGACGAAAGCCACCCACTTCTCTTTATTGTTCTGGAAGCGAACCACATCACACTCCAGTTCTTTAGGACGTATTTCCGTCACCTCCAAATTGGAAGCATCTGTCATAACATGATCATCCTCTATCGGTTGGGCATTATCCGGTTTCTTATCCTTCTTATCCACAGAAATCATCACGCCGGAACGACTGCCGTCACGATAGATGGTACAACCTTTGCAACCTGAGCGCCAGGCCTCCACATACAGACGGTTCACGAGTGATTCATCCACATTGCTCGGCAGATTCACAGTCACACTGATACTGTGGTCCACCCATTTTTGGATAGCACCCTGCATTCGGACCTTCATCATCCAGTCCACATCATTGGCGGTCGCTTTATAATAAGGAGACTGAGCCACCAACTGGTCTATTTCCTCCTGAGTGTAGCGCTTGCCTGTATCATAGCCTTTCACCTTCATCCATTCCAAGAACTTAGGATGATATACTATATATTCCTCGTAAGAATCGCCTACCTCATCCACAAAGTCCACATGAGAGGCCTCATCATTAGGATTTACTTTACGACGACGCTTGTAAATAGGCATAAAGACCGGTTCTATACCGCTGGTAGTCTGTGTCATCAACGAGGTGGTACCCGTAGGGGCGATAGTCAGACACGCGATGTTTCTACGACCATACTTGGCCATATCGGCATACAGCTGAGGATCATTCTCCTTGATGCGCAGTATAAATGGATTGTTCTCCTCACGCTTGGTATCATACACTTCAAAAGCGCCACGCTCCTTAGCCATCTCCACAGATGAGCGATAAGCATTGAGTGCCAGCGTCTTGTGTACATCTACAGAAAAGTCAGTGGCCTCCTGTGTACCATAGCACAGCCCTAAAGCAGCGAGCATGTCGCCTTCAGCCGTGATGCCAACACCTGTACGACGCCCCATACCGCTCTTTCTCTTAATTTTCTCCCAAAGATGATATTCGGCACCCTTCACTTCATCGTTCTGCGGGTCTTCTTTCACCTTTGCCATAATCTGGTCTATCTTCTCCAGTTCCAGGTCCACGATATCATCCATGATACGCTGTGCTGCATGCACATGCTTACGGAACAAGCCGTAATCGAAATGAGCATCTTTGGTAAATGGATTTACCACGTATGAATACAGATTGATGCTCAGCAGTCGGCAACTGTCATAAGGACAGAGTGGAATTTCTCCACAAGGGTTTGTACTTACCGTACGGAAACCTAAATCCGCATAACAGTCAGGAATGCTTTCTCTCAATATTGTATCCCAAAACAGTACACCCGGCTCAGCACTCTTCCATGCATTGTGTACAATTTTCCCCCACAATGCCTTGGCATCTATATCCTTCTGAAATGTAGGAGACTTACTGCCGATAGGGAATTGCTGTTTATACGGTTTTCCGTCAATGGCTGCCTGCATAAATTCGTCATCCAACTTCACACTGACATTGGCACCTGTAACCTTACCTTCAGTCATCTTGGCATCAATAAACGCCTCACTGTCAGGATGCTTGATGCTTACAGAAAGCATCAGAGCACCACGCCGACCGTCCTGAGCCACCTCGCGCGTACTATTGCTATAGCGCTCCATAAAGGGTACGAGACCCGTAGAAGTCAAAGCCGAGTTGTTTACCGGGGAACCCTTCGGGCGGATATGACTCAGGTCATGACCCACGCCACCACGACGCTTCATCAACTGCACCTGCTCTTCGTCTATACGCATGATGGCACCATAAGAGTCTGCATCGCCATCCAGACCGATAACGAAACAGTTGCTCAATGAAGCCACCTGATGATTGTTGCCTATACCGGTCATCGGACTGCCGGCAGGAACAATATATCGGAAATGATCCAGCAGATGGAATATCTCTTCAGCAGTCATCGGATTCTCGTATTTCTTTTCTATACGAGCTATCTCATTGGCAATGCGCCAATGCATATCCTCAGGTGACTGCTCGAAGATGTCACCGAAGCTATCCTTCATTGCATACTTGTTCACCCAAACACGCGCGGCAAGTTCATCACCGCCGAAATACTGTAAGGAAGCAGCGAAAGCCTCCTCATAAGTATATGTTTTTTTAGAATCCATTATTTTTATATGATATATTACTTTTTTGCAAAGTTAGTAACTTTATCTGAGATAACAAATTCTTTTTTTAGAAAACTTTCCAAAAAAAATAATGTGGAAAATTTTCCGTTTTGAAAATTTAGCACTACTTTTGCATACTCAAAATTTATAAATAGAATAATATGAAGAATATAGAGACTCGTCGCAGTATCAGAAAATATGCGAATAAAGATGTCAGCAGTGAATTATTGGACAGATTGCTCCTACAGTCAGCCCGTACGCAGACCATGGGTAATCTGCAATTGTACAGTGTAATAGTTACCCGTTCCGCCGAGATGAAAGCCAAACTGGCGCCCGCACATTTCAATCAGCCCATGGTCACTCAGGCACCGGTAGTGCTCACCGTCTGTGCCGACTTTCATCGCACCAGCGTATGGGCAGAAAACCGTAAGGCGCAACCGGGATACAACAATTTTCTTTCCTTTATCAATGCTGCCACAGATGCCCTGCTCTTCACGCAGACTTTTTGCAATCTCGCAGAAGAAGAAGGTCTGGGCCTCTGTTTCCTGGGCACAACAGTCTATATGCCCCAGATGATTATTGATACCCTGCAACTGCCCAAGTTGGTGATGCCCGTAGCCACCATCACTTTGGGGTGGCCCGATGAGATGCCTGCACTCAGCGACCGTTTGGAACCGTCAGCATTCGTTCATGCGGAGACTTATCACGACTATTCTGCCGCCGACATAGACCGCCATTATGCTGCCAAAGAATCATTGGAAGAGAACAAGCAGTTCTGTGAAATCAATGAAAAAGAAACGCTGGCACAGATATTTACAGACATCAGATATACCAAAAAAGACAATGAAGCGATGTCTGAAGGCATGATGGACGCACTCCGCCATCAAGGTTTCATCGATTAGCCTTACGAGTCGACACGTCGTCGGACGCTACATCCATACAGACAAAGAGAGCACACGATTGATTACCGTGTGCTCTCTTTATATATAATAAGGTGTAGCATCCCTGATGCCAAAAACTTAACACCTAACACTTA
>DAIRCP010000068.1:8736-10267 GCA_036796635.1 Prevotella sp. | reverse complement strand
ACTTAACACCTAACACTTATTCCACGATCACCGGTTTGTACTTAGGAACGAGAATCTTCATGATAACCCAACCTACGAGATAAGCCACAGCGCAAACACAGAAGATAACCATGTATCCAGCAGGTTTACCTTCAAAGCCGCCGAATGTGAATGCGCTGCCCTGAGCCTCCGCATAAGTAAAGAGGGCACCTGCACTCTTGTTGATGATGTAAGAACCTACACCACCTGCCATACCGCCGATACCTGTCACGGTAGCGATAGCTGATTTAGGGAACATATCACCTACAGTGGAGAAGATGTTGGCTGACCATGACTGATGCGCAGCACCCAGAATACCGATCAGTACGATAGGGAACCAAGGTGTCGAGAAGATGCCGCCCAATGGCTGTGCAAACAAGCCCAGTAATGGGAAGAATGCGAAGATCAGCATAGCACGCATACGACCGGCATAAGGATTCATACCGCGATTGATAAAGTAAGTAGGCAACTTACCACCGAAGATACTCAGCATCGTAATCAGATAAAGTGCAAATATCAGCGTCATACCTTCCATATCCGTAGGATTGATACTAAACTGCGATTTCAGATAAGCTGGAGTCCAGAACAGGAAGAACCACCATACGCCATCAGTCATAAACTTACCTACGATGAAAGCCCAAGTCTGACGATAAGTGAAGCACTTACCAAATCCGATCTGCGGTCCGTCATCATTGGCATTCTTAGGATCCTCATCCGTCTCTGCATCCTGATTGATATAAGTAAGCTCGGCAGCGTTCACCTTCGGATTCTGATGAGGTTTCTTATACAGGAAGAGCCAGAATCCCATCCAGACATAGCCCAGTGCACCAATAACCACGAAAGCCATTTCCCAGCCGAAGAACTTAGCCAGAACAGGGATTGTGAAAGGAGCGATAAGCGCACCTACGGAAGCACCGCTGTTGAAGATGGCAGTAGCATACGCACGGTCTTTCTTGGGGAAATACTCTGCCGTCACCTTGATGGCAGCAGGGAAGTTACCTGCCTCACCTAATGCCAATACACAGCGAGCACCGAGGAACAGACATACGCTCACCGTAGAAATGGTCAGTGCCGCATCTGCAGCACCAGAAGCCTTGAATGCCCTCAGACCTTCCTTGGCACTCTCAAAACCCACGAGCCAGTCACCTGTTACGATTCCGCTGGTGGCAATACCGCAGAATGCATGCAGCACAGCACCGGTTGACCATACGAAGATAGCGATGAGATAACCCTTACGAGTACCCATCCAGTCGATAAATTTACCTGCAAACAGCATACATACTGCGTAGATAATAGAGAAGTAGGCAGTGATTGTACCATAGTTATCATCACTCCAACCGAATTCCTGCTGGATTCCTCCATCCCCGGGATAGGTGAGCGACAATACCTGCCGGTCCATGTAGTTCACTGTCGTTGCCATAAACAACATGGCACAAATAATCCAACGATAGTTGGTCATTTTTGTAGTTTGAATTGAATTCATCTTGATATTTTTTGGTTTGTTATTGATATT
>DAIRCP010000068.1:4292-8636 GCA_036796635.1 Prevotella sp. | reverse complement strand
GCCTTCTGTCCGTTCACCAGACAGTAGCAGTTACCACGTCCCAGATGGCGGTTCAGTCCGTCGGCATATCCGATAGGAATGGCAGCTATCACACTGTCACGCGTCAATATACCTTTTCTGCTGTAACCCACGGTATCTTCCTTAGGCACATTCCTCAACTGGAGGATAGTCGTCTTCAGTGTACTTACTGTATGCAGGATACGATTATCCATCGGGTCTATACCATACAGTCCCAGTCCCAGTCGGCACATGTCCAGATGGCGCTCAGGGAAATGCTCTATACCAGCTGAATTGCAGATATGACGGATAATCTTATGGTCGAAGGCAGCCTGCAGTTTCCTGCTGCCCTTATCGAATTTCCCGAATTGCATCTTGGAGAAGTTATCAAAGTCCTCGCTGTCGCTTCCCACGAAATGAGAGAACACGCTGCGGGGGATGATGGCATTCTGATGCTTCAGTCTGTCGATGACTTCATCCAGGTCTTTTTCCGGGTCAAAGCCCAGACGGTGCATACCTGTATCCAGTTTGATGTGTACAGGATAGCCCGTGATACCTTCCTTCTCTGCAGCATGTATCAGTGCATCCATCAGACGGAAATTATACACTTCCGGTTCCAGGTCATACTCAAACATGGTCTTGAAGGCAGTCATCTCCGGATTCATAATCATGATATTACTGGTGATGCCGTTCTTACGCAGGGTCACACCCTCGTCAGCCACAGCCACAGCCAGATAGTCCACGCGATGATCCTGCAAGGTCTTTGCCACCTCCACAGCACCGGCACCGTAAGCATCTGCCTTCACCATGCACACCAGTTTGGTCTCCGGTTTCATAAATGAACGGTAGTAATTCAGATTCTCCACCAGCGCATTCAGGTTTACCTCCAGGATGGTCTCATGCACCTTCTGCTCCAGCAGTTCCGAGATATGGTCGAAGACGAACTGACGGGCACCCTTCAGCAGGATTACCTCGTCACGCAGCCCCTCGAATACCTCACTGCGTACAAACTCATCCACGCTCTTGAAGAAATATTTATCTGCTATCCGTATCTCATCAGCCTGCGACTGAATCTTCGGACCGATGCCGATGAATTTCTCCACACCACGCTTCTGCAGCAAGTCTGACACTGCCTGATAAAGTGCCTTGTCATCCATACCGCTCTGGTAGATATCACTCAGTATCAGTGTACGCTTCCTGCCCTGATGGTCAGGACGGCGGTTCATGAAGTCGAGTGCGATGTCCAGTGAGTTCACGTCGGAGTTATAAGAATCATTGATAAGCGTGCAACCGTGCTGTCCTTCTTTCACTTCCAGGCGCATAGCCACCGGTTCCAGTTTTGCCATCCGCTCATCCAGCACCTTGGCATCCAGGCCCAGATAACGGGCCACGGCAGCTACGGCGATGCTGCAGCTTACGCTTGCCTCATCAATGAAAGGCAGATGATATTGAGCCTCATCGCCCTTATATACATATTTTACGGTTGTCTGATTATTCTCAGCCACAATAGATTTCAGGAACATGGCAGCCTGTGGGTTTTCCTTGCTCCATCCTATCTTCTCGCCTTTGTAGTCGGCTCTGCGCACACAGCGACTGATGGTATCGTCATCCTGGTCATACACGATGACTTTGGTACCATGGAAGAGTTGCAGTTTCTCCTCACATTTCTCTGCCAGTGAACGGAAGTTCTCCTGATGGGCACTGCCCAGACTGGTCAGCACGCCGATGGTAGGTTGAATCATATCGCGGAGAGCCTGCATCTCGCCCGGCTTACTGATGCCTGCCTCAAATAGTCCCACCTGACTCTGCTCATTGAGCAGCCAGACAGAGAGGGGTACGCCAATCTGCGAGTTATAGCTGCGGGGCGAACGGGTAACCACCATCTGCGGAGAGAGCAGCTGATAGAGCCACTCCTTCACCATGGTCTTGCCGTTGCTGCCGGTGATACCCACGATAGGTATGTCGAATTCGTCACGGTGACGCTCAGCCAGACGCTGGAGTGACTCCAATGGCGAAACCACTTTCATAAAATTACAGTCTTTATAGGCTATGTCTTCCGGCACATCCTCCACCACGAAGTTACGTACGCCTCGGCGATAGAGTTCCGCAATGTAACGATGGCCGTCATTGCGCTGTGAACGCAGCGCAAAGAATAGTGTCTCCTCGGGGAAACACAATGAGCGGCTGTCAGTAAGCAGCCACCCGATATTCGCTTCAGTATCACCAAAGCGACGCGCTCCAATAAGCGTTGTAATTTTCTCTATTGTGTACTTCATGCTGCAAAATTAGTAAAACTATCTGGATTTCGCAAAAATTTATATTATTTTTATTGTTTATATTCTTATTGATACGGCATATTTATTCATCCGCCATCATCGGATACTTCTGTTTCAGTATTTCCAGCTGTTCCCGTGTCTTCTTCATAAAGGTCTGATAAGCTTCTGACTCAGGATGGAATGGCTTGTGGCGGAGTGCTTCTTTCACGGGTCGCCATGCTTCGAGATACTGCCTCGTGGCTGATGAGAAGTAGGTATCGCCCAGTCGTTCCCAGATGTAACTCACTGCCTGGTCATTGGGATGCAGCATGTCTTCCGCATAGAAGCGATAGTCGCGCAGTTCATCATTCACAAGTTCGTAAGAAGGGAAATAAGTCACCTGCTCGGGATAAGTCTGTCCCACGCTCTCGCATGCCAACAGGAGTGTGGCCTTGGACAGTTGACTCTCATGATAACCGTATTTGGCATAGCGGATGGGACTCACGGTGAGGATGATATGGATTTGAGGCTGATGGCGCAGCAGAATGTCGATGGCCTGACGGAGATATCCGGCACAATCTGCGATGCTCAACTTCTCCTCCTGGAAAAGCCGTTGCGGACGCTTCATGCAGTTATCCACTATCTCGCCCGTTTCTCTGAGACGATATACGTGGTTGGTGCCCAGTGTGAACACCGCCACGCCGTAAGGTGCTTCATCACCTGTGGCTTCATCGGCATACAACCGCTCTACGGTATGGAGGATACTGGCGGGATTATACATCACGCCGTCCGGATTCACCACCGTCCGAAACCGTTCGTCCGCAAAGCGCTGACCTATCTTGTCAGCAAAACAGGACCCCACGAAAAGCATTTTCTCGCCTGGTTCTATCTTCCAGTCCGACTCTTTGATTTCAACTTCTGTCCTAAACTTCATTTTTTCTTTTCTCAATTGCTCATTCCTGATGGACCACTAGCTCCTGCTGATTTCCAGTCCGTCCTGACTCAGCGTCATATCCACGAAACGGGCTGTAGCTGAGAGTGCATGGTCTGTGAGTATCGTTCTGATTCTGCCCGCAGCCTCCACATCTTTTGCTACCATATAGAGATAACCGCCACCACCTGCACCGGGCAGTTTATATCCCAGACAGAGGTCATCTATCTGCCTGGTCAGTGCCCGCACCGCATCGGGATTGGTGCCGCTGTCCAGCTGCTGGTTCTGAAGCCAGTTGCGACGCAGACAGTTACCCATCTCCAGGAAGTCTTCCCGCTGTATGGCCTGTGCCATGTCCAGCGCATGCTGCTTCATCTGTCGCAGCAGTATCTGCTGATTACTTTCATTCAGGAACATCCGTCGCACTATCTCCGCCAATATCTTTTTGGCAGTACGCGTGATGCCCGTATAATATAAGAGGTGACAGGGTTGATATTCAGGTGCCGTAAACACGCGGTCGGGCAACCAGCTCACCGTAGGATTCTGATGGAATCCGCCATGCGTCTGCAGCAGTTTCACGCCACCCAGAATGCCACCGAACTGATCTTGCCATCCTCCACCGGTGGTGAGCAACTGTTCCAGCGCCAAGGTGCGCATACCTATCTCATTTTTATCCCATGCCAGACCACAGAAATCATTCAGTGCCCCCAGCACCGTGGCAGCCAGCACACTGCTGGTACCCAGTCCGCTGCCCGCAGGAATGGCAGACAGCAGCGTCACCTCGATACCGCATCCCAGTGCCTCCAGCTGCTGATGCAGTGAGGCATAGCGCTCCATGCAGTAGTCGGGATGGAATCCTGCCAGCACCAATGCTGCCTTCGGGATGGAGAAGGGACTGCCCACCTTATTATATTGGGCGAGTTCCTCAAAGGTATCCACCGTCTCCATGGCTCCCAGGTCGATGCTTCGGAGCACGATATGCAGGTCCTTGCAAGGTTTCACGTAAGTCTGTATCGGTTGTTGCCCGTTCAGTTCTATGGCGAGGTTCACCACATTGCCGCCTTCCATCAGGCAGTAAGGCGGTGTATCCGTCCATCCGCCGGAGATATCTATACGCACAGGACTTCTGCCCCATACTATCTGGTCCATATACACATCACG
>DAIRCP010000068.1:0-4192 GCA_036796635.1 Prevotella sp. | reverse complement strand
TGGGCAAAGAGTCTGCGCAGATTGGCCTGTGTGGATATTTCCTCAGCACTCAGGTAGCCCAATGGTTTCAACTGGTGGATATCCGTCAGGTCATCCACTATCGGGAACTGCTTCTTCTGCTGTTCCGCACCCGTGAACTTGTCATCTATATGATACAGTCGCACACAGTACTGGCAGTCACCTATCGGCACCACGTCAATACATTCGCCTGGATTCAGCGTGAGAGCCCAGTCATTCTGGGGCACGCCCGTGATGATATGGTCGTGCGAGAGATTCCATTGCTTACCCACGCAACTGTTTTCTATCCATATATTCTGGTTGGCCACGGTCATGGCTACATCCACCTCTGCATTCTGGATAAAGATAGACGGATGCGGTTTTCGGTCCAGATGGAGGATATCCCGCTGGTCGTTCACGATATTCTGGATAGACACCATGGAAGATATCATCTCCCTTGAAGTGCCGAAATGATAAAACTCACCACCTTCCAGCGGTACGATGGCCACCTTCAGGCTTTTCAGTTCAGGGTCGTCTATCATCGGATTCGTACCCAAGGCACATCCGAATTCACCATACAGGTCATATTCCGTAATCTCATCATTCTTCATACTGCGCTTCTTGAGCAGTGCCAGTGCGCGGTCGCTGAGTATCCACACGCCGATGTCTGTGAGATAATAGTGTGTCTGCAAGAGTTCATTCAGCTGCTCCACACTTGGTTTCTGAAGCATCTTCTCCAGCAACTGCGGTTGCTTTCTGCTACTCACAAACACACCATGGTCCTTGGCGATGTCCGCATTGAGCCACAGTCCGTAGCACACCACATCGGCATCGGGTATAGGTTGCAGGGGCTGTGTGGTACGTATCAGCACATCACCGCTCACAATCATGGTATTCAGTCCGTCCGGGGCGATGCCCATCATCTGCTCATAGAGCGGCAACTGCAAGGAGAGCAGGTCCTGACTGAGCCGCTGTCCCCTCTCCCATCTGAATACGGGAATAGGCGTCAGAATCTTGCCCGACGGAGCATAGGAAGGCAATCGCCTGCTTTGTCCGCCGGCATGCAGGATAATACGTTTTTGGTTTGGCACCTGTACCTCCGGATGCTGCGCAAAGTAATCGTCAGCCTGCTGAAGCAGCCAGGTGGTACCACCACCGCTGCCGAGCTTATGTCCGATAGGGTCGTTGGTACAGAAATATTCATCGTGGCTGCATCCGGTAATATCATGGAAGCTGCCTACGAGATTGGGGGGTAAGGAGAGTAGTTTCTGAATCATAGTTGTTTTCTCTGTTTAGATTGCAAATGTATATAAAATAATCGAGAAAACACCATCATCTGGAGGAAAAACAAAAGTTATTCAGTTTTTACGGATGAAATAATACACTTGCACACACAGGTATGACGTAATAATCATTTTCTGATCTTCCTATATATTTTATCACACAATAAAGGAATGCCCACACCTGCAACAAGATATACCCACATCCAGTAATTTCCATGTGTATAGCTCATGTGTTGAAAAACGGTGTTTTCACTCCATGGTAAACTATACACCGCACAGACGATTACTCCTACCATTTTAAAAGCCAATATATTCAATGCCATGATCGACATGGAATGATCACCTACGTAAATAAGCCATTTCATGTTTCGCATGTCTTTAACCAAGGATGCCAATGAAAACACGGTAAAACCTCCAACAGTAGGAATTATCAGTAAAGCAACACAATTTTCATAAGGTATGGTTCCTGACTGTAAAGCCGCAAGAAACCCATATCTGTAAGTTATATATAATATCAGCGTACCGACGGTAAAGATACTGATATTCACATACCTGTTGTCTGACAACAGATGCCGTATCCTCTCATTTTTCAGTGATTTTCTAAACCAAAAGGCATTAATCATCATAAATGACAATACCAGACACTGCCAAAGTCCATAAGGACTCCACAGATGTAATGACAAAGCATAGGAAGCTATTGCGAAAACCAGAGAAGAGAAAAGTATATTCCATCCTATATGTCGGTTTCGCGGGGAAAACTTCAACACAAACATCATGGATATGGATGAGATGAGTAAAATCGGGCAAAACCACATCGCGCCAAGCAGTTGCTCATCATCAATGTTTAACTTAAAGACCAACTTATACAATTCTTTCCATGTCTGCCCAAAATCCCAATAGGTGGGCTCAAAACTGATGAGCCAAAACAGATTATGAGCCAGGATAAAAAACACGCCGAATTTCACAAAGGGCAGATACAGCGACTTGAATCTTCGCCTGATATATTCTATCGGGGTATCCACATACTTCTCTTTAAAACAAAACCCGGCAACAAAGAAAAATGCAGCAAGATGCCACTGATTGATAAATGTGTTGATACCTGCATAACAAGCGCAATGTCCCACCACCACTGCTATAATGGCTATACCTTTGACTATACTTACTGTTGTGTTTCTGTTTTCTTCTTGCATACGGATGTTTCGTTCGTGAATGAGAGGATACATCCCTGTAGGACATACCCTCCCTATTGATTAATTCGTAGATTTCTGCGATTGCAACCCGTCCATTTACTGCAGGAATATCTTCGGGTCGCAATAGGGCTGACCGAAGATATCGGCTACAGCCTTGAAGGTGACGTGACCAGCCACGATGTTCAGACCCTTGAGCAATGCCTCATCGTCCTTGCAGGCCTTCACCCATCCCTTGTCTGCCAGTGCGATGGCATAAGGCATGGTGGCATTGGTCAGTGCTACGGTAGAGGTGTAAGCTACAGCACCTGGAATGTTGGCTACGGCATAATGCACGATGCCATCTACGGTATAGACCGGGTCTGTATGGGTGGTAGGATGGGAGGTCTCGAAACAACCGCCCTGATCGATTGCCACATCCACCAGCACACTGCCCTTCTGCATCAGGCCCAGCATATCACGGGTGATGAGGTGCGGAGTCCTGTCACCCGGTACGAGCACGCTGCCGATGACCATGTCGGTGGTGGGCAGTTCCTTGCGGATACTGTGCTCCGTGGAATAAAGGGTATGCACATTCTTAGGCAGCAGATTGGATATCTCACGCAGACGGGGCAGACTGATATCCGTAATGGTGACATCGGCACCCATACCTGCGGCAATCAGTGCGGAAGCAAAGCCTACATGGCCGGCTCCCAAGACCAGCACACGTGCCGGTTTCACGCCTGGCACACCGCCCATCAGAATACCCTTACCTCCCTGCGGACGCTCCAGGAAACGGGCACCCTCCTGCACTGCCATTCTTCCGGCCACTTCACTCATCGGTATGAGCAACGGCAGTGAACGGTCGGCTTTCTGTACCGTCTCATAAGCCAGACAGACACTGCCCGACTTCATCATCGCATCAAACAATGGCGGATCGGAGGCAAAATGGAAATAGGTAAAGATGAGCTGGTCTTGCCTGATTAATCCATATTCAGGCTCCACGGGTTCCTTCACCTTGACTATCATCTCGGCTTTGGCATACACATCTTCCATCGTAGGCAGCGTCTTGGCACCTACAGATATGTACTCTTCATCAGGGAAGCCACTGTTGATACCGGCACCCTGCTGAATGAAAACTTGATGACCATGCTTAACGAGTTCGGACACACCTGCCGGGGTCATACCGACGCGGTTCTCATTGTCCTTGATCTCTGTTGGAATTCCGATAATCATAATATTTGTTTTTTAGGTTTTGGCACAAAAATACGAATAAATACGATAACTTGTTCGCTGAAAGATATTTTTTTTATGTCAGATGAATATTTTTTTTCCATTTCCGCCATCATGAATATACATGGCTTTGGAATTTAGGTTCTGGTGACACTCACGTGGACATCACCGGAACCAGTTCATGCATTGTGGCCGTCTGTGCCGAATTTCTTGGCAATACGTTTACGAAAATCTGGCGGAATTCTGTCCGTACACAAATACACCTTTACGAAAGATTTTAGCAGAAGAAGAAATTCTTGAAACCTCTCTCCGCCCTTCATACAATGTTCACACACAATAAATAGTCGAACATACATGGTGATGACCGATTCCAGTGATAATGTATCGTTAGGATTGTCTGGATTGAGTTTCCTCAGCGTCCTGTCGTTCATCTCCAGCATCTCCTCCAGTTTGCGAAACAATGATGATGTCGTGAATCAGGTCATCATCGTGTTCATCGGTCCGCAAGGCTGC
>DAIRCP010000067.1:0-19665 GCA_036796635.1 Prevotella sp. | reverse complement strand
CAACTAAGAGCAGGGATAAGTAAAAATCCATTCAACTTTTTTCAGGGCAAGACAAGTTCACGCCTATCATCTCCACGATACCGTCCTGAGGCGCATAGTTATTGAGCACGGTATTGATGAATATCCATTTCCATTCCCTGCCATCCTCTTCGCTGCGGATGCGCATCTCACTGGTGAAGTTCTTGGCCTTACCCTCTATCACCTGTCTGTTGAAAGCTATCAGTCTCTCACGGTCGTCCGGATGCATTTTACTGTACACTCCTATGATATCGCTCAACTTGGTATCAGGCGATTCGCCCATATTCTTATACCATTGTCGCACTGCATACCCTGTGCCGTTCATAATATTCTTTTTTACATATCCCACCTTTGCATAATCAGATATCAACGAGAAGTAATTTTCGAAATCTCGCGCCTTGTTCATCGCCATAATCTTATCTGTATCCTCTATCACGATGAGCATATAGCCTATCTGCTCATACTGGTCCTCATCGAAGAGTTTGAAGAGTTTGCAGTTGAACGAACCGCGCCCCCGGCGGTGCGTCTGATAGTTTTTCACAGTATCAAAGTTGTAATTCACTCTGAAAGTTACCTCATGATGACATTCCAGCGCCTGGATATATTCCTGCTTCATACATTGGTCAGAAAACACATTAAATCCCTCTGCCTCCTGTATGCTGCTCAATCCGAAGATTTCCATAAACGCCTTGTTGATATCCTTCATCACACCATCCTTGGTATAGATGGCCTCGCCGATGGGAACATTGACAAATACATCCTTAAAGAGCTTGTCGCTGCGCCGTGCCTCTATCTGTGCCTTCACCGTAGCCGACACATCCACCAGAAACTCCATCACCTCGCCTTCTGCAGCGACATAGGCCAAACGCTGAAAGTATTTACCCTGAGGCAACTGCTCACGCTGCTCCATAATTTGCCGTTTGTCTATCACCTGCTGCAGGAAAGCCAGACTGCCTGCCTGATGGCTAGGGCTGTGCACCGTGGAACTCCGCACGCCGTCAGGGGACCGCTTCAGTCCATAGATACTCCAGGCAGCGTCATTGGTCTGCGTAAGTTCATAATCCGTCACACGGCCTTTCTCATCCTTGATGACATGCACACGGGCAAATCCTATCGGCATATATTTCAGCATTTCCGACAGGTTACGCATCTCACTGTCCCGCTTTTCCCTTGCTCTGTTGATGTTCACGCAGATGCTGATGATATTGGCGGCCATGAGCATCCACATATAGTCATTGTTGGTCCAATGGCGATGTTGACGGGAGGCAAGCACGCCGATGATGCCCCAGACATGCCCTTCTGTGAAAAGTGGGAGGAGCATCAGGGATTTAATGTGAATGCCCGCCAACTGCCGATAATCGTCTATAGCCCCAACAGGTATATCCTTGATATCATCCAGTACAATCGGGTCACCGCCCATCAACTTACTGTCCATCCATTTTGTATTTCTGTCTTTGTCAACGAATATGCGCTTTAAGGAGGGGAATCCTTCATGACAGGCCTCACTGTAGTATCCGGGAGCATGCGAAGATACTGTCTGATATTCCAAAAGAAAAGCATAATCCACATCATACGCATCCAGTTTACTCCTCAGTATATTATTGATAATCTGCTTCTCGCTCTTATTGCTCATGAAGTCGGTGAGCATGGTGGACATCTTTTCGAGATGACGGATATGTGCAGAAAATTCTGCATCATCCACAACATTTATTTCCTGCTTCTTCACCACCTGGAGCATACCGAAACTGCCGCAGCCATTCTCATCATCATAATGATAACAGAGTTTTCCCTTCATCTGTATCTCTCCCTGCGGTGTCATGATGGGCAGCAGACGATCATAGAATTTCCGCTTATGACTGGAAAATTCAAAGAGTTCTGACTTAAATAATTCACGGTAATCTTCTCTGACCAGCTTCACAGTATCATCGAAGGACAACTGATTGCCCTCTATGCCCAGGATTCTGCATATATTATCAGAAAATGTATACATACCCGTACGGATATTTGACTCCCACCATCCAGTCTGAGATATATCTGACAAATCTCTATATCTCTGTAAATCAGTTCGTTTCTGGTGTCTTTCTTCTAAGCCCTCATTCATCATCATACACAGTTATTTATTTATCATCTATAAGACTGTCATTAATAGCAATCCAGCTTTTCATATACTACATCCGAGGCAAAGATAAACAAAAAAAAAGAAATGGGCAACGAAAGCGCCTTTTTTTCCTCACAGACCATAAAAAAAACCGCTGAGTGGCGGGCTTTATCACAATATCCTACTGAGGAAATCCTGTAAGCGCGGGGTCTGAGGATGGGTGAACAACTGTTCGGGGGTGCCCTGCTCAGAGATATAGCCATCACTCATGAAAAGTACACGGGTGGCTACCTCACGGGCAAACGCCATCTCATGGGTCACTACCATCATCGTCATCCCTTCATGCGCCAGGTCTTTCATCAACTGGAGTACCTCGCCTACCATCTCAGGGTCCAGGGCGGAGGTGGGTTCATCGAAGAGCATCACATCAGGATTCATCGCCAGCGCACGAACAATGGCGATGCGCTGCTTCTGTCCGCCTGACAGACTCTGGGGATAAGCCTCAGCCTTGTCGGTGAGTCCTATGCGCGCCAGCAGTTCATCGGCACGGCGATAGGCTTCGTCCTTGGAGAGTTTGCCCAACTGAGTGGGCGCCAGCATGATATTCTGACGGATGGTCATGTTGGGAAACAGATTGAACTGCTGGAATACCATGCCTATCCGCTCACGCATCTTATTGATGTCTATCTCGGGCGAAGTAATGTCTGTGCCCTCGAAAAAGATGTGGCCGCCCGTGGGCTGCTCCAGCAGATTGAGGGAACGGAGGAAGGTGGACTTGCCACAACCGGAAGGACCGATGATGGCTATGACCTCACCCTTGGTCAGTGTGAGATTGATATCGCGGAGCACTTGGTTGGTACCAAACTGCTTCTGCAGGTGTTCTACGAGGATGAGGGTATTATCTTTCATTTTCGGCCAGTCGTTTTTCCAGTTTGTTTACGCCATAACTCAGTGCCATCACGATGGCGAGATAGATGAGTGCCACTGTGCCCAAGGGCATCATGGCATCATAAGTGATGGAGCGGATGATATCCGAGCCTTTGGTAAGATCCACCAGTCCGATATATCCTGAGATGGAGGTCTCCTTGAGCAGGGTAATAAGTTCATTGCCGATAGCAGGCAGCACATTCTTGAAGGCCTGCGGCAGAATCACCAGGCGCATGGTCTGGGCATAAGAGAGTCCCAAGCTTCTGCCTGCTTCCATCTGTCCACCGTCCACAGACATGATGCCGGAGCGGACCACTTCTGCCAGATAAGCCGCAGAATTGATGCCGAAGGCAATAATAGCCACAAACACCTTGCTTACATCGGCGGCAGCAAACACCACATAATAGATAATGAGCAGCTGCACCATGGTAGGTGTGCCGCGGATAATGGTGAGATAGATGCGGCAGAGCCAGTTGAGAATGACGAGGCCGCCTGTCTTATCATGCGTAGTACGCACAATGGCGATGAGTGAACCGAGTGCCAGGGAGAGGATGATGGCAAAAAGTGTGATGAGCAGCGTGTTGCCCAGTCCCTGTAACAAATAGAAATACCTGCCGCCAGTAATGAAGTTGCTGCGGAACTTATCCGCCAGACTCTGATGGCTGGCTGCTATCGCACCATCTCTCACGATGATGACCTGTCTGCAGGCTGCATAAGTGGAGGTGAAGAAGATATTCCTGGAGCGCTCGGGGGTGACGGTAAGGGCGGATGCGCCGATATCGGCTTTGCCTGTCTGCACGGAGGTGATGACGGCATCAAAATTCATATCCTGCACATCCAGCGTCATGCCGAGTTCATCGGCGATAGCCTGCATCAAATCGATGTCGATACCCACGATGATGCCATTGTCATAATATTCGTAAGGCGGATAGGTGGCATTGGTAGCCACCGTGAGGGTGCCGTTGGGGCGGGCCACATTCTTGCGCTGATAAGCCACGGGCAGATGCTCATGCACATGTCGGTTGCGGATACTGTCGAGCAGTCCCGTGTGGCGCAGATAACTGATGGCGGTATTCACCTTGGTCTGCAGATCAGTATTGCCACGGGCTATGCAGAGGGCATACTGCTCCCTGCTGAACTCCTGCGGCAGGATGCGCAGATTGCTGTTCCGAAGGATGAATGCCTGGGCAGGCTCTTCATCCTCTATCACACAGTCTATCTTGCCCTGAGTGAGTGCCTGGACGGCATCTGCCGCCTTGGTGTAGCGCTCTATGCGGGTACCCTTCCTGCCCTCGAAGGCGGAGGCGCGGGTATCACCCGTAGTGCCCAGCTGCACACCGATTACTGCACCCACGATATCCTGCCGACTATTCACCGCATGATGATGCTTGGGATGCAGCAGCAGCACGATGATGACAATGACGGCTACCGCCACTAGGACGATAGCCGACAGGAGGAGTAATCGGGAAGATCTCTTCACAGACTACTTTATTTATTGAAGTAATACAGGAAGGAGGCGATGCCCTCAAGTGCGGGTTTGCGCTGTCCCTGTATCTCTATCTTGAAGTCTATCTGAGCCTTGCAGATACCGCGGAGATTCTCTATCTCGTGCAGTTTGGTGACCAGGCGCACGCTGCTGCCTGTAATCACGGGCTGACCGAAGCGCATCTTATCCATACCATAATTCACGAGCATCTTGATATTGTTCACCTCGATAATCTGGTCCCACATGTAAGGCAGGAGTGAGAGGGTGAGATAGCCGTGGGCGATGGTGCTCTTATAGGGGCTTTCTTCCTTGGCACGGGCTGTATCCACGTGTATCCACTGATGGTCGAGCGTGGCATCGGCAAAAAGATTGATACGGTCCTGGTCTACCTGCAACCACTCGCTGGCTCCCAGTTCTTTGCCTTTATAGGCTGCAAATTCGTCGTACGAATTGATTACTAATTTTCCCATATTCTTTTTATATTTAGAATTCTGGTTGCAAAATTACTTATTTTCTTCGTAATAAACGAAAAAAGTCACTGCAAACGTCTAAAGTCACCTAGCACATTTGTCTCAAGTCTCAAAAGTCTCAAGTCTCAAAAGTCTCAAGTCTCAAAAGTCTCAAGTCCCAAAAGTCTCAAGTGGGTACTGTTGATATCATTTTCATTGCGGCGGGCGACGATTATTTCCATTGCGGCGGGTCTATGCCGAGGATATTCTTGACAAAGAAATCATAGCGCTTGTGCTCGCCATAGCGCTCACCCATGGTGTGGTGTGCGCCGGGGATGACCACCAACTCAAAAGGCTTGTTGGCCTTGATGAGAGCATTCGCTACCTGATAGGTGCTGCTGGGGTCTACATTATCATCCAGTTCACCTACTACGAGCATCAGCGGACGCTTGAGCTTGGGGGCATTATACACATTGCTGCACTGCACATAACTGCTGTCTATGGGATAACCCATCCACTGCTCATTCCACCATATCTTATCCATCCTGTTGTCATGACATCCACAGGAGGAATAGGCTGCCTTATAGAAATCGCCATGGAGCAGCACGGCGGTGGTACTCTCCTGTCCGCCTGCTGATGCGCCATAAATGCCTACGCGCCCTGCATCCATGTAGGGATACTTGGCGGCGGCTGACTTTATCCACAGTTCACGGTCGGGGAATCCGGCATCCTTGAGGTTTTTATAACATACATCCTCAAACTGCTTACCACGCCAGGATGTACCCATACCGTCCATCTGCACGACGATGAAACCGAGTTCGGCGAGTGAGGTGGTGTTCCAGTTGTAAGAGATGAAATCTTTGGGTGTATAGGCGCTGCCCGGTCCGGCATAAATATATTCTATCACGGGATATTTCTTGGCAGGGTCAAAGTTGGTAGGTCGCTGGATAATGCCCCAGATATCGGTCTTGCCGTCACGTCCCTTGGCGGTGAACACTTCAGGAGCTCGCCATCCGGCTGACAGGAGATTGGAGATATCTGCCGTCTCCAGGGTCTTGATGAGATGTCCGTCGGCAGCACTGCGGAGTTCGGTAACCGGGGCTTTGTACACCTTGGAATAGGTATCCACGAGATAACGGAAGTCTCTGCTGAACTTGGCGTCATGATTGCCCTCAGCAGGGGTGAGGCACTGGAGGTGCTTGCCGTCTATGCCGATGCGATAATAATGTACCAGATAAGGGTCTTCGGCGGAATTCATTCCTGAGGCAGCAAAGTAAATCACGCCTTGCTTTTCATCCACCTTCACCACCTCGCGTACGCACCAGTTACCGCGGGTTATCTGACGAATCACCCGACCGCGCTGTTTGTCATAGAGGTACAGATGGTTCCAGTTGTCGCGCTCGCTCATCCAGATGATGGTACCGTCCGGCAAGTCATAGCGGTAATGACGGCTATAATTGACGAATGTCTTGGAAGTTTCCTCCACAATGGTGCGGATATCGCCTGTGGTGGCACTCATCGCCAGCACGCGATATATCTGATGTCCGCGCTGATTATACTCCATGGTCACTTCCTTGCTGTCGGCACTCCACTCGAAATTATCCAGCGAATACTGGCTGCCGCAGAGAGCGGTGCTGCCTATCATCTGCCGTCCCGATTGGGTATCAAAGATGACGGGAGTGAAGAAGGGAAGCTTATCACCGGGCTTGGCATATTCCTGCCGGTGAAGGATGGGCTGTACCTGACCTTCAGGCGACGACTCCACATAATATACATAACGTTTCTCTACGGGTTGGCGTCGACAGACAAAGAGATATCTGCCATCAGGCGACCAATAGATACAGTTGGAATAATAATCGGCCATAGTGCCTTCCTGACTGAGTACGCGCTGCTCCGAATAGGGCTTGCCCACCTCATGCAGCACCACATTATATCCCTGGATATAGGCCTCCATTTTTCCATCTGGCGAAGGCACTACCGTGGGGGTATTCTCCTCATCCACTTCCATCCAGTGGCGCTCCTGCTTAGGGAAAGGTGATGCAGGGGCATGCCCTGGAGATGCGGGTGGAGCAACGGTATCGCACTGGGCGCTGGCGGCATCTACACGGAGATAACGTGCGCCGCTGGGGGTATCAATACGATATGTGAATACATCCGTGGAATCACGCCACTGTACATCGTGCGCCCAATGATAGACATGCTGAGAACTGAATCTGCTCTGCAATGAATAAGCGCGGTCATAATCTGTCTGTGTACCCTGTGCCAGCATTGCAGCAGGCAGCAGCAGGGCAAATAACGAGAAAGTTAGTTTCATCCTTTTGCTAGTTGTTAGTGTCATTATTATAGTGTATGAAATACAACTCTGCAAAAGTACAAAATTATTTTGAGAATGTGCTATGATTCTATCACTTTTATCTCTGTGGGGACTGTGACAGTGAATATCGAGCCATGTCCTAACTGCGACTGGATATGGATGGTGCCATGATACCTGTCGGTGATGGCCTTGCAGATGGAAAGCCCCAGACCTACGCCCTGAGAGAAACTATCCACCTTGACAAAACGGTCGAAGATGCTCTCAAAATTTTCCTCAGCTATGCCGATACCGGTATCTTCTACCGTAATCGTCAGCGTATTGTCAGCACAGCGGTATCCTACCTTCACATGTCCGCTCTTGGTAAACCGTATGGCATTCTTGGTGAGATGGGTGAGAAGCATGTTTACCTTCAGTTTATCACCCATCAATATGCACTTCTGATAAGGATTGTCCTGTATGAACTGCACTTCAGGACTGACACACTGACGACTCAGATCAGCCATCACTTTGTTAAAGTCATCAGCAAGGTCGTATTCCACATGCCTTATCTCATCACCCGATTGGATATTGGACAGGTCAACTATCTCATTCACCAGTACAAGCAGATTGTCCGTATTGGTATTGATGAGGTCGATAAACAGTTTCTTCTCATCATCATTGTCGGACTTCTGCAATAACTGGGAGAAACCTACGATGGCATTGAGTGGCGTACGAATCTCATGGCTGATGTTGTGGAGGAAGGCTGTCTTCAGTTTATCGGAAATCTGGGCTTTCTCTTTCTCTTCCAACATACGGTTCTGCGTCTCTATAAACTGCGTGACATCCTGCGCCAGGCCAAAATAAGATGTCACGGCTTCGTCAGATTCCCCAAATTCATGAATACCGCTGAAAAGAATATAGTGTACATGCTCATCCCCGGCAAAGGAATCCATCTTCAGTTGGATGCGGAATGAATTCTGACGACCAGTGCGCATGTTCTCATGGATTTGGAGCACGGCGACACGATCCTCTTGACTTAATCTCGCCATAAACTCCCGACGGGAAATGACCTCCTCCAACTGATTCATCTTGGAATAGATCTTAAAAATCTCATTCTTTACATCAAATTCCCAAAACTTAATACCACTTGACTGGAAGGTGTAATCAAAGCGAAGGGCATAATGCTGTAACTGATTATTGAGCTGTACATAGCGAGACGTATCCTTCCTAAAGGCGATATATTTCAGCACTTTTCCGTCATGACTCCATTCAAATGGCGCTACCGTAATATTATTATGGTGCCACTGCTGATCGATAGTGGACTTCATCCGTACATCATAAGTAGCCAACGTGCGCTTTGACAATTCTGAATCCATCTTTTTAAGTAAATCCAGATCATCAGGATGAACAATATCCATTATCTCTCTCATTCTATGATGACCATATTCTCTTGAACCATCCAGCAGGCGCTCATTATAACTGATAAAAGAATATGTATCGGCATCTATCTCCCAGAATGCAGTGTCTGTAGCCCTGATACCAAACTTCAATTTCTCATTCACTTGCCTCAGCTGCTTGTTCTGAGACAACAACTTCTCTTCTGCCTGAGCAACTTTTCTCCTGAGGATATATACAAAGAAAAAAGAAACAAGCGATATGATCAACAGGACACCCAAAATTATCAATACAACACGGACAAGAATCTTGTCGGATGTATTATTGAACCACTTGTCGTATATCTTCTGATAAGTACCATCCTGCCGCATCTGTAACAAAGCCCCATCCATTCTGGCTAATGTAACAGTGTCTTTGCAGGCAAAGCAAAACTCTTCGGGTAACATGTCAAGGCCGTTCTTATCCAGATTGGAGATGTCGAATGTCTTCGTGGTATAATCAGCCATCTCCTTAGCACAGATGGCAGCATCGGCCTTACCATCTGAAAGCATACGAAGTCCTACCACCATATTCTTAACATAGACTATTTCCTTGTCCAATCCATTATCCTTGAGCAACTTATACATACCATCGCCAACCTCCAGCAATACTTTCTTACCCTTGAGGCTCTGAATGTTGGAATATTCCTGTTCACCCCTGCGAAACACGACGCAGTGATACAATGAGGCATAGCCCAAACCGAAATTATATTTTTTCACCAATCCTTCATGGCGGAATACACCCGTAAGCACATTCACCTTGCCCGTCATATACATCTGCTGCGCTTTATCCCATCGTGCCATCACCAGCTTATAAGGATGATGAATACGATCCATTATCTCGCAGACTATATCGATATCAAATCCTGAGGGTTGCCCCTTACTGTCAACATACTCGTAAGGCGGAAACGCATCATTAGCACACAGACTCAACGTATCATTAAGGCCTATTCCAGCAACTTTCGTTGATGTCATAAGCAGCATACAAACGAAAACAAGGCATTTCATAAAACGAATACATTTTCCACCATTCATATCCGATTAGTTTAGTTGTACAGTACTGGGAAAGTTTAATCTGTTGGCAAATATACATTTTTTTTAGCAAACAGCAAGTAATATAGTGATATTTTTGACGATTCATCCTGTTTTTAATGAAAAGATAAGCAGATTGCTAATAAAATCATATAAAAACTTCATTAGTCTGGTCAACTGATATGGCTAAAAGTTCATAATAACTTGTAATTGTCGCAAAATCCTTGCTTTTATGCGACACGATTAACAATTCACGAGTAACTGTCATGACTGACAAGCGAGGGGAATATAGCGGGGGCTATACGAACGAAAAAAAATCGCAAACACCTGAAATACAAGCATTTGCGATTTTACAAAGTGCGCCCGACGGGACTCGAACCTGCACAGCGTGAACTACTAGATCCTAAGTCTAGCGCGTCTACCAATTCCGCCACGGGCGCTTATGCGGGTGCAAAGATACGGGATTTTTGGCAATCCACCAAATTTTTCCGTTATTTTCCTGCTTTTTATGGATTCTGCAAAGAATCTTGCGGTTCATTCTTCTGGGAATCTTGCTGCTCATTCGCATGGGAATCCTGCTTTTCTCCCTGTGGTTCCTCTTCATCCAAATCCAATTTTGGCTCCTCAGAAATATTTATCGCGCGTACATACTTATATAAGTTGCGATAGAAGGCATTGTGCTGCATGGTGGATGCATTGCCCAGAATGAGCAGTTTCATGCGGGCACGGGTGATGGCTACATTCATACGACGGAGGTCACGAAGAAATCCGATATCGCCCTTCTCATTGCTGCGCACCAGGGAGATAAGTATCACATCACGCTCCTGACCCTGAAATCCATCTACGGTATTGACGGTGATGAGACTACGGAAGGGCTTGAAGTACTCACGCTTCACGAGCAGGCGACGCAGATACTGCACCTGTGCACGATAGGGTGAGATGATGCCTACATCAATACGCTCATCCAAAATTCTCTCTTTGCCTATGCGGGTGAAATAATCTTCCAGTGTCTGTAGGGTGAGTTCGGCTTCTTCCTTATTGACACGACCGAATGTTTCTCCTACGAAAGTCTCCTCACCGATGCCGGCTGTATCTATCCATGACATGGGCGTATCCAAATCGAGGATGCTGCGCATCTTCACTTCTGGCGCAGAGAGCACTTTGCCATCATAAAACCAATCGCTAGAGAATCGCATGATTTCTTCGTTCATCCTATACTGCATGGTAAGCAATGTCACCACTTCCGGTTTATTAGCCACGATACGCTCCATCAGGGTTGTACCCAAACCGCCTTTCAGGGCTTCAAAGCATTTCACCGTGGGGGGCAACTGACAGTGGTCGCCCGCCAATATCACGCGCTGCACCTTGCGGATGGGTATCCAGCACGCAGCCTCTAAAGCCTGTGCGGCCTCATCGATGAAAAGAGTGCCAAACTTCATACCTTCCAGTACCCGGTTGGCACTGCCCACCAAGGTAGAGGAGATGACACGTGCCTCTCCGAATATCTCGGCATTGATGCGTATCTCTATCTCTGTGGCCCGGCTGTTCAGACGCTCCATCTTCTGATGGAAGTTATCCGTCTTTTTGCGGTTGGACTTGAGTTGACGGATGGCCTTACGGATGGCCCACAACTGGGGATAGTCTGGATGCGACTCGAAACGATGCTCATAAGTGAAAGAGAGCATCTTATCATTCACACGGGTAGGATTGCCGATGCGAAGCACATTGATACCTCGGTCAACGAGTTTCTCACTGATCCAGTCGACCGCCATATTGCTCTGTGCACACACCAGCACCTGACTTTCACGCATGAGCGCCTCATAGATGGCTTCTACCAGCGTGGTGGTCTTGCCTGTGCCTGGAGGTCCATGGACGATGGCTACATCCGTAGCCCAAAGCACTTCATTGACGGCGCGCTCCTGGGCTGCATTGAGATAAGGGAAACACTTGGACTCAAAGCTGAAACGCTGCGCTTCCTGACGGGAGTAAAAGAGGTCACGCAGATAAGCCAACCGCCCCCTGGCACGCATGGTGCGATCCAAAGCATCGAACATGAGATGATAACTGGTCTCGTCGAAAAAGAGTTGACAACCGAGATTATCCGCCCGTTGCAAATCAAGCAACTGTCCCGGATCAGGCAAGGACACGACCATCCTGTCGTCCTTCACATAACTGACGACAGCGGTAAAATTAAAGTAATTGATTTTTTCATTCTCCGTGGAGAAAAACACCACCGGACGACCATACTCGAAATTATGTTCAATATCCGTATCCCCTGTACGGCTCACTTCCACCACAAACTGATTAAGCGAATTGTAATAACTGTGACCCAAGTTCAAAGGCCACCACACATCGCCCCGTTTTACCTTGCGCTGCAATCCCATTGTCTGGGTCTGCCGCTGAAACTCTTCTTTCTCCGCATGATATTCCATCTCCAACAGAAAACGCTGGCGCTGTAATGACAGTATAGGCGAAGACGTATGCTGTGCAGCCGAAGGAATAGGCGACTGAGTATTCTTTTTGTTCATATATGATACAAAATTAATATAAAATTGGCTAAACATCAGGGAATAATGGTTTTTTTTTTATTTTATAACGCTATTTCGAATATTCTTTTTATTTTTGCTTGCAGATATATAATTTGATTATGGCAAGTATAGTATTCTTAGGACTAAATTTAGCAGCTTGGATAACAATCGTTACAGTGCTGGCTATGTTTTTATTGCTAACCTTCACCCATCTCCCTGAAGACTTAGCATTTTTGGGCGTTATCGCCGTGTTTTACATCACAGGAATTCTGGATGAGAAAGAAGCTTTGAGCGGATTTTCATCCAATTCTGTTGTAATGGTTGGCGTATTGTTCGCCGTAGTGGCAGGACTGGTACACACGGGTGTGCTACAATGGATGGTGAAACACCTGCTGGGTATTCCTAAATCCTACAAAGGCGCCATTGTAAGACTGATGCTGCCAGTGGCTGCTCTATCGTCTGTACTGAGCAATACCACAGTAGTAGCCTTGTTTGTGAATATTGTGAAGATATGGGCAAAGAAGCTGAATATCGCTCCGTCCAAACTACTGATACCACTGAGCTATGCATCAGGTATGGGCGGTATCTGCACATTGATAGGTACACCGCCTAACCTGATTATTTCGGGTATGTATGCCGAACGTACTGGACAGCACATGAATATATTCATCACCACCATTCCCGGACTGTTCTGTCTGGCTGTTGGTGTCATCTCCATGGTGGCTATGCGAAAAATGCTGCCAGTGAGAAAAGCACCGTCTGAATCATTCACCGAAACAAAAGATTTCACTGTAGAGTTACTGGTGCCTTCCGACAATGACAATATCGGAAAGACCGTGGAAGAAGCCAACCTGAACAACGTAAACGGCGGACGACTGATAGAAATCGTAAGATTCGACAAGGAAGTGATATCGCCTGTGGCTGATGACGAATTTATCATGGGCGGCGACCGACTGGTATTTGCCGGCGAAGTGGCTGAAATACTAGAACTGAAGAAAACAAAAGGACTGGTAGTGGCCGACCATCACGTGTTCAGTGTGAGCGAAACAGACCCTAACCGCAAACTGCGCACAGCTTACATCACCCCAGGCTCAACTCTGATTGGCAGCAGTATGAACAAAAGCCAATTTGAAAAGGAGCAAGCTATGACACTGGTGGCCGTGGCCCGACAAGGCGAACGTATCAAGGAAAGTCCGCGCGACATGACCTTGGAAGCTGGTGATTCGCTACTGCTGGAATGTCCACCGAAGCAAGATGTGAACAAGGAAATAAAAGGACTTCACTTCTTTGAAAGTGACAACATCATACCAAACATCAACGGAAGAACTATTGTATCCAGCCTCATCATGGTAGGAATGGTTCTCCTGTCCGCATTTGATATCGTCCCTCTGTTGGAAAGCTGTATGCTAGCAGCCATTGCCATGCTGATATTCAAGTGTTGCACACCTCAGCAGGCCATGAAATCAATAGAATGGAATATACTGATGATATTTGTAGGCAGTGTGGTTATCGGTACTCCCATTGAGAAGACCGGCGTGGCAGAAGCCATTGCCAACGGACTGTTATCGGTATGCGGTGGTCATCCGCTGCTGGTCATGATTGCCATGTGCTTTGCAGGAACATTCATCACAGAATTTATTTCGAATACTGCCTGTGGTGCTATCTTCTGCCCTATCGTATATGAAGCTGCAGTGAGCATGCACGTCAATCCAGTACCTTTCATGATATCACTGATGATAGCCGTATCGTCCAGTTTCGCCACACCAATCGGCTCACCTACCCACATGCTGGTATATGGCCCTGGTGGTTACCGCTTTACCGACTTCATGAAAGTGGGTATTCTGATGAACATTATTATTCTGGCAGCCAATATCTTTATTGTGAGCCTGCTTTTCCCGCTATGATTTTGCGCGCGGTTTCGATAATGGTATCGAGGCCGCGCATAAAGTCTTCCTGCTTGATATCAACCTTTACATCTGGTGCTATGCCAAACTCAGTGGTCTGTTTATCCTTGTCATAAATAGGACAGGCAGAGAAACGCACACTCCAACCATTCGGCAAACTATTAGAATAAGGCATACCGGCTCCTCCGCCCGTCTGGTCGCCCACCAGGGTGACATTGGGCAAGGCATGCATATACTTCACAAACTCATTGGCAGCGCTGAACACGCTGCGGTTGGTAAGCACACACACAGACTTGTGCCAACGCATGTTGCTGGACGGGTCCAGCCGCTGTTCCTGCATCTCAGAGAAATCTGAATGCCCCGTACCTGTCTTGTGCTGCATATATCCCACCAGGGTACTCTCATCCACAAAGCGTGAAGCGAGTACCTCGGCATTGGTAAGCAGTCCGCCGCCATTGTCACGCACATCTATTATCAGTCCGCGACAGGGCATGAGATAATTGATGACTTCATCCAGATTACCTTCGCCTATGCTGTTATTGAAACTGCCATAATAGATATAACCGATATTATCATCCAGGATACGATAGCGGATACCACTGGCTATTTTATAGTCTGTGGACAGATATTTGCGTAACAAAGTATCGCTGAAATTATTGGGATAATCCTCCTGAAAAGACCAGTATCTACCATTGTCGCCCGCATAAGAGAGGTTGACATGACCATCATGCAATTCAGCCAACATATTACACAGTACCTCAAAAAGCTGTGACTCCGTCATCCTATCATCCACCTGTGCACTGTATTTGGTGCGCACCGTATTCCAGTCCACTCCATACTGTTGCTGTTTATTATCAAAGAAGCAATAGTGCTCATCAAAGATAGTCCAAAGGGCATTGAAGTTACCTGTGGGGGTATCGTCATACTCATCTATATCTACACAAGAGGTAAGACAACTGAGCAATATGAGGAAATAAAGAATACGTTTCATCGGCGAATGTGAACTATAGAAAATCGGCGTACCAGTCCTATCATGATACGGTGACTATAAATATGCTGTTTCAACTCATTGACTGCCGCCTGCTGATAATCGCCCAGATAACCTACCCGCAGGGTAAGCGTATGAGTAATATCCATATCCAGCATCAACTGCTGACGGAAATAGGGCGCACTCACCATCGTGGTAGGTACGAGATTATGGTCATAATTGCCACGCTGGAATATCTCGTAATAGGACTGTCCGTAATTAGGACTGAACATCAGGCCTGCCAGCGGCACATCCAGTTCGTAATGGACATCCCATTGACGATGAAGGAAACGGAAGGGATAAGTGACGGCTCCTGAAGGCATAACCATAGCCGACACACGTGCCTGGGCGGGATTATTGCTGTTGCCCGTATTATACTCAAATCCCAATGTGACATTGAGCAAGGCTCCTGCCTGCACATACAGACGGTCATCAAAGAGATGCCAACCGCGGTATTTGCCCCAAAAGAAACTATAGGCACCCTCCAACTGATTCTGACTTCTGGCACGGTCATGAAGTGTGGAGAAATTGGCCTGATGCTGCATCTGAACTGACCAATGACGGTTGGGACGCTGACGCTCCATCGTGGCAAGGACTGTATAGCCTGTGCCATGGAAATGCTCCTGTGATAAATAGGTATCCAACTGACGGGTGGGTCCTAAGCCCACCATCACTGCCGATGTGACTACCGGCAGTGAATCGTTCTGTGCACTGACTGACAAAGCCGCAGACAGGCACAGAAACACACTGGCTATTCTATTTATCTGTATTCTCATCTTCATCAGGGAACAAACTCAGCTGACCCGTCATCTCATCGATAATCTGCTGCTGGCTCTTGCCTGCGTCCGGATCTATCACCTCTGCATCTTCGTCTTCATCACCTTCATCTGTCTCGTCTGTCTCATGTCTCAAAGACTCATCTTCGGCATCATCAGGTTCGGGGAATCGTGTAGGTTCCAGTTCAGTGATAGACTCCAACTGACAGGTAGTGATGCGCTTGCCTTTGGCCTTCACACCTTTCACTGCAATAAACTGTTCTACGTCTATCTCCTCAGTGCCGCGGAACTCATCCACACCTCCGTAAGTGACTAGGATGCGCGGATATACCTGATCTGTGAGCAGAATGAGTTTGGACGCAGCATTCTCACTCAGGAAGTTCTGCTTGCGCTTGGTAGCCTCCATCAGGAAGCGCTTCACATAAGGATAGCCCTGATTGTCGGCATCATAGAGTACGGCAGTCCATACCTTATTGGCATCATACTTCTCCAGTCGCTCTATATTATCCTCATAGTGATTGTTCAAATCGAAGCTGGTGATATAGTAATCGCCATTCTTCAAGATCACGAGGATGGTATCATCGTCATAGAATTCACCCAGAAGACGACCATGTTCATCATAATTCAGACGGTTTACATCCGGGTCGAACCAGACTTTACGTCCACCCAAGGTAGAGTGACCTCTGCTCTTCAGACCTATACGATGTATCGGCTTCTTAGTAAGCAGATTACCTTTGGAAGCCCTACCCTTAATCAGTATATCAGAGAAGTCACGGTCCAGGAAGATGCTGGTACGACGTGATGTGGTCTGCACACTGGCATCGAGTGTAATCTTGATGACCTCAGCCTCACCGTTAGGATTGGCGGTAAAGTACATAAT
Organism: Prevotella sp.; assembly: GCA_036796635.1. Classification (GTDB taxonomy): domain Bacteria; phylum Bacteroidota; class Bacteroidia; order Bacteroidales; family Bacteroidaceae; genus Prevotella. The sequence goes on along the minus strand of DAIRCP010000067.1, from coordinate 2,814 downwards.
CTTACTGCCCGGTTCACCCGTGGTCACATCATATTCGCGGTCGTGTGTGATGGAAGGCACATTAAATCGCTTGATGAAGTAAGGTCCCTTCTTGCCTGCGCGATATACCACATTATATATAGTGCGCTTATCGTTCTTCTTATATACACTGAGCCACATCACATTCTTGCCTACGAATATCTTGTCGGCCACACGTATCACTTTATATTTACCATCTTTATAAAAGATGATGATATCATCTATATCAGAACAGTTGCATACATACTCGTCCTTCTTCAGACCTGTGCCAATGAAACCTTCTGTCCGATTGATATACAATTTCTGGTTGGCCTCCACCACCTTGGTAGCCTCGATGGTATCAAAGTTGCGTATCTCGGTGAGGCGGGGATGCTGCTTGCCATACTTATCTCGAAGGAACTGAAACCAATTGGCTGTAACCTCTATCATGTTGCTCAGGTCACGGTCTATCTCATCTATCTCTGCCTTGATGCGGGCCATCAGCTCATCTGCCTTATCCTTATTGAACTTCAAGATGCGCTGCATCTTGATTTCGAGGAGTTTCAGCAAGTCCTCACGAGTAATCTCGCGGACCAAATCTTTCTTGAACGGTTCAAACTTCAGGTCAAGGAATTCCACGACCTCATCATTATTTTTAGCCTGCTCAAACTTTTTCTCCTTATACATCCGTTCCTCGATGAAAATTTTCTCGAGAGAACAGAAATGATATTGTTCCAACAGTTCTGCCCTGCGAATCTCCAACTCTTTGCGAAGTAATGCCTGAGTACGGTCCACGGAATGACAGAGAACGTCGCTCACCGTCAAGAACTGTGGCTTCTTATTCTCGATGACACAGCAGTTGGGAGATATGTTGATTTCACAGTCGGAGAAAGCATAGAGTGCATCCAGCGTCTTGTCGCTGCTCACACCGGGAGTAAGATGCACCAATATCTCCACATGGGCAGCGGTATTATCCTCCACCTTGCGAGCCTTAATTTTGCCCTTTTCCACAGCTTTCAGTATGCTATCTATCAGTGTGGCGGTAGTTTTTCCGAAAGGAATCTCCTTGATAACCAATGTCTTATTGTCCAACTTTTCTATCTTGGCACGCACCTTGAGTACGCCACCGCGCTGACCGTCATTATATTTACTCACATCTATACTGCCGCCCGTAGGGAAGTCGGGATAGAGGTGGAACTCCTCACCGTGCAGATAAGCAATGGCAGCATCACATATCTCACAGAAGTTATGCGGAAGTATCTTGGAAGACAGTCCCACGGCAATTCCTTCTGCACCCTGTGCCAACAGCAGCGGAAACTTGACAGGCAGCGTGATAGGCTCCTTGTTACGACCATCGTAAGAGAGCTGCCAGTCTGTGGTCTTGGGATTAAATACTGTATCCACAGCAAACTTACTAAGCCTTGCCTCTATATATCGGGGAGCAGCAGCACGGTCGCCCGTAAGGATATTACCCCAGTTACCCTGGCAGTCAATGAGCAGATCCTTCTGTCCCAACTGCACCAAGGCATCGCCGATGGAGGCATCACCATGAGGATGGAACTGCATGGTATGTCCCACGATGTTCGCCACCTTATTGTAGCGCCCGTCGTCCATGCGCTTCATGGAGTGAAGGATACGGCGCTGCACAGGTTTGAGACCATCCTCCAGATGAGGTACGGCACGCTCCAGAATTACATAGGATGCATAATCCAGAAACCAGTTTTGATACATGCCGCTCAAATGATGTACGGCGGAAGCATCAAACCTGTTTACGGGTTTATAATCGGAGTGGGCATCCTGCCCTACCTCCTTTTCATTGCTGTCTTGCTGATTGTTGTCTAATATCTCGTCGTCTTTTGTTTCGTCGCTCATAGTTATCTATTCTTGTGCTGCAAAATTAATCAAAAAATGCGATATTTCCAAATAAAAACCAAAAACTATGACTTTTATTTTGTTTTGTACACTAAAAAAATTATCATTAGATAAGATAAGCGGCATCTCGGCATAAAAAAACAAAAAACTTCGTCTTTTATTTTGTTCTGCACTCGATTTGCATTATCTTTGCAGGAAATTTCGAAATTTATCATTAAATTATGGCACAAGAAGATGTATTTAAGAAAATCGTAAGCCATTGCAAAGAATATGGATTTGTATTCCCCAGCAGTGACATCTACGATGGATTGGCAGCTGTATACGACTACGGTCAGAACGGCGTGGAGTTGAAAAACAATATTAAGGAATATTGGTGGAAGAGTATGGTACTGCTTCACGAGAACATCGTGGGTATCGATTCCTCTATATTTATGCACCCTACAATCTGGAAGGCTTCCGGACACGTTGACGCATTCAATGATCCACTGATTGACAACCGTGATTCTAAGAAACGTTATCGCGCTGACAACCTGATAGAAGACCAGATAGCCAAATACGATGAGAAAATAGAGAAGGAAGTGGCTAAAGCTAAAAAGCGCTTTGGTGACAACTTCGATGAAGCTAAGTATATGGAGACTTCTCCACGTGTACTAGAGCATAAAGAGAAGCGCGATGCATTGCATGCCCGCTATACTGCTGCCATGCAGGGACCTGACTTAGCTGAACTCAAGCAGATTATCCTGGACGAAGGTATCGTGGATCCTATCAGCGGCACCAAGAACTGGACAGATGTACGCCAGTTTAATCTGATGTTCTCCACAGAGGTAGGTTCACTGAGTGATGCTACCAATAAGATTTATCTGCGTCCTGAGACTGCCCAGGGTATCTTCGTCAATTACCTGAATGTACAGAAGACCGGTCGTATGAAGATTCCTTTCGGTATCG
>DAIRCP010000066.1:5689-19973 GCA_036796635.1 Prevotella sp. | reverse complement strand
ATATCTGTTTTTTTATGTAACTTTGCATCTTATATGGTACTGAATTACATTTGGATAGCTTTCTTTATCCTTGCATTTGTGATTGCACTGATAAAGCTGATATTTATGGGAGACTTCTCTGTCTTCCCTGCTATGATGGATTCTACCTTCTCTTCGTCTAAGAGCGCCTTCGAGATATCTATCGGGCTTACCGGTGTGTTGTCTCTGTGGCTGGGTGTTATGAAAATAGGTGAGAAAGGTGGAGTAGTTAATGTTTTGGCAAGGATACTCAGTCCGCTGTTTACCAAACTGTTTCCTGATATTCCCAAAGGGCATCCTGCCATGGGCTCCATATTCATGAATATCGCAGCCAACATGTTGGGACTAGATAATGCTGCTACCCCACTCGGTCTGAAGGCCATGGAACAGATGCAGGAACTTAATCCCAAGAAAGATACTGCCAGCAACCCGATGATTATGTTTCTGGTGCTCAATACCAGCGGGCTCACCATCATCCCCGTATCTATCATGACTTATCGTGCACAGATGGGTGCCGCCCAACCTACCGATATATTCATGCCCATCCTGCTCGCCACCTTTTTTTCCACATTAGCTGGCATCATTGTCACTTCCCTCTATCAACATATCAATCTGCTCAATCGTACACTGCTCATTACACTGGGTGCAGCCTGCGCTGTCGTAGCCGGTGTCATCTGGGGATTCACCCAACTGGATGGCGACACCATGAATAAAGTGAGCACCACCATTGCCAGCACCCTGCTGATGACCATCATCACGGGCTTCATCATCGCCGGATGGCGAAAGAAGATCAATGTCTATGATGCCTTCATCGAGGGAGCGAAAGACGGATTCCAGACAGCCGTCCGTATCATCCCGTACCTGCTTGCCATACTGGTGAGTATCGGTGTATTCCGTGCAGCAGGTGGTATGGAGATGCTCATCGGCGGCATCAAATGGGGCGTACAGATGTGCGGCATCAATGCCGGATTCGTGGATGCACTGCCTACCGCACTGATGAAACCACTTTCCGGAAGTGGTGCACGCGGCATGATGATAGACACGATGCGCACATTCGGTGCCGATTCATTCGTAGGCCGGCTAAGTTGTATCTTCCAGGGCTCCACGGATACCACCTTCTATATCCTGGCGGTATACTTCGGTAGCGTGGGTGTGAGATACACCCGTCACGCTGTAGCTTGCGGACTGTTGGCAGACCTGGCAGGTGTCATCGCCGCCATCTTTATTGGTTACATGTTCTTCGGATAATTCATTAATTCATAATATCAAATAATGGCTAATTTAGGTTCATTGGTTAAAGATACCGCCATCTATGGCATCAGCAGTATTGCGGGCAAATTCATCAATTATCTGCTCGTACCCATACAGACTGCAGCGTTTGCAGCCGCTGGTGGCCAATACGGTGTGGTAACCAATATCTATGCTTATACAGCATTGCTTCTGGTCATCCTTACTTATGGAATGGAGACCACTTTTTTCCGCTATGTCAACAAGACAGAAGAGGACCCCGTAAAGGTATATTCCACCACTTTGATAACCGTGGGATGCACCTCGCTGCTCTTCATAGCACTCGTCCTCGCATTTCTGCCGCAGATATCCACCTTCATGAAGTATCCTGACCATCAAGAGTGGGTGGCTGTGATGTTCATCTGCGTGGCAGTAGATGCCTTCAAGTGCATCCCCTTCGCCTTCCTGCGATACAAGAAGCGGCCCATCAAGTTTGCCACATTGCAGTTGGTCAACATATTTCTGAACATCACACTCAATCTGCTTTACCTCATCATTCTGCCCAAGCTGCATCTGAATCCGTTCGGACTCTACGATGCCCACTTCACACCGGATGTAGGTATGGTATTCTATATCAATCTGGCATGTACCACCATCGTCCTATTCTGCTTCCGCAAGGAACTTACAGGCTTCAGATACCAGTTTGACAGGCAACTACTGCGCCGCATGCTGAAATATACATGGCCGCTGCTCATTCTGGGTATAGCAGGTATCCTCAATCAGACATTGGACAAGATTATCTTCCCATACCTGTACACAGGTATAGATGAGAAAGCCCAACTGGGTATCTATGGTGCCGCCACCAAAGTAGCCATGATTATGGCTATGATTACTCAGGCATTCCGCTATGCTTATGAACCCTTCGTATTCGGCAAGGCAAAGGACAAGGACAACCTGGACACCTACGCCAAGGCGATGAAATACTTTATCGTATTCACCCTGCTGGCTTATCTGGCAGTCATTGCCTACATGGATATCCTGCGCTACATCATCCCCAATAAGGATTACTGGCCCGGACTGCGTGTCGTACCTATCGTGATGGCAGCAGAGATTATGATGGGCATCTATTTCAACCTGTCGTTCTGGTATAAGCTTACAGACAAGACCATCTATGGTGCCTGGTTCTCCGGCATCGGCTGTCTGGTACTGATTATGGTCAATGTGATACTGGTACCGAAGTACAGTTATATGGGCTGTGCATGGGGAGGTGTAGCTGGCTATGGTACCGCCATGATACTCTCTTATGTGGTAGGACAGAAGAAATTTCCTATTAACTATCACGTCAAGGAAATCATGGTCTATGTGATACTGGCAGCCATACTCTGCTGTGGCATGACTGCAGCCAACAATCTGCTCCCATTCTGGGCAGCAGTGCTCATCAATACGCTGCTCATCTTCATCTTCGCCGCCTATCTGGTTAAGAAAGACTTCCCGCTGAGCAGTCTGCCCGTTATCGGCAAGCATTTCAGAAAATAACAAATACTATTATTTTATATGATGAAAAAGATTATATTAGTTTGCGCGGCTGTGCTGACCACTTTTGTGGCAAAAGCAGATGAAGGTATGTGGACACTCTACAATCTTCCACAAGCCATTTACAATCAGATGCAGGCAGAAGGTTTCACCATGCCTTATGAGAACCTGTATTCTGCCAACCATGCGATTAAAAACGCGGTGGTTAATTTCGGCGGTTTCTGTTCAGGTGTGGTTGTATCACCGGATGGACTGGTATTCACCAACCACCATTGTGGTTTCGAAGCCATCCGTAGTCATTCCTCCGTTGAGCACGATTACATGCTGAATGGCTTCTATGCAAAAGACTATGCTGACGAACTGCCCAACGAGGGTCTTTTCGTGAGTTTCATGGTTAAGCAGGAAGACTATACCGCAGAAATGGAGCGTCTGGGTATCAACAGCAAGAAAAGGAGTGAACTGGAACATTTCGTAGATTCCATCGAAAATGTGTTACAGAAAGATGTCCATGCCAAGGATTCCACACTCCATATAGAGCTCAAGCCCTTCTATGAGGGCAATAAGTACTACCTCACCACTTATCGCGACTTCAAGGATGTCCGTCTCGTATTCGCGGTGCCTAAGTCTATGGGAAAATTCGGCGGTGAGACCGACAACTGGATGTGGCCCCGCCAGACTTGCGACTTCTCCGTATTCCGCATCTATGCCAATCCCAAGACCAACGGTCCGGCAGAATATGCCAAGGAGAATGTACCTTACCATCCTGCTGACTGGGCTGCTGTATCTATGCAAGGCTATAAAGAAGGCGACTTCTCTATGACGGTAGGTTATCCTGGCAGCACCAGCCGATACCTGAGCAGTTATGGTATCCAGCAGCGTCGTGATGCTGTCAATACACCAACCATCCAGGTTCGTGAACTCCGACAGGAGATTATGCTCCGCCACATGCGTGCTGATGAAGCCGTACGCATCAAGTATGATTCTAAGTTCGCACAGAGTTCCAATTATTGGAAGAACTTCATCGGAATGAACAAATGTATCGATTCCATCGGACTTATTAAGCAGAAACAGGAGTACGAGGCACAGCTCCGTCACTGGCAGGATTCCACTGGATACCTTAAAGGAAAACTGGACTTCGATAAACTGGCACAACTCTATGCTAAACGTTTCGATGCGATGCGTGCGATAATTTACGGAGCAGAATCATTCTATAGAGGTGATGAGATGAGCAGACGTGCCATCGCCGTTCACAGTGGTATAGAAGTGAAGGGACCGAAAGAGAATAAGAAAAAGCAGTATGTGGAATTTGCTGATAACACCAAAGACTGGGACCAGGCCACAGACCGTGAACTGCTGGCAGCATCGCTCAAGAATTACCGTGAGCATGTGGACAAGAAATATCAGCCAAGTATTTACCAGCTTATTGATACGAAATTCAATGGCAATGAGCGCAGTTATGTAGATTATCTTTATGACCATTCCAAACTGATGCAGAATGGCCAGAAAATCTATATCAACAAGAAGAGCTTCAATAAGGATTGCGGTACAGAATATGGTCTGAGCCTTATCTGCGTAAAAGCCGATATACAGGCAGAGATTGACAGCATAACTGATGCCATCCGCGACCAGGAGCAATACCTCTGCGCCGCTCGTCTGCGCATGGAACAGGACATGCCAAACTATAGCGATGCCAACTTCACCATGCGTCTGAGCTATGGACAGGTAGGCGGATTCAACCTGGGCGGCAAACCATCCGGCTATTACACCACGGCCCAGAGTATCGTAGATAAGATGAATCAAGGCAATAAGGTGATAGAATATCAGGCAGAACCCATCATGAAGGATTTGCTCAGTGCCAAGGACTTTGGACCTTATACTGATAAGACCACAGGCAAGATGCAGCTCTGCTTCCTTACCAATAATGATATTACTGGCGGTAACAGTGGTTCTCCAATGTTTAATGGCAAAGGCGAACTCATCGGTTTGGCTTTCGACGGCAACTGGGATTCACTTGCTGGTGGCATTTTCTTCGACCGTAAACTGGCTCGCTGCATCGGTGTCGACATCCGCTACGTGCTCTATATGATGGACAAGTGGGGACATGCAGACCGACTGCTGAAAGAGATCAATGCCAGATAGAGCATCAGTGCTCTGACAGCACAACATATAACACATAAAAAAGCGTCATTCCCCGATGGAATGGCGCTTTTTTCTATATATGACCGGTATTTACCGGCATTGTTTTCAGAACTGTTTATTTCTTCTTAGGTCTTCTTCTAGCCCATCCTTCTTCGCTGAAATCAGGCACATCGCCTTTCAGCTTCATGGAGTCAGGATTCATAAACTGCATCCAGTCATCCTTCTTAAACTGAGTCTTCTGACTGCTCTCACCACCGTCTCTGCTGTCTCTACTGCTGCGACCTTCACCGTCTCTGCTGCCACGGCCATAACGGTCACTTCTTCCACCACGGCTGCCGGCATCTCTGCCACCGCGACTGCCGTAACTTCTTCCGCCACGGTCTCCGCCGCGATCACTGTAGCTTCTTCCGCCACGGTCACCACCACGTGAAGTATCATCAGCATCATTACAGCGAACGTCTCTACCCTTGTAACTCGTTCCGTTCACCGACTTCATCACATTGGCAGCATCACCCTCGGGTACCTCTATATAAGAGAATTTGCTCAACAGGTCGATATGACCCACAGCCACATGACCATGTACGTTTCTGTTCAGGAACTGCATCACCTCGCCAGGATAGAAGCCGTCATCCTTACCCAAATTGATAAAGAGCTTCTTATATCCAGCTTCCGGTTTACGGTTACCGCCACCACGACGGTCACCACCGCTGCGACCATATCGGTCACTTCTTCCACCGCGGTCACTGCGGTCACCTCTACGGTCGCCTCTGCCATCACCTCTCGATTCACGGCTGTTCACCGGTGAGAGTTCAGGGGCATTGGCATAATAAGAGAGGAACTGACCGAACTCAAGACTTACTATCTTCTGTATCAGGTCTTCCTTGTCCATGAACTCAAAGTAGCGGTTGATATCAGCGATGAAAGGAGCGATACGTTCCTCATCCACATCAGTCTTCACAATCTGGTCCATCACCTTATAAAGCTGCTTCTTGCAGATTTCCTCGGCAGCAGGCACCTGCTGCTCTTCGAAGTCCTTGCCTATCTCCTTCTCTATCATACGAATCTTGTGCTTCTCGCGCGTGTGTACAATAGAGATACTGGTACCCTTCTTTCCGCCACGGCCTGTACGACCACTACGGTGGGTATAACTCTCGATATCATCGGGCAGACCGAAGTTGATTACGTGAGTCAGGTCATCCACATCCAGTCCGCGGGCAGCCACATCCGTAGCCACGAGCAACTGTGTAAGATGATTACGGAACTTCTGCATCGTCAGGTCGCGCTGCTGCTGACTCAGGTCACCATGCAGAGACTCTGCATTATAACCGTCACGAATCAGTTTGTCTGCTATTTCCTGCGTCTCAATCTTCGTTCTGCAGAAGATGATGGCATATATACGGGGATTGAAATCCACGATACGCTTCAAAGCCAGATACTTATCCTTGGCATTCACCATGTAATAGATATGGTTCACGTTTTCAGCACCCTCATTACGACTGCCTACCACGATTTCCTTGTAATCATGCAGATATCCCTTGGCGATACGCTCTATCTCACGGCTCATTGTAGCCGAGAACAGCAACGTATTTCTGTCTTCAGGCACCTGCTCGAAAATAGAATTGATACTCTCGGAGAAGCCCATGTTCAACATTTCATCGGCCTCATCCAGTACCACATTACATACATTTTCCAACTTAGCCACCCCGCGGTTCATCAAGTCGATGAGTCGGCCCGGAGTAGCTACAACAATCTGTGCGCCCTTCTTGAGAGCACGGATCTGAGTCTCAATGGAAGTACCACCGTACACAGCTTCAATGTGTACGCCATCCATAAACTTTGCAAAATCCTTGATATCATCAGCTATCTGCAAGCAGAGTTCACGAGTAGGACTCAGCACAAGTGCCTGAGTCTCGCGATTACTTGTATCAATACGCTGTAAAAGAGGAATACCATAAGCCGCTGTCTTACCTGTACCGGTCTGAGCCAGTGCAATCACATCGTTGCGGTTACCAAGCAAATAGGGAATAACTTCTTCCTGAACTGGCATCGGCTGCTCAAAGCCGAGCTCTTCAATGGCGCGACGAATCCCTTCGTTAACGCCTAATTCTTCAAATGTCTTCAATACTTAAAAATTAATAAATAATATCCATCCCCTTGCTCCCCGCTAAAACCTAATACAACAATGAGCCAGGACGGATTTGGGCTGCAAAGGTAATGAAAATAAATGAGTTACAATCTTTTAAGGGATATTATTTTGCTTTTTTAGCTAAATTCTGTACTTTTGCAGCCAAATGAAGAAGATATGTGTATTTTGCTCAGCCAATAATCAGATAGATGCTGATTATTTCCGCATGACGGAAGAGCTGGGCCGTTGGGCTGCCGATAACGGCCATTCCATCGTTTACGGTGGAACCAATCTGGGACTGATGGAATGTGTGGGCAAAGCTGCCAAACAAGCCGGTGGACAGACCATCGGCGTAGTGCCGTCCATCCTGGAGAAGACGGGCAGAGCCAGTGATTATCTGGATGTAGAGATACCCTGCGACAATCTGAGCGACCGCAAAGACTTGATGATAGCACAGAGTGATGCCTTCATCGCCCTCCCTGGCGGCATCGGCACACTGGATGAGATTTTCACCGTAGCGGCAGCAGGCACCATCGGTTATCATCATAAGACGGTCATCCTCTATAATATGAAAGGATTCTGGGACAGTCTCATTGCCCTGCTGGACGACCTGCAGCAGCGCGGTATGATTCGCGGCGACTGGCACAGCCTCATCCAGGTGGCTAATAATCTCGATGAAATCGCCGATTTATTGAAATAAGAATCGCCGTCCGGTTACATCCAGTGACTCTTGATGATATCGCAGAAGCTCTTCTCGAGCACCGATACATACTTATCTTTGGGCCGCACGATACAGCACTTCAGATTGTTGGTCACGCCCGATATACGGATGGCCTTGAAATGACTTTTTTTGGCCACGATACCCTGTGACAGTATCGTGAGCCACCTACCCGTTTCCACCATCCGCAGTATCAGCCCCGCATCATTCACTTCTATACGGGGCACCAGCACAGGTTCCTTGTTCATCACAAACATCTGTTCTATCTCCATACGCGTGTGGATACCGTAAGGAAACAGCACAAACGGATATTTGCGCAGTCCACGGAGTGATATCTGGTCTCTGGTGGCTATCTCATGGTTCTTACTGGCTATCACACACAGGGGCGTCTCGAATATCTTGGTACTTTCCAGCAGCGATGACATCCGTTTGGAGCTGTAAGTGAAGGCAAAGTCCACCTCCCCCTTCAGCACCAGTTCCTCCAACTCCTTCACTGAGTCAGACTCGATGATGCTCAGTCCAGCCTCCGGAAATCGTTCGGTAAACAGCAGGATACAGTCGTTGAGGATATCATGCAGACTAAAAGTCACCCCGATATGCAGTCGACCCGTATAGATGCCCTTCATTTCCTGCATGCTGCGGATGCCCGCCTCCGTATCTTTGATGGCCCTGCGGGCAAATTCCACGAAGATGCGCCCCGCATCCGTGAGATAGGTACACTTGCCTATCCGGTCGAAGAGCGGTGTGCCACATTCCCCCTCCAGCCGTTTGATGCTCAGCGAGAGCGTGCTCTGCGTGATAAACAATTTGCGGGCAGCCTCAGTGAAATTCAGTTCCTCAGCCAATTTCACGAAATACTTCATCTGTGTCAGTTCCATTGATAAAATCAATTATTAGAATAAAAACTATTAATGGCGCAAATATACGAAAAAAGAATTATTATTTGTACTTTTGCACTCGGAAATCAAACAATTAATCCAAAGAAGTTATGAAATCAGCAAGAAGTGGAAAAGAATTGTTGCGCAGATACATCACATTTATCATCGCGCTGTTCATCATCGCATTCGGCACCTCCATGTCCATCCGTGCCAATCTGGGCTCCTCGCCCATCAGCTGTCCGCCTTATGTGCTCAGTCTGGTACCCGGCAATACGTGGACCATGGGTGAATACGTCATCTGCATGCACATCTTTTTCATTATCTCCCAGATATTACTGTTGCGCAGGAACTATCAGATTATCCAACTGCTGCAGATAGCCGTTAGTTTCCTGTTCGGATTCTATACGGATATCACCATGTGGATGACGGGACTGTTCATGTTCGACAACAGCATCACCGGTTATCTCATGCGCTGCATCCAACTGTGTGTAGGCGGCGGGCTGCTGGCTTACGGAATTGCGCTGGAAGTGAAATGCGATGTACTGATGCTGGCAGGTGAAGGATTCCCGCTCGCCATCGCCAAAGTAGCACATGCCGACTTCGGTAAGGTCAAGATGTTCAGCGATACCGGTCTGGTCATCGTTGGAACCATCTTCTGTTTCATCTTCATCGGAGGCTGGCATTGGGACATAATAGGCGTAGGCACCCTGTTCTCCATGTTTTATGTAGGCTTCATGGTCCGCAAGTTCAGTCCGCACTTCAAATGGATAGAACCGTTTCTCAATGTCACACCGCATACCGTGGTATCAGCAGAGAAGGAGCAGCGCACAGCCACCTCACCGCTTGTCATCACCATATCCCGCGAGTACGGCAGTGGCGGTCATGAAATAGGAGAGAAACTGGCCAAGCGCCTCGGTATCAAGTTGTACGACAAATATCTGATAGACAAGACTGCCGATGAATTGGGCTGTTCTTACGACTTTGTACAGGAGAACGAGCAGAACATCTCCACCGGCAAACTGTGGGAGCTGATATTCACCGACAAGAGTATCCCGATGTCCATGAACCCCTCCAAAGACGATGCCATCTTCGTATCGCAGAGCCGCACCATCCAGAAGTTGGCGATGCAGGAATCATGTATCATTATCGGTCGTTGCGCCAACTGGGTACTGAAGGACGACAAGAACAGTTTCCACGTCTTCGTCTGCTCCGACATTCATGATGCCGTAGGCCGTGTAGTAGGCTACCTCAATGCCGACTCAGAGAAAGCGAAAGAGCAGATACAGAAGATCAACAAGGCCCGTGCCAACCATTACTGGCAGTACACCGGTGGATATTGGACAGACATCCGCAACTACGACCTGGTAGTAAATTCATCCAAGATCAGCATCGATGAGATTGTGGATATCATCTACAACAGCGTAGTCAAGAAGAATCAGCAGTAAGCGGACGTCATCGTATGAATTTCATTCATCTATAGCATGGTTCTCTCCAGTCTCATAGCCCTGGAGAGTAGCTTTCAGCACATGGATCATATCCTGGCGGAAACTTTCCGGAGCTATCACAGCCAGTTTATCGCGATGCCAGAGTAATTCCTGTTTCAGATCATACGTAGGACGCACGAATAATTCGAAGTCCGTGTAATTATCTTCCGGCTCATGATACACCTCCCGCTGCGACTCATGGATAGGCACCGAACTGATGTAAGCATTCTGCGGCCAGAAGGCGCGGATGGTAATCTTGATCGGTTCAAACTGCCGGATTACACCGTAGCAATGCTCGAAAAACACATCGGGACACATGATAGGTTTCACCGTCTTGGAGAATTTCGACTTAGTCTTGAGCATCACATCCATGTCCAGTATCCGTTCAAAGGCACACGTAATCGGCTTATGCGTCTCCTCCACCTCGCCTATCACATACCACCGCTGCTTAAACAGGCGCACGAAGGCAGGATTCAGCACAAACTCCTTTTCTTCCTGGAAAAATGATTTATACCTCATCTGGATAGGATGTTTTTTGTCTATCGCTTCCATCACCGGTTCCAGCCATTCCACCGAGGGGGGAGCAGGTTCCACCATCACATCACGATGGTGCCCCACCCTGTCAGCAAGACTCGACACACGGAAAGCACTCAGCATCCATTCGCGAGATTTATTATTTCCATTGTATCCTATCGGTTTGATCACCCTATATACATTACCACATTTCTTATCACACTCGATAGTAACGTCCATCAGGGCCTCCGCAAAATTACGATACCTGTTGAATGTACGGTCCGCGATGAATTCACCGTCGGGATTCACCCAGGCTTCAAGCCATTTCCGCTGAATATCCTCCAGCGTCATCGGTGAACGGCTCAATGTATCAATCAGCCACAAACAGAATTTATACTTAAAAATCATATCCGATAAATTTATAGACGGTGCAAAGATACAAATACATTCTGCCATTTTCTGTCAGTATCATCAAAAAATGATAGGTCAAGAAAAATATTTCTCATTCCTTCAGCCAGTTATTGGATAAATGAGTATCTTTGCGAAAAGAAGTATAATCCAAAGACAGTAAGGCAATGAATGACATACAAGACTTTCAACGGTTAAACCCCGACTATCCCCTGTCCCTCAGAGAGATAGAAATAGAATCCTGCACAGTAAGCGACGATGATATCCCGTCCGGCAACGGCGGCATCAACGGCGAAAGATACACCTACGGCTACCTCCGCCGCCATCCCATCATCCCCGAACTGCTCCGCCGCATCACCACACCCCAGATACGCCACTATGCCGAAGAAGCTAACCGAAGGAATGCCGACAGAGACTTCCGGATGTACAAAGTGAACGGCGAGTACTGCTTCTGGGGATTACGCGTAGGTCCCATCGTCAAGACCCCTACCCTGCAGCAGCTCCGCTCGCTACTCCCTGCCGAAGCCGTCCGCACCCACCGCATAGATGCAGCCATGATCAGAACCATCACCTACAATCTGCTCCGCGATGAACTCGCCCGCACCTGCGGCATCACCACACAGGAAGCCGCCCTGGCCATAGGCAACCAACTGGACTGCGCCCCTCACGAGGACCGCAGCGGCTACATCTTCATGGTACCCAACTGGGCTCACAAATGGTTCCGCCACGACGGATATGTATCCGAGATGCTCAGCAAACTATAAAAAGCGAACTCCCGTGTCAACCATTACTGAGATGACACGGGAGATACTATCATTAGAAGTCGTCCTTATTCATATTCTTCGCACCTGTTTCCGTGACACTGTCTATACCGCAGAGATAATAGAAGAAATTCCGCACTTTGCGCAGTATCCATCGGGTGATAAACATGGCCACAAGCCATCCTACCACACCAGCTACAGCATCGAACATATCGATGCCGCCACCTTGCGAATCTTTGAAAATCCCCAGGAAAGCAAGGATATACCCATACACGACTGCTACCCACATAATAGCAAAATAATAGAACATGTCTATTATGAATTTAATGATTCGCATGATTTTTATTGTTTTTTAGTTGTATTATTGATGATTCCGATATTGATGATTCCATTCCGTTCATCCTCAGGCGTTCACGATACGCTGCAGTTTCTTCACCGTCTCCTGCGACATGCTCACATCTATCCTGCCACCATCGAATAGCTTCTCAATCTCAGGATCTGTAAGCACCGTATTCACATCCGGATCGCCGTTGGAGAAAGAGATTTTTGCCACCATCGCATTCTTAAACTGGTGTCTGTCCATGTCATTCTTCACCGCAAAAGGTTGCGTATCACAGGTCACCGCACTGATTATAGAATACGGATAGGCACTCGTACGCGACTTCAGTATTTTATTACCCATGAAATTATACAGTACCCTATATACATGCAACTTATTCTTGGTAGGCAGGAAGACCGAGATATCAGCTATAGCATATCGTATCACGCCATCCTTCTTTCTGAAGAAGCTTTTCTCACCATTCACATCCCATGCACGCGGCCCCATGATATACATAGGCTGCTCCGTGAGCATCGATTTGTCCAGTCCGCATTTCTGCATCGCCGTATTATTCAGTATCTGAAAGAATTTCGCCATCGCAGCCTGATACTGCTTCTCGCTTACAATCACCGTCCTGGTGCAATAAAACAAGAACAGACCGATTGCAGCGATGACGATTCCCACCCATGTAATCCAGAAGAAGCTCACAGCAATTCCGATCACACATATCCAGAGTACGAAGTACTGGGCACTCTGCTCAAAATACAATTCCAATGTATCGTCCATAATTACTTTTTTGTTTGTCATTTTTGATACGATTCCACCGTTCCCCCATATCCCTATCAGTAGCCGTGACTAATAAGCGCAATAAAAGTTGCTGCAACTCAAATAAAAAATTCTTTTTCATAATGTATAAATTTTAATGTTTCAACTTGTTGGTGGCAAAGTTAAAACTACATCCTGCCAAAAGCTGGCAGTATGTATAAAATTTATTCATCTATCACCTCATTTTCTCCAATTTTCATAATTCTGAAGAACAATTTTTAAATGATAAGGAGACAATTTGTATACACTTTACTCATCTATAAAAGCTTCTGCCCATTCGGGAATATTGTTCACATATTTTTTGTGGATTTTGCCATTAACAAATCGAAAAAGCAATTGAGCCTCAGCATTATCTATAGAATTATCATAAATATATGTACGATCTGCAATTAATGATGCAACAACACACTGCGTTATAGACTTATAATACCGAGATATAATTTTATTGATTGGTACATCGTGCCCACCTTGCATCACCCTTTTCGCAATTCTCGCTGCATTAATAGTAGGAGAATTTGTAGAAACAAAAAAAAGACGAACAAAAAATCCTGCTTTTTTTGCACGGCGAATATAATCCACCTTCTCATCAACAGACATAACAGTTTCAAAGATAAGACTTTTTTTATCTTTCAGACATTGTTCTCTCAACGTTTCACAATATTGAGCAGACTTTAATACTGCATCTGCTGAATTCCAATCACCAAACTTATCTTTGGCTATTTGATCAGGATTAATGTAAATCGCATTCTCCATCCATTGATGATGAACTACCTTTGTTGTAATCGTCGTCTTACCAGATCCATTAGGTCCTGCAATAACGATTAAGACTGGCTTATGAATTTCTTCTGTCATTTCGTCGCATATTCAGGATACTTGGCTTTAAAGTCAGCAAGAGCCTTCTTTGCAAGGACAGCCAAATGGTTAAAATACTCCCTATGAGCCTTCTCTCCACTTACTCTTGCATCTTCCGCTGCCTCCTTCATCAACTGAGAAAGGATTTCATCAGAAGGCTCATCCATACTGGTCAACCGATATGTATCAATTGTCTGCTCCATTATCTTCATTATTAATGTTACAAAAATAAGATATTTTATTCATAATGCCAAATTTTTGAACTGTTTTATTCATCCATCACCTCATTTTCTCCAGTTTTCGTTCTTTAATCATGTGCTTTTTATGCCATCTCCACATTCTTCGATAAATAAGAGAAGCAAATAGTTGACATAATTTATGTTCTGAAGGTTCTCCCATGCTTTTCGACTGAAAAGCATGTACTTCTGGCGTAAGATTTACACCGCACTGATATAAAATAGGTTAGGAGGCCATGTCCGTCCGG
>DAIRCP010000066.1:3061-5589 GCA_036796635.1 Prevotella sp. | reverse complement strand
TGGCGTACACATTCATGAGTCACCACCTCACGCAAGAAATCATCCAGCCATTCCCCGGTTTTCCATGTTCAAAACCCGTACTCATGTAGCGGGTCATTATATATGATTGATTATAAGCGGATTACAGCATATTCTCGGGTACAAAACCCGTAGCACACCCGTAGTAACCCGTAGCACTGCATATTTATACCAACGAAACCGTACGGTATTATGTTTCGATTAAGGCATCATGGCGATGTAACCAAGCCTTTATGACAACACGAAACCGTACGGAATCGTCAACCCCAAAAGCCAAATCCCTTCAAGAGGTACCGACTACGCCACGTTGCTACGGGTAGTGCGACAGGTTTTTGGACAAATCCAGCCTCATAAATCCCTGTCAATCAACTACATGACCAAGCGTACGCCACGAGTACGGGTTTTTCACGAAACAGACAGTGCGCGCGTATACGCGCGCGTACATTTATATAAAGGAAAATGCCACGTCACCTTGATATAACAGATCAAAAGAGCCTTCCACTGGCTGTTGCGGCAGATACTTTGTTCAGTTGGCAGATGTCATCTATTGTAGCACCGTTGTGAGCCAGACCGTAGAAAGATGATTCAGGCAAGAGAACATATTCCCATGTTCTGTTCATCCGGTCATCAGCACTGAGCGTATTGACCTTTTTAATCCATTCCACCGTAGCTATCTTCTTCTGTTGCACATTTGCATCGTTGACTTTATCATTGCCTTTTGTCTCAATGACAAATACCTTGTCTGCTGTACAGACAATGAAGTCGGGATGATAAGAAGCCAATAACCCGTCAGTACGAAGATAAAAGATGGAAGCGAAAGTATGTTGACTCTCATTGATTTTCAGAAAGCGCTGCACTGTGGCATCCTTATCCAGAAATTCAGAGAAGGCCTTTTCATATTCCCCTTTATTGGATGGATACCCCACTTTCTCATAGATTACCTTCTGCAGTCCTAGTGAGTAACTTTCACGGATGCGCAATGTATTTACAGATGAGAACCAGAGTTTCTCCACTACAGCTTTTTCGCCCATCACATTTTCCTGCATCTGATGGATGGCAATACTGAGCACCTTGACGATATGTTGGGTCACCACACCGTTTTCTGCCAGAAGTATCTTCCAGTCATTGTTATGGAAGGGATTGAATGCAGTATCGAATAATCTGGTGCGGATGTAAATATCGATGATTCTGACAACCTCTGTCTGGTTAATCTGTAATGTAGGCAGAGACTGAGTCTTTCGTTTCCCCACACGGTCTATTCGGGTAGTCACCACATTGAGTAACTTCTGCAGATAATCATTATAGGTCCTTGCATTGAAAAGGTCAGCCTTTACTTCATATTTTCCGAATCTTGTCTCAGTCAGCACGGCTTCAGAAATAAAAGTTTCCCCGGCTTTGGCCAGGAATTTCCTTAGCTGCTCCAATGAAAACATAGTGAACGGTTCCATAGTGATTACATCAATACTAGCAGGTGTGATGTCCTCCTCTGCATCGCGGATAATCATCGGCCAATACATATCATAATCCTGATAATTATCTTTCAGTCCTACTTTGATGATGTCACCCGTAACACCACCATTACCCAATTCGCCTTCGTCAGTACCGGCAAGACCATCACTCATCAACTGTTTATAGAAATCCTCAAAGGCGGGGTGCTCAATAACTGACAGCATATCAATGTATGATTTCGGTTGCTGTTTTTTGATGAGTACGGCTCTTCTGTTATAACGTTTCTCATCCTGATATTCCGGTTCACGCCACATCAGACGCAGACCGCGACCTACCGTCTGTTCCAGTAAGATAGGTGCTTGAGAGGAACGCAGGGGTACAATCACACAGATATTATTGATGTCGAAACCCTCTCTCAGCATCAGCACGGATACGATGACCTTGGGACTTGGATAATGGTCCACATTAAACAAGCGCTCCTTCACACGCATCCACTCCGTGTCTTTCATCTCCCCTTTCTTATTGCTGTCTATCTGCAGGATGTCCTCCTCCTTCAGACCTTCTTCCTTGAGGAATGTAACTACGTGTGGACTCACATTTGTATCCTCACACATCACCATCATCTTCGGATATTTATGACCATCTATTTTCATAAACCCCTCTTCCAGCATTTTCAACTTAGCCAAACCGGCACGAAGCATCAACCGCTGACCGTCGCAGAGTCCTATTACCTTATTATTCTCGTCACGTTCAGCTTTGTAGTCCAGATCTTTTAATTCGGTCAGAGCCTGACGCTTATCCAATAACATAGTTTTTACAAGTCCCAGTTTCATTGCCGTAGGCAAATCGAAATCCACAATGATATGTGGAAAATAAACTTTTGTCTGCTTCCGACCGCTTCCAGTAGTGTCATAAGGCGTAGCAGAGAAGTCTATCTGGAAGAAGTGCGATTTATGCTGTGCGATGAAGTTCAGACCTTTTTGCCATTCCACTTCCTCCGTCTCACCGTTTACCACATTTTCATGGATATGGTGAGCCTCATCATTGATAACCAGCAAGTC
>DAIRCP010000066.1:0-2961 GCA_036796635.1 Prevotella sp. | reverse complement strand
TCGGGGATAAAGATGTCCTGATTCATATAGAAATCATTGGTCTGCATATCCCGTTCGTTACTTCCCGCTTTCAGCCTTCCCATAAAAGCGTCCTGCAATCGGTCATAGACCACCAGTCCGGGGGCAACAATCAGAAAGTTCTTGGTAAACCTTCCGCTTGCTCCGTCCTCGTGTCTGGCATTCAGCATCTGCCAGAGCAACAGGGCATGCATCACCCATGTTTTACCAGTGGCAGTCGCCATTTTAACCGCATACTTAGGCAATGCGTATTTCTCCTGTTTAAGAATGGAGAGGTCAACTTCCGCCATGAGATCCGGAGCTACTTTTTCATAAATGTCTTCCACGCTGTTCACCTTCAGCACCTCATGGAGATAGATAATATTGACGATAGCCTGTCGCTGACCTTCGTGGAAATTGTATTTCCGCTGACTGATATACGGCTCATTAAACCAGTATCTCAGCAAGTCAGCAGTTACGGGAGTCACAGCCTCCATCATACTTCCGTCATTCATGGCTTCATTAGCCAGTTCGGTTACTCTTTTCGCCAAATTCAAAGATAAGTCTGCTTTCATCATCTATCCTCCTTTATTTTAGTTTTTCGATGACCATACTTTCAAAGCCGAACACATCCACCGCCTTGACACAGACTGTTCTCTCTGTTTTCTTCGGTACACGCAGTACAGCGGTATATATGCAGTGGAGCGGATCGTTATCATTCTCCGTATTTTCGCGATAGTCCTGCCATTTACTACGGAACGTAACACCATCATAATCAGGATCAATGCACCAGTATTCTATCAGTGCCAGAGGGTCACGTTCCATTAAGAGTTGTAGTTTGTCCTTGTCCTTATCATCCAGCGGGATATTATCGGGCGAAAGTAACACGTAATTCTCCAGTTTTACTTCGATATTCTCTTCCGTAGAAGATATCGGTGTCGTAGTAATAGGGCTGCAGACCAGATATTGCAGCGTGCTGAATCTGATGGAATGGTCGTGGATCAACTTCTCATAGCCTTTCTTGCTCAGGGTATCCAGCAGATTGGCAGGGATAACAAGTACCTCCACTCCCTTATCTTGATATTCGATGATGGCCTCAGATATATCGAAAGCAAAGTTCCAGCCCAATACCACCACCTTATTCCAGTTTCCGCCAAGCAATGTCTGCTTTGCCTCATAAGCCTTATGTATGGTGGCTTTACCAGTCAGTTTGCTAGGACTATCCACTAGTACCAAAGTCTTGGATGATTTGATATATCCCATATTTCTGTCACTTGACTGTTCCTGCGTAAAGGGCAAAGCCCCATAGAGTTGCAAAATGATTTGACTAAGGTCGCCCACACGTTTAAACAGTTTACTGTTCTCGAAAGCCTCCTTCTGATAATCACCTATAGCTTGATAGAGGAATGGCTTCACCTCTTGGTCAATAAAGCGTTTTCTCATCACAAGGGTTGCTGGTTTACCTATATCCGTGGTTATCCATCTGCGCCCCAGTCGTTCGGCTACTGCGGCAGTAGTTCCGCTTCCGCCAAAGAAATCAGCAACAATATCATTTTGTGAAGATGCGCTGTATATTATTCTTTCTAATAATTTTTCAGGCTTTTGAGTTTGATAATTAACTCGTTGAGACATAACTAAATTTATTGGTATATCAGTCCATACATTTGTAGGTATTTTCCCTCTTTCTAATTTTTCTTTTGATATTAGAGGCTTCTTTCTTCCTTCTGTTTGAGTTTTATATGGAACATAAATGTTAGTAGGGTCAAAAAAAGACTGATTTATATCTTTTGCATAAAAAAATATATTATCGTGTTTCTTAGCAAATTCATTTTCACCGCGACCACCAATATCATATCCCCATATTATCTCATTTCTAAAATTCTCTTTACCAAAAATATCATCAAGTACAATTTTTAAATAATGACCTATATGCCAGTCTATATGAATGTAAATACTACCACTTTGTGATAACAGTTCTCTCATCAGTACTAATCGCGGATACATCATTTGTAAATACGAAATTGTTCCATCAACCCATGTATCCGCATAAGCAAATTGTTCCATAGTAGTAGGTTTTTCCTCTAAATCCATCCCAGGTAGATTTATTTTGGTTCTATAATCAGCCTTACTATCAAAAGGTGGATCAATATAAATTAGATTAATTTTCCCTCTCATGGAAGGCAGCCCAGTTGCTGGGTCACCAGCAATCAAAGCTTGCATGGCGAGTAAGTTATCACCATAAATCAGTCGATTCATCCATGTATCTTCTGAATGAATCTCACCAATTTGGCCTTTCCAAAGACCAGATACATCTTTACTAGGCAAAACAACTTCGTTGGTTTGCAGTCCAATACTCGTACCACTACCGATACGCTCTAAAATACGTTGAGCTTCTTTTCTGCCCTCCTCAACAATCTTGGGCAATTCGAAAATCAATGATTTCGCCATAGCATCATACTCAATTAAATAGTGTAACTATGCGAAAGCAATTCATTCAATAAAAACGCAGTATGACCAAGCACCTATATACACGCAGAACGTGGACGAAGACTCATCCACGTTCCGAGGTACTTGGCCAGAACCCACAAGAATAGATAAGTCACGCCCACGCATATCACGCAGACGCTTACGACTTATTCATATTCTTGTTCTTTCCACGGCCAAGTTTTCGGAACGTTATTAGAATAAATAGCAAACGCTAATTTATAACCCGCAAAAATTATCGAGTGCCACTGCACTCACTCCCCTGCCCTGATCCATACAGAACAGCACACAAGAGTCTATCTGAAAACCGAAGCAATCAGATTTCAACGACAAAGATAAAAAGAAAATTCTGTATTTGCAAAAATAACTAGGTGTAATATTCCCTCGTTGCCAATAAATTAGCAGATTCTCCATTGTTTTCACCCATGATACTAGTTCAAAAATCAAGATACATGATTTTGCCTTCAATCTTTCACAATC
>DAIRCP010000065.1:0-20070 GCA_036796635.1 Prevotella sp. | reverse complement strand
TTTTCTTTTCTGTCCTGTTGATGATGCTGTTGCCACTTGCGGCAGCCGCACAATACGGGGTGCTGTCGCCGTTGCACACTGACGGACAGCAGCTCAAGGACGCGAATGGCAACCGTGTGGTACTCCATGGTGTGATGGATACGCCTAATCCTTACTTCAATGGTAACAGATGGGGCTCTTCGGCTTCGGTGGCTTATGTGGGCAAGTGCATAGACTACTTCGATAAACTCTATACAGCTATCACCAAACCGGACAGCGGCACTTACTGTAATGTGTTCCGTCTGCACCTGGACCCCTGCTGGTGCTTTGTCAACGGTACCAGTGAGAGCGATTATGCAGCTTTCAGCCTGAGCAGATTCAAGCAGTTCTGGGAGAAACTCTACTGGCCCCTGATACAGAAGGCAATGGGGCATGGGCTTTATGTGGTAGTACGCCCTCCCGGGGTGTGCCCTTCCACCATTGCTGTGAACGACGGATATAATGAATACCTCAAGACGGTGTGGAATTATGTGGCCAATGATGACTCCATCAAGAAATACAGTGGCTATATATCACTGGAACTCGCCAATGAACCTGTTACCATTAATGCGGCTACGGGTGGCAGTGCTGCCTCTGCTCCGCATGATTTCTTCCAGCCTATCTGTGACTCCATCCGTCATCAGGGCTTCAACGGTATCATCTGGGTGCCCGGTTCTGGGTATCAGTCTATTTATACCACTTATACCGACCATCCTATCACGGGATACAACATCGGTTATGCCGTGCACAACTATCCCGGATGGTACGGTGCCAATGATTCTCTGTGCGAGTCGGCTACCTATATCGCCAAGTTTGAGGAAATGGTACCTGTGGTGAAGACCAATCCTGTGCTGATCTCCGAGGTGGACTGGAGTCCTGAAATCGCAGGAAAAGGAAAATATAATGAGTTCGGCGTGTGGGTGCCTGCCAACCACGGCACCTGGGGCACAGCCTCTACATCCAAGTGGGGCGCTGCCTATAAGGCACTCATTGATAAATATGGTATCTCCATGACCCTGACATCCACCAGCGACTATATCTCTATCGACGACTATATCAACAAAGGCAACGTCGTGGCGGCATTCGCAGATGTGCCGGAGGCTTGCGGCGTGACCTGCTGGAACTGGTATAAGACGTATGCACAGAAGAATGTGGCTTATCCCTCGTTTACCCGTACCTATAGTGCAGACCAGGGCAACGGCACATACATCAACCCGATTCTGAATGCCGACTTCCCCGACCCTGACGTGATACGCGTGGGCGATACCTTCTATATGAGTACCACGACGATGTACCACTTCCCCGGTGTGACCATCATGAAGTCCAAGGACCTCGTGAACTGGGAATACTGCTGCAATCCGTTGCAGAGCATTAAGGATGATGACTATTACAACCTGCAGAACGGCAAGAACCGTTATGCACAGGGAGCATGGGCTTCCACACTGAAATACTATAACGGGCGGTTCTATCTGGGATTCCTCGCCTTCGGTGATGACGGCGGCTACTTCCTCCTGGATACCGACAATCCGGAGGGTACGTGGAATGCCCGCAAACTCACGGATGCCTATTATGACAGCGGTCTGCTGTTTGATAATGATGGTCGGAAATATATCGTGAGCGGCATCAATACCATCACGGTGACAGAACTGGACGACAACTTCGCCAAGAAGAGCAGCGTGGAAGTCATCAACAAGGCCAACAGCGGTCTGGAAGGTAACCACATGTACCATATCGGCGATTACTATTATATCTACAGTACGTACGGCGGCACAGAGGGTTCACAGACCATCTTCCGCAGCACATCACCGATGGGTACCTATACAGAATGCTCCGCCCGACTGATGAGCGGACAGAATATCCATCAGGGTGCCCTTGTGGACACACCTACCGGAGAATGGTGGACCATCCTCTTCAAGGATGCCGGTCCAATCGGTCGTGTACCGTATCTGGAACCCGTAACATGGACCGACGGATGGCCCGTATTGGGCAATGCCGGCATCGATGTGAGCAAGAATGCCACAGCCTATAAGAAGCCGAATGTGGGACAGACTTATCCTACCACCGTGCTGCCTACCAATGATACATTCACCAGCCTGTCACTCGGTATGCAGTGGCAGTGGAACCATCAGCCCGACAGTAAAGCCTGGAGCCTGACCGAGAAACCGGGTATGCTCCGCCTCTATACAAGCGGCACTTCCGACAATCTGAAACAGGCCCGCAACTCGCTTACACAGCGCATGGTGGCTCTGGCACCTGAAGGAACACTCAATTCCAAGAAGCCATTGGTATATGGGACCATCAAGATAGCCACCCAGCACATGACCGACGGTGATGTAACCGGTCTGGCTGTATTTCAGGATCCCTATTCGTATGTGGCTGTCAAGAATATCGGCGGTACACGTCATCTCTATGTGTATCGTGATGCTTATGACACCAATACAGCGTCGGAAACAGACTGTGGCGAAATCTCTGCCGATACCGTCTATCTGCAGGCCCGCGCCAACTTCGGTACCAATATGGTGACCTTTTATTACAGTACTGATAATCAGACGTATACACGTGCGGGCAGCCTCTCCTTCCCGATGCGCTATCTCGTGACTGTATTTGTGGGACAGCGGTTCTACATCTTCAATTATGCCACCAAGCAGAACGGCGGTTATGTGGATGTGGACTGGTTTACTACCGAGACTAACTTCACGGAGAATACCTATTATTCTCCAGAGGCACTGCAGACTTACTCAGCAGAAGACCTCCAGCTGGATCATCTGGAGACTATCACCAATATGACCGCCCTCAACGGTGGTACGTATGATTTGCCTATCTATGCCGTGATGAAGAGCGGGCTGCGCAGCAATGTGGCTTCCAACTGTACCTTCACGATAGACAAGGAGACCATTGCCACTATCAGCCGCGGTACACTCACCGGACATGCAGAAGGCGCAACCAATGTAGTGGGTACCTATACTGATTACAGCGGTACGGCTCACTCCTTTACATTCCCTGTTACCGTAGAGACCTTCCCGCTTACATCGGACTTCTTCAATCCGAGCATCACGGGTACAGGTACCTTTGATGCCACAACACTGCAGTTTACCACAGCCGCCAAGGGATTTGCCGGTTGGGAATACAGTGCCGGACTTGACCTGAGCAGTTATCAGTATATCGTGATACAACTGAGTGAGAAACCAGCCGTGAGCACCACATTCTATATCTATGATGCCAGCAACAGTTACAGCAGAACGATAACTGCCGCTACCACAAAGATAAGACTGTCCAATGCCTCAAATGTCAATCTGAAGGCTGTCACCAAGATTGGATTCCAGACGAGTGGCGGATCTGCCATCAAACCAATCCAATTGTTCCTCAGCAATGATGGCGTCACACCGACGGGTATCGCAGATGTGATAACAGCAGGTCAAGTGGTGAACACTACCTATTATGGCATAGACGGAACATTACGACAGGCTCCTGCCAAAGGCGTGAACATCATTAGATATACCCTGAGCGACGGAACGGTAAAGACCAGGAAGGTGACGATACCGTAACAGTAATGAGTTAAAAAAGTGCCGATACTTAATGTTTATTGGCATTTGGAACAAAAAGCGAAGTGTACGGAACATAGAGACAACACACTTCGCTTTTTTTATGATAACTTTGCAGTCAATAAACTGAATCAATAAATCTAAAATCAATAAATATATGCATGTAACAGAAATAGCTACAGAAAAATCCTCCTTCATGAGGACGATGCTTGCTCTGACGCTTTGGCTGATGACCACCTTCTCTGTGTATGCTCAGAACGGTCCTACCGTCAAGGGTATTGTTGTTGACAATACGGGAGAGACGATTATTGGTGCATCCGTAGTGCTGAAGGGCCAGACAGGTTCGGGAACAATCACCGACTTCTCCGGTAATTTCACCATCAAGGTGCCTAGTGAAAGCAGTGTGCTGGTCTTCTCCTATATAGGTATGAAGCCCAAGGAGGTAAAGGTTGGTAAGCAGCGTACACTGAAAGTGACCCTCGAGGAAGACCGACAGGTGATCAATGAGGTGGTGGTTGTAGGTTACGGACAGCAGAAGAAGGCCAGTGTGGTGGGTGCCATCGCACAGACAGATGCCAAGACGCTGCAGCGTACGGGTGGTGTCAGTTCGCTGGGTGCTGCTCTTACCGGTAACCTTCCTGGTGTGACGACTATGGCCAGTACCGGCAGACCTGGTGATGAGGACCCGAAGATTGTGATTCGTGGTGTGAGTTCCTGGAACAACAGTGAACCGCTGATTCTGGTGGATGGTATCGAGCGACCTATGTCGACCGTGGATATCAACTCCGTACAGAGCGTGAGTGTACTGAAGGATGCTTCTGCCACGGCTGTGTATGGTGTGAAAGGTGCCAACGGTGTGATCCTGATTACCACCAAACGTGGTACGGAGGGTAAGGCCAAGATAGAAGTGAATATGAATACGGTACTGAAAGTGGCTTCAAAGTTGCCTTCGCACGCCGACAGTTACGGTGCACTTTCAGTGAGAAATACAGCTATTGAGAATGAGTTGGGACTCAGTCCTGATTCCTGGTCGAAGATTACTTCCGACCGTATCCTGGATAAATATGTGAATCCTTCATCCGTGGAGGAGAGTGAGCGCTACCCGAATGTGGACTGGGAAAAGGAGTTGTTCAATAACTCTACCATGTCTTATAACCCCAGCGTCAACATCTCCGGTGGTACCAAACAGGTGAAGTACTTCGCCAGCATCGATTATCTGCATGAGGGTGACCTCTTCAAGACCTGGGACAACGGGCGCGGTTATGACGGCGGATATGGTTACGACCGTATCAATGTACGTACCAACCTGGATTTCCAGATTACACATACAACGCTGTTGAAGGCCAACATCTTCGGCAGCAACGGACAGCGCAAGAGTCCCTGGGGACTGACTGATTCCGGCAGTGAATGGTATGAGACACAGTTGTGGCAGGCTGCCTACAGTGCGCCGAGTGATGCTTTCCTGCCTAAGTACAGTGATGGTACATGGGGTTATTATCCCGCAGATGAGTTGGGAGCTCCTAACTCTATCATGAATCTGGCTCTTGCCGGTGTGGAGAAGAAGACCACCACACGTATCAATACCGACTTTACACTGGAGCAGAACCTCAGTTTCCTGTTGAAAGGACTCAAGGCTTCGTTCACGATATCCTGGGATAACCAGTTTCTGGAGTCGAGACGTGGTATCAATGATACCGGTAATTCAGCTCAGCAGAAGTGGATTAATCCGGAAACGGGTGAGGTGACTTACAAACAGTCTAACAATTCCAATACCGGTTTTGATTTCCAGGAAGGCATCAAGTGGAGTACCTCCGGTGGTAGCATGGACAACAGTGCCACTCAGCGTAACCTCTATTATCAGGGTCAACTGTTCTGGGGCAATAAGTTCGGTAAGCATGATATCACCGCCATGGGTGTATTCAACCGTACGGAACGTTCCACAGGTAGTGAGTTCACCAATTACCGTGAGGACTGGGCTTTCCGTACCACGTATGCTTACGACGGACGTTACTTCTTCGAGTACAACGGAGCCTACAACGGTTCTGAGAAGTTCAGTAAGAAGAATCGCTTTGCCTTCTTCAATTCCGGTGCTATCGGTTGGATGCCAAGTGAGGAAAAATGGTGGCAGCCGCTGAGCAGATACATCAGCATGCTGAAGTTCAGATATTCTTATGGTGAAGTAGGTGACGACAATGTAGGTGAGAGATGGCTGTATGCCACCCAGTGGGCTTACGGTGGTCAGACGGGTCTGAGTATTGATCAGGATATGAATACCGTGAGCAATCCATATACGTGGTACAAGGAATCGCGTGTGGGCAATGAAGACGTACACTGGGAGAAAGCTGTGAAGCAGAACTTCGGTATAGACTATTCTCTTTTTGATGGTCTGATAGCCGGTAGTCTGGATTTCTTCCATGAGAACAGAAAGGATATCCTTGTCACTGGTACCAGTCGTTCCGTACCTTCTTATTATGGTACTACCCCTCCTACCGCCAATCTGGGACGTGTAACATCCAACGGTTATGAGTTGGAACTGCGTCTGAACAAGGTATTGCATAATGGCATGCGCTTCTGGGGTAACTTCAATATGACCCATGCCGTGAATAAAATCAAGGAATACGATGATGCAGCACTGCTGCCGAGTTATCAGAAGACAGCCGGTTACACCATCGGACAGACACACGCCTATATCAACAGCGGTTTTGCCAATACCTGGGACCAGGTTATCGGCATGACCAAACAGAATACCAATGACGACCAGAAACTGCCGGGTATGTATGACATCCTGGACTACAACGGTGATGGTGTCATCAATTCCGATGATTACGTGCCTTACGGTTATTCCAGCACACCGCAGAACAACTATAATGCCACCATCGGTTGGGAATGGAATGGCTGGAGCGTGATGGCCCAGTTCTATGGCGTGACCAATGTGTCACGTACGGTGATATTCACCTCCCTCAGCGGCAAACTCGATACCGTATATGACGAAGGCTCCTACTGGAGTGCGACGAATACGGATGCCGATGCACCTATACCACGCTGGAACTCCACCCCTAACGGTGACTACTTCCGTTCCACGCATTACATCTACGATGGTTCCTATATCCGTCTGAAGAATGCGGAGATAGCCTATACATGGACTAAAGGATGGATTCACAGACTCGGACTGAGCACGCTGAAACTCTATCTCAATGGTAATAACCTCTGGATGTGGAGCCGCATGCCTGATGACCGCGAGAGCAACTACGCCAGTACAGGCAATGCCTCACAGGGTGCTTATCCTACGATGAAGCGTTTTAATTTCGGTATCAGGTTTACATTATAATAAAGTACAAGATTATGAACAAAAATATTTCAAAGAAACTTCGCTGGCTCACCAGAGGCATGATGTCTCTTGGATTGGTGGCTGTCATGTCGCTGGCTACGTCTTGCAAGGACTATCTGGACAAGGCTCCGGAGAGTGAGATCAGTGAGACCGATGCTTACAAAGACTTCAAGAACTTCCAGGGATTTGTGGAGGAACTGTATGCCTGTATTCCTGAGTTTGACAAGGGCTACTGGACTAATTCCTGGAATTGGGGTGAAGATGAAATAGAGAATGTGGGTATCGATTACCACATGGTGTATAAGATAGACCAGGGTGACTTCTGGGGATGGCAGAGCGAGCACGACGGTTGGCAGAGCGGATGGATGGACAGAAGCTCATTCAATCCCGGCGGAAACCGTTTCACACACTCTCTGTGGCCAGGTTGCTGGTATGGTATCCGCAAGGCCAACATGGGTCTGGAGAATTTGGATAAGCTCACCGATGCCACTGACGAGCAGAAGAACCTCATCAAGGGACAGCTGCTCTTCTTCCGTGGCTGGTTCCATTTCCAGTTGATGCAATACTTCGGCGGTCTGCCTTATATTGACACGGTGCTGCCCTCCAATGAGAAACTCACCTTGCCGCGACTCACTTACCGTGAATGTGCCGATAAGGCTGCTGCCGATCTGCGTGCCGCTGCCGACCTGTTGCCCAATGACTGGGACGATACAGAGACAGGACAGGCAACCCTTGGCAGTAACGGTCTGCGTGTCACCAAACTGGCTGCACTGGGCTATCTGGGCAAAGACTATCTGTGGGCCGCTTCTCCACTGATGAACGAGGAGAACCTGGGTCATGATGCCGACAGTACAGAGTATGACAGTGAGTATGCCAAGAAAGCTGCCAATGCTTTTGGCGAACTGTTACAGATAGTAGATGCCGGGAAGACCAAGATAGGTCTGCTTCCCTTCGATGAATACAGTAATAACTTCCGTACCCGTGACGGAACGCACCGTATAGCCGGACAGTCTAAGTCGGGCGAGATTGTGGAAGCCATCTTCCGTGGTCCCTGTTATGGATGGAATGATACCGGTCTGGGACTGAGTCATAGTTTCTTCGGCAGTGATATCAACGACAACGGTGTGACAGGTATGCCGACAGCCAACTACGTGAATTATGCTTATGGCATGGCCAACGGTCTGCCGCTGAGTGATCCTTCTTCAGGATTTGACAAGACCCATCCTTGGAAGAACCGTGATCCCCGATTCTATCACGACATCGTCTATGATGGCGAACAGATGATATCGGATGTCACCTCATCCACCGCCAAGAACTGGCAGTATGCCACCTTATATACGGATGGTAAGTACCGTGATGTCATCCGTGGCAGTCGTACGGGTTACTTCCTCCTGAAATTTGTGGATATAGACTGTAATAAGTACGATCAGGGCTGGAGTTACAGCAATGGCTATCATATCCATCTCCCCTGGATGCGTTTGGGTGATGTGTATCTGATGTATGCGGAAGCCGCAGCACAGGCAGCTAAGTCGCCTACCGGTGAATTCAACTGCAGTCATACAGCCCTTGATGCCGTGAATATCATCCGTGACCGTGCCGGTGTGGAACATGTAGGTGTGAAGTACTCACGTGACTTGGACGGATTCATGCAGGAACTGCGCCGTGAACGTGCCGTGGAACTGGCCTATGAAGGACATCGTTTCAATGACCTGCGCCGTTGGAAACTCTTGGATGTGTATCCATACAACATCAAGACCTCACAGGAATTCCTGCGCGTGACCACCAATAAGCAGGCGCCGCAGCAGAATCAGGTGAACGACTGGAAACAGGCGACGATACTCACCCGTAACTTCTCGAAGAAACACTATTGGCTGCCGCTCAAGCGCACTGATACCAGTATGTATCTGGAGTTCAGTCAGAATCCAGGATGGTAAACAACTTAATATTATAATCGATATGGACAGACATATATATATACTAAGTATAGCCTTGCTCATTGCTCCTCAAGCTGTTCGGGCAGACAAAGCTGACTCTACGTTGGCTTACAACCCCGACAAGGTGAACGTGGCGTTCCGCACCGTAGACAAGCAGGACTTGCTCGGAGCGACCAACGTGGTTGACATGGTGGGGCTATCCAAGAAGAACTATACGACATACAGCCTAGACAACATGCAATCGTATGTAGGTGGCTATACAGGTGAACTGTGGCGTCAGGGTAGTGCGCTGATATTGGTGGATGGTGTTCCCCGTGATGCGGGCAATGTTCATCCCTCAGAGATAGAGCAGATTACTTTTCTGAAGTCTGCACAGGCTATCGCCCTTTATGGTAGCCAAGGTGCCAAAGGTGTGATACTCATCACTACCAAACGTGGACATACCGACGGTCTGAAAGTCACCGTCAATGGCAATGCCTCACTGTTCGTACCCAAGAGATACCCTAAGTATCTGGGTGCTGCTCAGTATATGACGCTGTACAATGAGGCGCTGACCAACGATGGTCTTTCACCGGTGTACAGTGATGAGGATATTTACAATTATGCCAATCATACGAACTCCTACCGTTATCCAGAGATCAACTTCTTCTCCAGCGACTATGTCAAGAAAAGTTATCAGCGTTATGACGGCAATGCCGAGTTTGAGGGTGGCGGCAAGTTCGCCCACTTCTATACATACATCGGCTTTTATCATACCAATGACCTGATTAACTTCGGCGAAGGCGAGAAGAACCACGCAAATAAGTTGAGTGTACGCGGTAATATCGACCTGCGACTGAACGACTGGGTGACCGGTTGGATAGATGCCGATGCTACCTTCTATGACTCACGTAATGACCTGTCAAATTTCTGGGGTGCCAGTTCCACACAGTTGCCTACCAGTCAGTATGCCTTGTCACCGCTGATTCCCATCAGCAGTCTGGATCCCAATGATGCTGCCTCTCAGATTCTGGTAGCCAACAGCAATCATCTTATCGACGGTCAGTATCTCCTGGGCGGTACACAGAATCAGCAGACCAATGCCTTTGCTGTTATGTATGCAGCTGGTTACAATAAGTACACCAGCAGACAGATGCAGTTTGACGCCGGTATTAAACTCGATTTGGCAAGGCTGCTCAAAGGCTTGTCATTCAAGACTCATTTCGCTGTGGACTATTCCACCTCTTATAATACTAGTATCAATGACTCATACGCCACTTACGAGGCTACATGGAGCACTTACAATGGCAAGGATGTGATTACGGGTCTGACCAAGTACGGTACCGACAAGAGTACCGGTACCCAGACGGCCAGCGGCAGTTACACCAAGCAGATGGTGCTTTTCAGCGGTCAGTTTGATTACAATAATTCCTTCGGTCTGCACAATGTGGCAGCCACGCTGCTTGCCAATGGCTATCAGCAGACCATCACAGGTATTTATCACCGTACGAGCAATGCCAATCTGGGATTGCAGTTGAATTACAACTACGCTCATACCTATTATGCCGACCTTTCCATGGCAGCCATTCATTCTGCTAAACTGGCGTCTGGTCATCGCAATGCCCTCTCACCGGTATTCACACTTGGATGGAGACTGAAGAACGAAAGTTGGCTGAAAGATGTCAGTTGGCTGGATGACTTGAAGCTCACTGCTTCCGCAGGTATTATCAAGCAGGATATAGACATCAGCAGCTATTATATGTACAGTGATGTGTTTACCGCTACCGGTCAGTGGTGGGGATGGAGTGAGAGCGCCAACCTGATGCAGACCTCCCTCTCTACCCGTGGTAAGAACGAAGACCTTGGATTCGTGAAGCGCAAGGAATGGCGTATCGGTCTGGAAGCAAAGTTGATGGACGGTCTGTTGACCTTGGATGCCAACTACTTCAATGTGAAGACCAACGACCAGCTCACCATACCTAGTCTGACCTATCCTAGCTACTATGCAGCCTGGAATACCTCGTTCATGGCTTACGTAAACTATAATAACCAGACCCGTCAGGGTATCGACTTTACCGCCAATGTACACAAAAAGGTAGGCGCACTGGACTTGAACCTGGGACTCACGGGCATGTACTATAAGAGTAAGAACGACCGTATCAGTGAGAACAACGAATACAGTTGGCTCAATGCCACTGGTACAGCGATAGAGACCATCCGTGGTTACCACTGCCTGGGTTACTTCCAGAGCAAGGAAGAAATCGCCAACTCAGCTGTCATCAACAGCAATACCAAACCCGGTGACCTGAAATATCAGGATATGAACGGTGATGGTATCATCGACAGCAAGGATATGATTGTACTCGGCAAATGGACAGCGCCATTCGTATGTGGTGTGAATCTGACCGCCAAATACAAGGAGTGGACACTCTTTGTTGTGGGCAACGGCAACTTCGGTGCCAAAGGACTGCGCAACAATGCCCTCACCTGGGTATATGGCAGCGGTAAATACACCGACCTGCAGTTAGGTAGATGGACAGAAGCTACAGCAGCCACAGCCACCTATCCGAGACTGACCACACAGAGCGGAGAACTCGACTATGTGAACAGCGATTACTGGCTTTACAGTACCTCCGCCTTCTATCTCAGCAGAGTGCAGCTCACTTATGATTTCCCGAAAAGTATCATAGGCAACGGATTCCTGAAAGGCCTGCAGGTGTATATCTTCGGAGCTGACCTGCTCACCATTTCCAAGGAGCGTGAATATATGGAGACCAATGTAGGTGCGTCACCACAGTGTCGCAGTTACAATCTCGGTGTAAAAGTAAACTTATAAAAGGAAAAATTATGAGAAAGACTATATATGTGCTTGCTTTAGCCTCTACACTGGGGCTTACGGGGTGCGATGATATGTTTTCACCCGCCATCGAAAACAATCTCGGCGTGGACTATATGTACACGAATCCCGAGTATGCGGAGGGTGTGCTTGCCAATGCCTATACCTATATGGTATGTGATGGCTATTCCTTCAGCGAGGATGCCACAGACGATGCCGTGAGCAATCTGGCTACCAACAGTTATCGTTCCATGGCAGCTGGAACATGGACATCCAGCAGTAATCCTATGAATGTATGGGAAACCTGTTACAACAAGATACTTTATCTCAACATCTTCCTGAACCGCTGCGACAAGGTGAACTGGGCCAGCGATGCTGTGGCAGCCAAAATGTACGGCGACAGGGAAAAAGGTGAGGCTTACGGTCTGCGTGCCATGAATATGTTCCATCTGCTGGAATCCCATGCGGGATATGGCGATGACGGCGTGCTCTATGGTGTGCCGCTCGTATTGAGTGAGATGGACGGAACCTCCGATGCGAATCTGCCACGTGCCACTTTCGATGATTGCGTGAAACAGATATACAGTGACTGCGACAGTGCGCTTGCCTTGTTGCCTACAGTCTATAAGGATGTGACCAGCGAAGCGGATATTCCTGCTAAGTATTCGTCCCTTTCACCCACCATCACGGAATATAACCGTGTGTTCGGTGCCAAGTTCACCGGTCGTATGGTAGGACAGATAGTCCGTGCCTATCGTACCCGCACAGCCCTGTTGGCTGCCAGTCCGGCTTACAATCCCACAGGTGATGTGGCGAAGTGGCAGACTGCCGCTGATAATGCCGCTACCGTACTGGATTACATCGGTGGCGTGAGTGGTATGGACAAGAAGGGCTGGACCTGGTATTGCAACACCAGCGAAATCAGTGCCCTTGCCAACGGTGAGAATCCCCAGGAGATTATCTGGAGAGGTATCAAGGGACTCAGCAAGAGTCTGGAATCTGATAATTATCCCCCTTCAATATATGGAAACGGTCGTGTGAATCCTACCCAGAACTTCGTGAACTGTTTCCCTGGCGTAAATGGATATCCCATCACCGACAGCAAGAGCGAGTATGATTCCATCAATCCCTATACCAATCGTGATCCGAGACTTGCCACTTATGTGGTACTCAACGGTTCCAAAGTAGGTTCCAGCAACACCGTGATAACCACGGCATCTGACGGTACCACTCAGGACGCCCTCAATAATCTGAGTGGAAGTTCTACCCGTACAGGCTACTATCTGCGTAAACTGCTCCGTAATGATGTGAATCTGAATCCAAATACCACCAGCAACGGACAGTATCACTACAATGCCTACCTGCGTTATACCGAGATATTCCTGGATTATGCTGAGGCTGCCAATGAGGTTTACGGTCCTACAGGTACTGGTACTCACAGTTATTCCGCCTATGATATCATCAAGGCACTGCACAACCGTTGTGGCGTGGGCAATGACTATCTGGAGGAAATCAAAGCCGACAAGGACAAGATGCGTGAACTTATCCGTAATGAGCGTCGTATAGAACTCTCGTTCGAGGGACATCGCTTCTGGGACCTGCGTCGCTGGAAAGTGAATCTGGACAAACTCAACGAGACAGCCCAGGGAATAGATATCAATAATGCCGCAGGTACTTACAAGACCATCGATGTGGATACCCGCCACTATAAAGACTATCAGTTCTACGGTCCGATACCTTACAGCGAGTGCCTGAAGTTCAGCAATCTCAAGCAGAACAAAGGTTGGTAATCACAGACAACAGATTATAGCAATAACACTAAGAATAAAATCATTATGAAAAAGAACATATTAACATTGCTGGCACTGGGTGTGCTCATCTTTGTCACATCATGTAAGAATGATTCGATAGAGTTTGGCGACTATGACTATCAGACAGTCTATTTCGCCCGTCAGACACCTATAAGAACCATCACGCTGGGCGAGGATGTGTACTCTACAGATTTGGACAATCTGCACCAGTTCCAGGTCTATGCAAGAGTGGCAGGCGTGGAAAGCAACAAGAGCGACCGCACCATCAACCTGACCGTTGATACCGCACTCTGCAAGGGACTTGTGTATTCCGATGGTTCAGCAGTTAAACCTCTGCCTACTACCTATTATTCGCTGAGCGGCACCACTATTAAAATTTATAGTGGTGAAGTGACCGACTGTATCACAGTGCAGCTCACCGATGCCTTCTTCAATGATACTGCATCCACCAAACTCACTTATGTGTTGCCTCTCAGAATGATCAGTGCCTCTGATTCCATCCTCTCGGGTACAGCCAAGAGCGGTGTGACCAATCCAAGTCTAGTGAAGTCGACCGACTGGGATGTGCAGCCGATGAACTATACCCTCTACGGTCTGAAGTACAAGAACAAGTATCATGGATGCTGGCTCTGCAAGGGTAATGACAAGTACACCACCAATGGCAAAGACTCCACCGTATCACGTGTCACGGAAGACTGGGAAGATGCTTCTCTGGTTTACCTTACTACAGGAGGTCTGAAGCAGTCGCGTTACAGCATCTCCGCCAAGTTGAATACCTTGGATGAGAAAGGCAAGAACACTGTCTCAGAGAAGACCTGCAGTCTGATACTCAACTTTGATGCCAATGATAGTTGCACCGTCACCACCGATACTCCGGGATGCACTGCCACAGGAAGTGGTCAGTGGACCTATCACGGACTTCCACTGGCATGGAACAAGAAAGACCGCGACAAACTGTCTCTCAACTATACCGTTACGTTTACTTATACATCCGGAACTGGTCAGGTGACTACCACGCGTACCACCACAGAAACATTGTGTATGCGTGACAGACAGAACAAGCTCGAGGATTTTACTTATACAATAAAATAACATAGTTATGAAACCTTATATAATATCAGCAGCAATATGCATGGGGTTGCTGGCGTCGTGCGCTGACAACGATATGACGCAGCTCAGTACATCGGAGCCCTCGTCGATTTCTGCTTATGATTATCTCAGCAGTTACGATGTGCTGAAGTCTTATACCGATTTCACGGTCGGCGTGAATATGGATGCCACCACATTCCTTGCCGACGGTGTGCCTTATCGCATCGCCGTGTCAAACTTCAGTGGACTTGTCCCCGGACTTACGTTCAGTCACGGTTCCACCATGAAGGCCAACGGAGCGGTGGACACCACGAAGATTGTGAAAGTCATCAATCAGGCTAAGGCAATGAGCATGAGCGTGTTTGGTTATCCGCTTATCAGCAATACAAATCAGAACAGTACCTATCTGAGTTCCAAATTGGAACCGAATGTGATACGTCCTGCAGGTGATACCGGCGGTTATGGTCTGAAGATGACCAACACCGTGAAGATGTCCAGTGCCACAGCTGCACAGGTGGCTTACACCTTTGCCCGCACACCGTCAGTGGAACCGGGTATCAAGTATAAACTCACGTTCATGGTTCGCGGAACAGCCACGGGTAAGGTGCAGTGCGCCACGTATAGCAATAGCCGCGGTTCGCGCTTCACGCCTGAGTTTACCGTCACCACCAAGTGGACCAAGGTGAGCATGACCAATTCCATGGCATCAGGTATCACCGGTCTGCAGTCCATTCTGTTTAATATCGGTCAATACGTGGGAACCATGTATGTGGACAATATCGAACTGTATGAGTTGGACGACTGGGACGGAGAGGCATCCGACAATCTGAATACCCTGAATGTGAATCTGGACGATGCCGAGACCACAGCCAAATCCATTGCCATCCAGACAAATAATGACGGTCTGGAGGATGTAGGTGTCTCAGCATTGGGCGAGGGTTATGATCCGCTTGCCACTTATGTGGATAAGACCACAGCGGAGAAAGATTCCATCCTGCTCAGTGAGATGAATACCTATCTGGGCGGCGTGATTGGAAAAGCCAAGAGCAGTGTCACGGAATGGGGTGTGGTGTGCAATCCATTGGACAGCACAGCCATTGCCACCAGTACAGGAAAGACACTGAGCAGCGGCGATTTCTATTGGGCAGACTGTATGGGCAAGGATTTTGCCGTGAGTGCCTTCAAGGTAGCCGCACAGAAGGGCAATGCCAATGATAAGT
This sequence comes from Prevotella sp., assembly GCA_036796635.1. Taxonomy (GTDB): domain Bacteria; phylum Bacteroidota; class Bacteroidia; order Bacteroidales; family Bacteroidaceae; genus Prevotella. The sequence continues at coordinate 4,313 of DAIRCP010000065.1, read as the reverse complement.
TATATATCTGCGAAAGCGGAATGGAAAATAGTACCGCCAAATGCACGGCACTGCTTGCTTATGTCAAGTATATAGAGAGCCAGGGTGCACGTGTAGACGGAATAGGCACGACTATCAATGTCAGTACGTCAATTGCAGACCGTGATCAAATCAGTACTCTGTTAGAGAATTTGGCTTCTAGTGGGAAAATGGTAAAAATCACTGATTTGAAAGTGGCTATCGGTAATGGCGTACTGACTGATTCTGCGTCGGAAGAGCAACTGAAGGCCCAGTCAGACCTTTACGAGTACATTGTCAAGACCTATAAGGAGAAAGTTCCTGCAGCACAGCGTGGCGGTATCATCCAGAGTACGCTGCTCGACACCAATAGCAGTCCGTTGGGACTGTGGAGCCGTACTTACAGCAGAAAGCATGCTTACGGCGGTTTTGCGAAAGGACTTAAGGAGTAAGGCACAGTATACCAGAATAAGAAATGAGAATGAATAAGAGAATACTCAACATGATGGCAGCATGGCTGATAGCCATGGCTGTCCATGCCGGTGGAACATTTAATAATCCCGTGGCGTGGGCGGATGTGCCCGACCCGGATGTGATTCGTGTGGGCAGTGACTTCTGGCTCGTGTCCACCACCATGCACCTCATGCCGGGTGCTCCCATCATGCACTCCCGCGACTTGGTGAACTGGGAGACGGTGGGTTATCTGTTTGATAAGTTGCACGATACGCCCAAGTATGATTTGCAGGGAGGCACCGTTTACGGTCGTGGTCAGTGGGCCACATCCCTGCGGTATCACAAAGGCATCTATTATGCACTGTTTTCACCCAATGATGACCCGTTCCGTTCGTATCTGTACACCACTACGGATCCCAGGAAAGGATGGAAGCTCCATTCCAGAATGTGCCATTTCCATGACTCGTCACTCTTCTTCGATGATGATGGACGTGCGTATGTGTTCAGCGGTACAGGACAACTTACCGAACTGAATGCCGACTTGACGGACATACAGCAAGGCGGTATCAATCAGGTGGTGTTCCAGCGTGACAGCATAGAGACAGGATTGCTGGAAGGCAGTCGTGTCATCAAGCATGATGGTAAGTATTACCTCATCATGGTGTCATGGCCTAAAGACAAGCCACGCCGACAGGTGTGCTATCGGGCCGACAAGATAACGGGACCCTATGAGAAAAAGGTGATTCTGCAGTCGGAGTTCAGAGGCTGTTCTTACGTAGGACAGGGTACTATCGTAGATGATGCCAAGGGCAACTGGTATGGCTTTATATTCCAGGACCGAGGTGCCGTAGGTCGTGTGCCACTGTTGATGCCCTGCACCTGGACAGACGGATGGCCGATGCTGGGAGATGCTAATGGAAAAGTGCCGCTTACGATGAACAAGCCAGTGGACGGTCAACCCGATATTCCCCTGGTGGTGAGCGATGCCTTCAACGGCAACACGCTCGACCTCAAGCACTGGCAGTGGAACCACAATCCCATAGACAATGCATGGAAAGTGGCCGACGGACATCTGCGCCTGACAACAGCCCGGAAGGTGGACAACCTGTATCTGGCACCCAACACCCTGACACAACGGATGGAAGGACCTACCTGCAGTGCATATATTGAACTTGAATATTCTCATATAAAAGATGGTGATCGTGCCGGTTTGGCTGCCTTTAATGGTCATTCGGGTATTTTGTCAATAGGTAAAGAAGGCAAAAAGACCTGGCTTACGGTCACCCATTCTATCGTGAACATGACAGAGCGTGAACATGCTGTGACAAGTGTGGACACGGCGGAGAAGGCTCGGGTGGAACTCAAAGGAAAACGCGTGTTCCTGCGTATAGACGGTGACTTCCGTCCCGGACAAGACATAGCCACCTTCTATTATAGTCTTGACGGAAAACAGTGGACTCCTATCGGGGGTACATTCCAGATGAGGTTCGACTTCACCCGTCTCTTCATGGGCACACGGTATGCCCTGTTTAATTACGCCACCAAACAGACCGGTGGCTATGTGGACATCAATAGATTCTGCTATACCAAAGCAAACAAATAACGAAAGCAAACTCATATTTAACTTGTAATGATGATGAAAAAAATGACAATCCTGGCGGTTGCCCTGGCTACAGCCATGTTCTCCGCAGCTCAGACAGCACACTTCGGCTATTTCAAATATACAGGAAATGACAGTAGGTTCAATCAGTCAATAGACAAGACCAGACAGTACTTCAATCCTATTATGGCGGGATTCTATCCGGATCCGTCTGTCTGTCGCAAGGGGGATACGTATTATCTGGTGAACTCCTCGTTCTCCTTCTTCCCCGGTGTACCCATCTTTACCAGCAAAGACCTGGTGAACTGGACACAGATAGGTCATGTGCTCGATCGGAAGTCCCAACTGCCCCTGGAAGGACAGCATGTATCAGGTGGCATCTTTGCCCCTGCCATCAGTTACAACGAGAAGAACAAGACCTTCTATATGATAACCACCAATGTGGGAGCCGGTAACTTCTATGTAAAAAGCAAGGATCCTGCCAAAGGATGGAGTGAACCTATCTATCTGCGCAAGGTAGGTGGCATAGACCCCTCTTTCTTCTTTGATAAGGACGGTCGCGGTTACATCGTCAACAACGACGAACCCTTAGGCGGACATGCTTATGAAGGTGAGCGCAGCATCATGCTCCACCGTTTTGATGTGGCTGGCGACAGTGTGGTGGGCGACCAGATACAGATAGTCCGTTCAGGCACTCACGTACAGAAGAATCCTATCTGGATTGAGGGTCCCCACATGTATCGCATTGGTAAATACTATTACCTGATGTGTGCGGAAGGTGGTACAGGTACCTGGCATTCAGAAGTGATATTCCGTGCCAAGAGTCCAGAGGGACCTTGGGAGGAAAACAAAGAAGGCAATCCGATACTCACCCAGCGTACCGGACTGGATCCAAATCGTGCTGATGCAGTGAGCAGTGCCGGTCATGCCGACATCGTTTCCACACCCGACGGTAAATGGTATGCCGTGTTTCTTGCCTGTCGCCCTTATGAGGAAGACTATTATAATACAGGTCGTGACACCTATCTGTTGCCTGTGACCTGGAAAGACGGATGGCCTACTATTCTGAAAAAGGATACACCGATACCAACCGTGAATGACAAACCCAACCTGAAACCTGCTGAAAACCAATGGACCGGTAATTTCAGTTACACCGACACCTTCAAGGACTCTAAACTGAATCAGCGCTGGATGTTACTTCGCAATCCTACTGATTTCTATACAATCGGCGACGGTATCACCATCCAGTCAAAGGATGTGAATATTGCGGAGCGCAAATCCCCTTCAGCCATTTTCGTACGTCAGCAGCACACCACGTTTACAGCGGAGACACAACTATCCTTCACCCCTCGTTCAGAGAAGGACCTGGCAGGATTCGTCTTGTTGCAGAACGAACAGTACAACTTTGTATTCGGCGAAACGATACTGAACGGTAAGCCCGCTATCGTACTCGACAGGGCAGAAGGGACGAACGCCAGAATAGCATCTGTTATTCTGAGTGATCAAGAACAAGCGAAACCCATTCAATTGAGAATAAGTGGTAAAGGTCGATACTATGATTTCCAATATGCCAGTGGCAACGGGGAATGGCAGACATTGGCCAAAGGAGTGGACGCAGTGAATCTGAGTACAGGTCGCTCCAGTGGCTTTATTGGTGCCTGCATCGGACTCTATGCCACAGCAAACAATTAGAATCTAATCCATGGAGTAAAGTTTCGGAAATATTTTTGGTTCCTCGGAGGGCGATTCATCCTTCGGGGATTTTTTCTGCCGTGCGAAAAAGCCGTTCTCCATATACATGCAATAAAGATGCGAAGAAGCTTCTTTTTAAGTAGTTTTAGGAATAAAGTTGTAGATAAATTTTGTCTATTATAAATAAAATCGTATCTTTGTCACCATAATACTTAATAACCGAGATGAAGCCTACTTATTATATTCTCACATTCGTATTTGCACTCTTGACAATCTGTGCAAAAGCGTCCACCGGTAAGTTTTATACTGGTAATGTGATGTCGAGTGGTTTTGTGACTTGTATGGTGCAGGATAAAGGAGGCTTTATCTGGATGGGCACTAATTTCGGACTCAATCGTTTTGATGGTTATCGCTTCACCTCTTATACTTATAAGGAAGGCGACCTGCAGTCTCTCAATAACAATGGAATTACCACGCTGTATGTTGACAGGAGTGGCAGACTTTGGGTAGGCAGTGTAAACGGACTGTCATTATATGATGCTTCTGCTGATAATTTTGAGCATATTATTTT
>DAIRCP010000064.1:0-20142 GCA_036796635.1 Prevotella sp. | reverse complement strand
AACTGCTCTTTAGAGAATGAAAATCTCTCGTCCTAACCGATAGACGAAGGGACCGTTGAGCTTTTTAGCGGGTGCAAAGTTATAGCTTTTATTTCATTCTTCCAAATTTTCTCAAAGAAAAATTCGTTTTTTTGCCGTTTTTTATGAAAAAAGGCATAAATTTGCACCTATGATGACGAAAACTGAGGCAATTGTGCTGCATTCTTTAAAATATGGAGATCGACAATTAATTGTAGATCTCTTTACTCTTCAGTATGGTAAATTGTCATTTGTGGTGAAGATTCCACAGTCGGCTAAGGGAAAGGTGAAGAAGCAGTTCTTCCAGCCTCTCACCTTGCTAAACATTGAAGTGGATTATCGTCCTAACCTGCAGTTGCAGCGATTGAATGATGTGCAGTTGGCCATACCTTATATTTCTATTCCCTTTGATGCGGTGAAACTGTCCATCTCTCTTTTCATCTCCGAGTTTTTGTGTTATGCTCTCCGCAGTGAGCAGAACAACGTACCTCTATATCATTATATTATAGATAGTCTGATATGGCTGGATAACTGTTGTGAGCATTATGCTAATTTTCATCTGGTGTTTCTGATGCGCTTCTCCAGATTTCTAGGGTTCTATCCTAATCTGGATGATTATCAGGTGGGTGATGTGTTTGATTTGCGTGCTGCTACATTCAGCGCTGTGGTGCCTTTGCATCGTGATTTCTTGCAACCTGCTGATTCTGCAGTATTGCTCCAGATGATGCGAATGGATTATTCTACGATGCATCTTTTTAAGATGAACAGACAGGACCGGCAGCGAATGCTTGAGACCATCATCTTATATTATCGTCTTCACCTGCCTTCTTTCCCGGAACTGAAGTCGCTGGAGGTACTAAAAGAGTTGTTTAAATAGCAGTGACTGTGATTATTTACTGATACAATGGATACAGAGCGGAAAATCATACATGTGGATTTGGATGCCTTTTTTGCCAGCGTGGAACAACGGGACCATCCCGAACTTCGCGGCAAACCGGTTGCCGTGGGTTTTGACGGTGAGCGTGGGGTAGTCTCCACTGCCAGTTATGAGGCACGGAAGTTCGGCGTACATTCAGCCCAGTCAATTCAAATAGCCAAGCGGCTCTGTCCGCAGCTTGTTATCGTGCCTTGCCATTTTAATGTCTATAAGATGGTGTCTCAGCAGATACATGAGATTTTTCTGGATTATACGGATATGATGGAACCTTTATCGCTTGATGAGGCTTTCCTGGATGTCACGCATAATAAGAAGAATATTGAGTTGGCTGTGGATATTGCCAAAGAAATAAAAAAAAGAATCAGTGAAGAACTGCATCTGACTGCCTCTGCTGGTGTATCTTATTGTAAGTTCCTGGCTAAGGTGGCTTCTGATTATCGTAAGCCCGACGGTCTCTGTGTGATTCATCCGGAGAAAGCTCAGGAGTTTATAGATGGTCTGAAGATAGAACAATTCTGGGGTGTAGGCGAGAAGACTGCCCATAAAATGCACTTCATGGGTATTTCTATGGGAAAGGATCTCCGGGCGTGCAGTCGTTCACATCTGATGCAGGAGTTTGGCAAGGCGGGTGCTGTGTTTTATGATTTCGCGCGGGGAATAGACAATCGTCCAGTGGTTACTGATTATGTGCGTAAGTCTGTGGGATGTGAACATACCTTTGAGACTGATATCAATCATCAATCAGCAGTCACCATCGAACTTTATCATACTGTATTGGAGTTGATAGAGCGTCTGAACAAAAGTAATTTTCAGGGCAGGACGCTCACACTTAAAATCAAGTTCGACGATTTCCAGCAGATTAGCCGCAGTATTTCCCGCAACGAGAATCTCACTACCAAAAATCAGATTCTACCTTTGGCCAAACAGTTGTTGAAACAGATAGACTATGCCCACCATGCCATCCGACTGATGGGGTTATCTGTATCCAATCCGGCTGATGAGTCATTCTCGCAGAGGCCGGAGTATATCGAACTGGAACTGGAATTTGAGGACTGGCCGGATGAATAAACAAAGAATATTTGTTTCTTTGAACAGAAAATCGTAACTTTGCAAACAGATAATAGATTCTACAAAGTTATAACTAAATAAAATTCAAGAGACTAACTTATGCGAAAATTACTTAGTATTCTGCTAATTACAATTAGTACATTACATGTGAACGCCCAGAAGCAGTGGAGTGGTAATCCCATTTTACCTGGTTTCCATGCTGACCCCGAAGTACTTTATTCGGAACAGACGGGCAAGTATTATATTTACTCCACTACAGACGGAGTACCAGGCTGGGGCGGTTGGTTTTTTACATGCTATTCCAGTAAGGACCTTGCCAACTGGCAGGACGAAGGCATCATCCTTAATCTGCGCCGTGATACAAAATGGGCGAAGGGAAATGCCTGGGCTCCTTGTATCATAGAGAAAAAAGTGAAGGGTAAATACAAATATTACTTCTATTATAGTGGAGATGAGGGTACGAAGAAGGCTATCGGCGTGGCTGTGGCCAATAAACCTACTGGACCTTTCAAGGATTTGGGCTATCCTATTGTGGATGCACGTCCCAAAGGTCAGAAGAATGGGCAGCAGATAGATGTGGATGTGTTCTGTGACCCCGAGACGGGCAAAAGTTATCTCTATTGGGGTAATGGCTATATGGCAGGTGCCCAACTTAATGACGACATGGTGAGTATTGACACGACTACGATAACCCTGCTTACTCCCCATGGTGGCTCTATCCATGATTATGCTTACCGTGAAGGAACTTATGTGTTTAAGCGCAATGGCATCTATTACTTCTCATGGAGTGTGGATGATACCGGTGCTGCCAATTATCATGTGGCCTATGGTACAAGTACCAGTCCGCTTGGACCTATCACCGTGGCTAAAGACCCAATAGTGCTGATTCAGGATCCCTCTCATGAAATATATGGTACTGCCCATCACAGTGTATTACAGATACCAGGCACGGATGATTGGTATATCGTGTATCATCGTATCAATAAGTATTTCTTGGATAAAAAGATGGGACCAGGTTTCCATCGTCAGGTATGTATCGATAAACTGGAATTCAATGCTGACGGTACTATCAAGCGTACTGTTCCTACTGTTCAGGGTGTGGAGGCGCGTAATTAGTATCCTCCATTTAGGTTGACCATCATAGAAATGTCCTATAAAAAACGGCTCGGAAGTCTTGCTTTCGAGCCGTTTGCATGTTCTGAAGTCTATTACTTCAATCTGATTATCTTTCTTTGGTTGTTGTTATGCGAGCAGTTTCTTTACTATCTCAGAGATAGTCTTGCCGTCAGCTTTGCCGGCGAGTTGCTTGTTAGCTGTTCCCATCACCTTGCCCATTTCTTTGATGCTTGTAGCACCTGTCTGGGCAATAATCTGTTTGACAGCAGCTTCTATTTCTTCAGTACTGAGCTGTTTAGGCAGATAACGCTCGATGACTTCAACCTGAGCCATCTCACCGTCGGCCAGATCCTGACGACCATTTTGTGTGAACAGTGCGGCAGAGTCACGTCCCTGTTTAGCCAATTTCTGAATAATTTTCAAGGCTTGGTCATCAGCGAGTTGATCATTAGCTCCCGGTGCACTTTTTGCCTCGATAAATACTTTCTTGATATTTCGCAGTGCATCCAAAGCCACTTTGTCGCGGGCTTTCATCGCTGCCATGATATCTTTACTTACTTGATCAAATAACATATCTTTATGCGAATTTAATTGTTCCTTGTACTGCGTCGCGTGGACTTTCATCTTCCTTGTTGGTGTAATTATCTTCACCGATAGCCTGACTGTGGATGCTGTCCAGTATCTCGCGTGTACGTTTATAGGTAGGTGTGGTCTCTACTGCGGAGATTACATCATCATTGTCCAGATCTTCCGGACGGAAGAGGTATATATGCGGATGACGCTTGTAGCGGCGACTGTTGCCTGGATTGCCATAATAGTGCTCACGGCGGTCCTCGCGTGCAGCAGCTTTTTCCTGTTCTTCTGCGATGCGGTTAGCTTCTTCCTGTGTATGCTTCTTGATGCGGTCTTCCATACCATCCACATTACTGATGCCGAAGCCGGTTGCCAGAATGGTTACTTTTACTTTCTTTCCTAATTCAGGATCGACAGCCACTCCCCATTTGATTTCAAATTCACCGAACTTGTCCATGAAGTCATGTACATAGTTCATCTCCTCCATCATGAAGTTGTCCTTACCGTCCTTCTCTTCATTGAAGGCAATAGACAACAGAATCTTCTTGGAGTTGAATACATCATTATCATTGAGCAATGGTGAATTGAGAGCATCTTCGATAGCCTTCTTCACACGGTCTTCACCCTCGCCATATCCAGTGGACATGATAGCCACACCACCATCCTGCAGTACGGTCTTCACATCATTGAAGTCAAGGTTGATGACACCGTGTACCGTGATGATTTCTGCGATGCTTCTGGCAGCGATACTCAGGGTATCGTCAGCCTTGCCGAATGCAGCCATCAGCGACAGGTCGGGGTATATCTCGCGCAGGCGTTCATTGTTGATAACAAGCAGTGCATCCACATGCTTAGCCATTTCCTCCACACCGTCCAGTGCCTGGTCTATCTTCTTGGGACCTTCAAATCTGAATGGGATGGTGACAATACCTACGGTAAGAATGCCCATCTCTTTGGATATCTTTGCTATGACAGGAGCGGCACCAGTACCGGTACCACCGCCCATACCCGCAGTGATGAATGTCATGCGAGTTCCGTCATCAAGCATATTTTTGATGTCTTCAGCACTTTCAAGTGCTGCCTGACGCGCTTTTTCTGGTTTGTTGCCTGCTCCCAGTCCTTCTTTGCCTAACTGCAGATGAACAGGCACGGGAGAATCGTTCAGAGCCTGATTATCTGTGTTGCATAACACGAACGTAACATCGTGAATGCCTTCACGATACATGTGGTTCACAGCGTTGCCGCCGCCGCCACCGACACCGATCACCTTGATGATGCTGTGTTCCTTTTCGGGCTCTCCGAAATCCAGTATATCTGGTACGTTTGCATTGTTTTTTTCCATAATACTTACCTTTTATGTTAATACCAGTGTCTTGTTGTCTTTATTGATTTTCTTCTTCTATCATCGTCTTGCCGAAGTCCTTCAACTTGCGTGCAGCTTTACTCCAGAAACTGTTTTTCTTCTTTTCCTCAGCTTCTTTTCTTGCTTCCTCTTCAGCTTCTTCGCGGGCGATGCGCTCCTCTTCCTCTTTCTTTCTGCGAGCTTCTTCACTTGCCTTCTGCTTCTCAGCTTCTGTGAGTACTACGCCTGTAGGGATTTCTCCTACCTGACGTGGAGCGCGTTGTTCTACGTTAGGTGTCACTATAGTTGGACGTGTATTGCTGAATAAGTCACCAGTTGCGTCCATTTCTGAGCCGGCACAGTTGATGTCACCCTTTACAATCAGTCCCAGTACCGTATTCATCATACCGTTATGATTCTTGATATCATCATTGCCGCCGGTGATAGTCGGTGTCACAAATTTGGCGATACGTATCTTGTCTATTCTGGTATGGTTGGTGAATGCGCGCTCAATATTCTTCATATTGCTGCCGCCACCGGTCAGGATGATACCGCCGAGCAGTTTGTCATAGTATTCAGCGGGTACCTGATTCCATACGTTTTCGATGATTTCTTCCAGTCGTCCCTCCACAATTTCGATAAACTTGCGGGTCTCTATCTGTCTTTCAGTGTCGATAGAGTATTTCATGTTGTTGTCTATCTCCGTGTTGTCAGTGAAGGCACTGCCATATTTCAGTTTCATCTTTTCAGCATCACCCTCATCTATCTGCTGTGAAGCGATATCCTTTGTAATATTGTTTCCGCCCAATGGGATGACAGCCAGATGTCTGAGGATATTCTTGCTGTACACAGATACCGTAGTGGTGTCTGCGCCGAGGTCCACCAATACACAACCGGAGCGCTTCTCGTTTTCCGTGAGTACTGCGTCGGCCAGTGCGATAGGGGCCAGGAAGAATTCTGCTATATGTATATCGGCATTCTCGAAGCACTGGTTCAGGTTTTTATAGAACATCTTGCGCTGCAGGATATTGAGGAAGTTACCTTCCAGTCGGGTGCATTGTATGCCCACGGGGTCCAGCTGCAACTGGTTGTCCACCTTATATTCCTGTGGGGCGCTGTCTATGATTTCCTGGTCAGGATACTTCATGTTTCTATTGGATTCCATCAGCTCAGATACCATTTCCTGAGTTACCTTCGTATCTGCGGGAAGGTCTCTGGATATGATATTCCTCACGCTTCTGATAGACTGTCCGCCTACGCCTACATACACCTGAACAATGTCCGCTTTGAGTTGTACGGTCAATTTCTTGATAATGTTTGTAAGGCACAAGGCAGTCTTGTCTATATTGTATATCACACCTTTACGGATAAATGAAGATGAATCCTCTTTCACCACGGCAAGTACCTGTATACTTCCGTCAAGGTTCTTCTTACCCGCGATACCGGTCATCTTTGATGAGCCCAGTTCGATTGCTACGATAAAATCCTTTACTGCCATTTTTATATATAGTTTTTTTTTCTGTTTTTTTCTTTATGATTTCAGTTCTTTCTCTCTGTGTGTGCAGATAATCTGATTATTGAACTCTACGTTGATATAGTCGTATTTGTTCCAGCCAGCCTGGCTTAATCCGTATTTATAGAATTTCTGCACGCGTTCTAACTTCTTGGCTACGTAAGTAGGTCTGCCCAGATAGATGATATGTTCGCCCACTCTCGGTACAATCTCCATCGACCCGTCAGCCAGTACATTGATCTGTACCACCTGATTCTGCCAGAATTCATCATGGATGATGTGGTTGGCAATGCGAGTCAGTGTGCGTTTTGCGTAGTTTCTGCTGATGCTGCCTGTAGCAATGATGAGATTGCTCACATATCGGGTGTTGGGCATGATGCTTCCGTGGTTGTCCACGTAATAGTCATCTCCGTTATCGGCTTTTACCCTGACCACAGGCATGCGTTGTGTGAGATTGATGCAGACGTGACCACCTTCCGTTTTGTAGCATTGGGCCTTGTCAACGAATGGATTGCGGGTGAGGATATTTTCGATTTCCCTCGTATCCACCAGTTGCATGTCGCGTTCCAGCGGGTATATCTTCTCGTTCTCCAGTATCTGTTTCACGTCGTTGGCTGTGAGAAAGCCTTTCATGATATTATCACTGATATATATGTTCACTTCGGTGCACACACTCGCCTTGTTCTGAGGCTTGTTGAACACCGAAATGGCCAATACCAAATACACGGCAATGGCTATATCTGTGACAATCAGTAAAACTCTCTTCCAGTTCACGTTCTCTTATTTTTTGTTGTTCAGAATCTTTGTCATCTGTGGCACGTAGTTGTCCAGGTCACCGGCTCCCAGCACGATGAGTACATCGAATGTGCGATTTTCCACCAACTGCAGTACATCTTCCTTCTTAATCATCTGTTTCTCCACGCCTGGGCGCAGATTGTCGTAGATGAGTTGAGAGGTCACACCTGGTATCGGTTGCTCACGTGCAGGATAGATATCGCAGAGTATCACCTCGTCCAGTTGACTCAGCGCGTCGGCGAAATCCTTATAAAAGTCGCGTGTACGTGTGTAGAGATGAGGCTGGAATATGGCTGTAATCTTACGGTCTTTATACAGTTCCCTGATGCTCTTGGCACTCTGGAATATCTCTTTTGGATGATGAGCATAATCGCTCAGGAATACCAGTTTGTCATTCTTGATTTTGAAGTCGAAGCGGCGGTCCACACCTCCGTAGGTCTTCATGCCGTAGCGCAGTTCATCAGCCGTACAGCCGTTGAGCTGTGCCATGGCCATGGCAGCCACACCGTTTTCAATGTTGATAGGAATAGGTTGACCGAGCACCACATTGGGTACATTCTCGATAGGTGAGATGAAGTCGAAGGTGATATCACCGTTTTCTATCTTGATATTCTCTGCGTGGAAGTCACCTTCATTCAGGGAATAGTCATATCTGCGTACGCCCGGCTGTAGTTCTTCCTTCATCTCCAGACCGCGGTGGATGATGAGTGCACCTTCTGGTTGGATGAGAGAAGAGTAGTGGCGGAAACTTTCCAGATAAGCCTCCTTCGTGCCGTATATATCCAGATGGTCAGGGTCAGTGGCGGTGATGACGCTCATCCAGGGGCGGAGCCAGTGGAAAGAACGGTCGAATTCATCAGCCTCAATAACTACGAAATCGCTGTCGCTCAGTATGTAGTTGGTGCCATAGTTCTTGGAGATACCTCCGAGGAAGGCATTGCAGTCCAGATGACTTTGGTGCATGATATGTGCACACATGGTGGATGTGGTAGTCTTTCCGTGTGTACCAGCCACACAGAGACCTTTATGAGTGCGGGTGAGTGTACCCAGTACCTGTGCACGCTTCTCTATCGTAAAACCGTTCTCGCGGAAATATTTCAGTTCCTCGTGCTCAGCGGGGATGGCTGGAGTATAGACTACCAGACAAGACTGAGCATTTCTGCAAGCCTGTGGAATCTCATTTACATTTTCCTTGTAATGGATGAGCATACCCTCGCGTTCCAGTTGTTTAGTTAACTCAGACGGAGTTTTGTCATAACCGGCTACTACGAGGCCTTTGTTCAGAAAATAACGGGCGATGGCGCTCATACCGATGCCACCGGCTCCTACGAAATAAACTGCTTGAATATCTTTTAATTCCATGATCTTAAGTTAAGCGCGTCGCGCCAGTTTTACCACCTCGTCAGCAATGATATCAGCTGAGTTAGGCAGTGCGAGTTTTAATATGTTAGTGTGCAGGCTTTCCAGTTTGCTGTCGTCTGCTACGGTTTGTAGAGCCAGTTGCAGTAAGCTCTGTGGAGCTTCCGCATCTTTCACGTAGAGTGCTGCGTCCACGTTAACCAGTGCCATGGCATTCTTGGTCTGGTGGTCTTCTGCCACGTTAGGGCTAGGAACCAGGATTACCGGTTTGCCTATCAGACAGAATTCGCTGATGCTGCTTGCACCGGCACGACTGATGACTAGGTCGGCAGCTTTGTAAGCGGCGCCCATGTCACTGATAAAGTCCATCACTTTCAGGTTGGGCAGTTCTTTGCCCTTCAGCTGTTCCATGATAGACGCATTGTAATATTTGCCAGTCTGCCATACAAACTGGACATCTGCATCTTTCACCATATCCAGGTGCTGGAGAATGCTCTCATTGATGGTCCTTGCACCCAGACTGCCGCCTACCAGCAGGATTGTCTTCTTGGCTGGGTCCAGACCGAAGCTCTTCACAGCATCTTCATGACTCATCGTCGTCTCCAGCAACTGTTGGCGAACCGGATTACCAGTTTTGATAATCTTGTCAGCCGGGAAGAAACGCTCCATGCCATCGTAAGCCACACAGATTTTGGCAGCCTTTTTGGCCAGCAGTTTATTGGTGACACCTGCATAAGAATTCTGTTCCTGTATCAGACAGGGGATATTCATGGCAGCAGCCTCGTTCAGCGTAGGACCGCTGGCATATCCGCCCACGCCCACAGCCACCATCGGTTTGAAGTCACGGATGATTTTCTTAGCCATCCGCTGACTTTTCCATATTTTGTAGAGCACCTTGATGTTCTTGAGCAGATGTTTACGGTCGAAACCACAGATGGGCAGACCCTCGATAGGATATCCGGCAGCGGGTACGCGCTGCATTTCCATCCTGCCGAGTGCTCCGACAAACTGGATGAGGGCATCAGGGTATTTAGCCTTGATGGCGTTGGCTATTGATACGGCGGGAAATATATGTCCGCCTGTACCACCACCACTAATGATTACTCTTAAAGGTTCACTCATATCTTAAAATACCTTATTTTTGCAAAATTACAAATTTTCTCTCATTTATCCGCACTTTTTATCCTTAGATTTTGTTCTATGCGTCTTTTTCTTCAACTTTGCCTTTTTCTTCGGGTTTTATTTTGGCCCATCGGCTCACGCTGAGTATCACTCCCATGTATACACAGTTGATGATAGTAGATGTACCACCCTTACTGATTAGCGGCAGTGGCTGTCCCGTTACAGGCACCCATCCCACGGCCACCATCATGTTGAATGTGGCCTGTATCACCAGCAGCAGTGACAGTCCCATCGCCAGGAATGCCGGGAAGTTGTTTTTGCATCGGGCGGCTATTCTGGCAGTGCGGAACAGCAGCATGATATACAGGAAGCACACTACGGTGGCGCCTTCTATACCCGTCTCCTCGATGATGATGGCATAGATGAAGTCAGAGAATGCCTGCGAGAGAAAGTCGCGTTCTTCCGAGTTGCCCGGGCCTTTGCCGATGATGTTGCTGGACACGATGGCGATGTTGGCATGAGCCACCTGTGCGTCTTTATCCAGGTCATAATCCTGTGGCGAGATATCCTTGTGGTCAGTAAACTTGATGATTCTGCCTTTCCATGTATCCGCACGGTGTAGTAGTTTCTCCAGTGTAGTTTTCTCTTTTTGGGGCTTTTCCAGTTTGTCTGTCTTACTCAGCGTCTTGTTTTCCGGTTCATTCTTTCCGATGGCCAGAATCATGACCAGTGCGAAGATAGCAACTGCCACCAGTCCGCCGATGAGTTTGCCCAGCTGTCTGTAAGGCACTCTGCCTATCCACATCATGATGATGATGACGGCGAGCAGCAGCAGTGCCGTGGAGAGGTTTTCCAGTCCGATGGCTATCACAGCCGGCCAGAGCACGATATTAATCCATTTGAAGGCTTTCTTGTCTGCTCCGTTTTCGCCCTGTGTGGCACCCAGAATCTGTGCCGTATAGAGTACCACCGAACCTTTGGCGAGTTCCGACGGCTGGAAAGTGATGCCGAAGATGCTGATTACGCGGTTGGCACCGTTGATGGTCTGACCTCCGACGAATACCCACAGCAGTGTGAAACCGCTGATGATGAGGAAGGGTACCGTCATCAGTTTGAAGTATTTGCAAGGGATATTCAGGGTGACTATCGCCATGAATGCACCGAAGATAATCATGATGGTATGAAACAAGATAGGACTGATAT
This sequence comes from Prevotella sp., assembly GCA_036796635.1. GTDB lineage: Bacteria > Bacteroidota > Bacteroidia > Bacteroidales > Bacteroidaceae > Prevotella. The sequence continues at coordinate 9,096 of DAIRCP010000064.1, read as the reverse complement.
AGTTCTGGCTCTTGTAGGTCAGGTTGCTGGAGGCGCTGAACACCTCCACAATGCTGATCATGCAGAGAAAGAAGAATATCATCCAGATACCCTTGTCACCCTTGAATAGATTGCTAATCTTCTTGTCCATCCTTTATAGATTTCTTACCAGTGTCTTGAATTGTTCACCTCTGTCTTCCATGTTCTTGAATAAGTCGAAGCTTGCGCAGCATGGACTGAGCAGCACGGTCTCTCCCGGTTTGGCCAGTTCGTAGCAGGCAGCCACACAGTCTTTCATGGAGTGCGTGTCGCGTACAGTAATGCCCATTCCATCGAAGTTATCATGCAGTTTCTTGTTGTCAGCGCCCAGATATACCAGTGCTGAACATTTCTCCTTCACCAGGTCTTTGATGGCGTTGTAGTCATTGCCTTTGTCCTTACCGCCCAGGATGAGCACCACTTTGGTCTTCATGCTCTCCAGTGCATACCAGCAGGCATCCACGTTGGTGGCTTTGGAGTCGTTCACATAGTGTACGCCTCTTACGTCGCACACCTTCTCCAGTCTGTGTTCCACGCCGGGGAAGTCGTTCAGGCTCTTTCTGATGATATCCTTCTTGATGCCGGCGATGTCTGTGGCGATCCCAGCAGCCAGTGAATTATAGATATTATGTTTGCCGGTGAGACTCAGCGACTCCTGTTCCATATTAAATGGGGTAGGTTTCTCGATGGTGTACTGACCGGACTCAATGTAGCCTATGCTGCCTTTCTCCTTCAGCTCAGAGAAGGGGCAACGGAAAGCCTTGATGTCATATTTATCCAGTTCCTTCTTGATGATAGGGTCATCATTCCAGTAGATGAAGGCATCGTCGGCGGTCTGATTCTGGATGATGCGCATCTTGGCGTTCACATAGTTCTGCATGCAGTTGTCGTAGCGGTCCAGATGATCGGGTGTGATGTTCAGCAGAATGGCGATGTTGGCGCGGAAGTCATACATATTGTCCAACTGGAATGAACTCAGTTCGATGATATAGTAATCGTGCGGGTCCTCAGCCACCTGTAATGCGAGTGAGATACCGATATTACCAGCCAGACCTGCATCATAGCCAGCCTCCTTGAAGATATGATAAATCAGCGAGGTAGTGGTAGTCTTACCGTTGGAGCCTGTGATGCAGATCATCTTGGAATTGGTGTATCTGCCTGCAAACTCTATCTCACTGATGATGTGTATGCCTTTGTCCTTTATCTTCTTGATCATCGGTGCATTGTCAGGGATGCCCGGACTCTTGATAATCTCGTCGGCATTGAGGATTTTCTCCTCAGTATGATGGCCCTCTTCCCATTCTATATGGTGGTCATCCAGCATTTTCTTATACTTGTCATGGATGGCTGACATATCCGATACGAATACGTCAAAGCCCTCTTTCTTTGCCAGTACAGCAGCACCTGCGCCACTTTCGCCAGCTCCTAAAACTACTATTCTCTTCATATTTCTAAAATGATGAATGTTCTTTTTTGTTTATCTCATCTTCAGGGTGATGATGGTGAATGCCGCCAGTATGATGGTCACAATCCAGAATCTGATGGTAATCTTGGATTCATGGAAGGGGCGGTTAGGCCAGCCCTTGAGCAGATAAGTGCTCGTGCTGTCCAGTTGACTGTCCAGTCTTCGGAAGGCGTCATGTATAGGAGTGGCACGGAACACGCGCACGCGTTTACCTTTCTTCTTCTCTATCTTAAACCATTGCGTCTGGATGATGACACTTAGACTCTCCACGAAGAAGATGCCGCAGAGGATAGGCAGCAACAGTTCCTTATGGATGATGACGGCACACACACCGATGATACCACCGATGGTGAGTGACCCCGTATCGCCCATGAATACCTGTGCCGGATACGCATTGTACCAGAGGAAACCTATCATTGCCCCCACGAAAGCACAGATGAATACCACCAGTTCCTGCGAACCAGGGATATACATGATGTTAAAGTACGACGCATAACCTATGTGTGACGAGACATACGCCAGTATGCCCAGCGCCACACCTATCACCGCAGAGTTGCCCGCGCACATGCCGTCCATGCCGTCGTTCAGATTAGCACCGTTGGATACGGCAGTCACTACGATGATGGTCATGATGACAAACAGAATCCAACCGGCAGCAACGCAGTGCTCACCGCAGAAGCTCATGATTTTGGAGTAGTCCAGATTGTGGTTCTTATAGAATGGAATGGTTGTCTTGAGTGATTTCACCGCTTCACTTTTGTGCTTGATTACCACTTCCTGTCCTTGACGCTGTTCGGTAACATTCTCCCTCACCACGGCATCAGGACTCAGATAGAGCGTCAGTCCTACGATGAAACCGATACTCACCTGTCCTATAATCTTGTATTTGCCTTTCAGTCCCTCCTTATTCTTCTTGAATATCTTGATATAGTCGTCCAGAAATCCCAAGAATCCCAGCCAGATGGTTGTGACAATCATCAGCAGGAGGTAAATATTGCGCATACGTCCCAGCAGTATCACAGGTACCAGGATAGATACCATGATGATGATGCCGCCCATGGTAGGTACACCTTTCTTCTCCACGCCAAATGGGTCGATGGATGCGTCGCGGGCTGTCTCTGATATGTTTCTGCGCTTCATCCACTTGATGAAGCGTTCACCGAACCATGCTGAGATGAGCAATGACAGTATCAGTGCCAGCAGTGAACGGAATGAGATGTATGCCCACATGTGAGAACCGGGGATACCAAACTCATCTAAGAATCTAAACAGATAGTATAACATATATTAGTTGTTGAATATTTCTCTTACTACTTCCTTGTCGTCGAAGTGGTGCTTCACACCCTTCACGTCCTGATAGTCTTCATGCCCCTTGCCGGCTACGAGTATCACGTCGCCCTTCTGTGCCATCATGCAGGCAGTGCGGATGGCCTCCTTGCGGTCCACGATGCTGATTACCTTCTTCATCTGCTTGTTGTCCAGTCCGGCGAGCATGTCGTTGATGATGTCCTGTGGCTCCTCGAATCTGGGGTTGTCGCTGGTGATAATCACCTTGTCGCTCTGCTTCACGGCTTCCTGTGCCATGAGTGGTCGCTTGCCCTTGTCACGGTTGCCGCCTGCTCCGCATACGGTGATGACATGACCTTTGCCGTCCAGCACTTCATGGATGGCATTCAGCACATTCTCCAGTGCATCGGGGGTGTGGGCATAGTCCACCACGGCTGTATATCCTTCCGGCGACTGGATAGGTTCCAGTCGGCCGCTCACGCTCTTCAGTGTGCTCAGTATCACGAGGATGTCCTCAGGAGCCTTGCCCAGCATCACGGCAGCTCCGTACACAGCCAGGAGGTTGCTTACATTGAATTTGCCGATAAACTGTACGCCCACTTCATGTCCGTCCACTTCCAGGTACATGCCCTCAAAGTGGCATTCTATGATGCGTGCCTTGAAGTCGGCCATCTGTCGGATGGAGTAGGTCTTAATCTGTGCTTTCGTATTCTGCACCATAATCATGCCGTTCTTGTCATCCGCATTGGTGATGGCGAAGGCATCCTTTGGCAGACCGTCGAAGAATGCTTTCTTGGCATTGCGATAGTTCTCGAACGTCTTATGGTAGTCCAGGTGGTCGCGGGTGAGGTTGGTGAAGATGCCGCCGGCAAACTTCAGTCCGCCTATACGCTTCTGGGCGATGGCATGACTGGAACATTCCATGAAGGCATATTCACAGCCAGCTGCCACCATCTTGGCGAGCAGCTCATTCAGTTCTATCGGGTCTGGCGTGGTATGGTCGGCAGCGATAGCCTGGTCGTCTATATAATTGCAGACGGTGGATAGCAGTCCCACCTTATAGCCGAACTTGCGGAACATATTATATAATAAGGTGGCGATGGTCGTTTTTCCGTTCGTGCCAGTCACGCCCACCAGTTTGAGGTGATGTGAAGGGTCGCCATAAAATGTGGTGGCCACTTTGCCCACGGCATCCTCAGTGGAAGCTACCTGTATATAAGTCACGTTGTCTTTGGTCTCTGCGGGCATATCCTCACAGAGAATGGCACGTGCGCCCAACTCTATGGCCTTGCCGATATAGTTGTGGCCGTCTGCCTGTGTACCCTTGATGGCAACAAAGAGATGACCGGACTTGATTCGCCGGGAGTCAATGTTCACGCCTGTAATCTCTACCTCAACATCACCTATAGTGTTGAGTGTCTTTAGATTTTTGACTAACTCATTCAGTTTCATATATCTCTTATTTTTTTTGTTTTTTCTGTTATAGAGGAGGAGTCCCTGTTTGCCCTTCGTCAGAGGCTCAGCTCCAGGTCGCAGCGAGTGCCCTTTTTCACCACTCCGCCAGCCGCGATGCTCTGTTTGGTTACCTTGCCTCTGCCGTGGAGTTTCACCTTGATACCTCTGCTTTCCAGCAGGAACACGGCATCGCGGGCACCCATGCCCGTCACGTCAGGCACGATGTTGCGGTAAGTCTTGATTCTCGTGAGCTGCACATTGCTCTGCTGGCGGTTGGCCCTTCCCCAGATAGGATTGCCGTAAGCCCAGTCGCCGTCCCAAGGCGCATTGGCCTTGATGCCCAGCTGCGAGAGCACAAAGTCGGCAGCCATCACATTGCCGTTCTTCACGTCCGGCATGAAGATGGACAGCGAGTCGCGTGCATCTTCCACGCTCAGTTTCACGTGCTGTGCCATCACACCTTCTGAGATGTGATGGAATACCACACCGCTCATGCCACCGCCGGATGCAGGCAGACCGGACTTCTTCAGACAGACGATGCACGTGTAGCGAGGATTGTCGGCAGGGAAGTAACCTGCGAAGCTCAACCAGTAAGATACGCCGTTGGTCTTGTAACCGCCTTTGCCCTGAGATATCTGTGCCGTACCCGTCTTGCCAGCCACAGGGAATGACTTGGAACCGGCTTTCTTACCCAGTCCCTGGCTCACCACGTGCGTCAGTATCGTCTGCAGCAGTTTGATGGTCTTGTCCTTGGCGATATGTTCCTTCACCACTACGGGCGGGAACTCGGCTAGCGTCTCGCCGTTCTTCACTATCTTCTTCACAAATCTAGGTCGCATCATCTTGCCGTTGTTGGCAATAGCATTATAGAAAGTGATAGTAGAGATAGGTGGTATCTGTGTCTCGTAGCCGATGCTCATCCATGGCAGAGCCGTCTTGCTCCAGTTGATCCATTGTCCCTGAGCATTCTTTTTAGGCATACGTATCTTTGGTACGGCATAGCCCTTGAGCGGCAGGTGCAGGTCGCTGGCGATGCCGGTGCGGTAGATGCCGCGCACGTATTTCGCAGGGTCATCCCTGTAATGGTCGTCTATGATGCGGCTCACACCGATATTGGAGCTCACCTCCAGTGTGCGGGGCAGGGATATGACCTGATAACCGCCTCGGCGCCAGTTGTGGTCCTTCATGTCGCGCCCGTACATATTCCATACACCGCAACCTGTATCCACCATATAGGTAGTATCCACCACGCCGTCGTCCAGTGCCACCATGATGGAGGCCACCTTGAATACGGAACCCGGTTCACGCAGGTCGGCTATGGCATTGTTCTTGATTTCGCGGTAGGCCACCTTACCGTCTTCCAGTTCGCACTTGGTCATGTTCACGATGGCTTTCACATCGCCGGTCTTCACCTCCATCAGAATGGCCACGCCCAGGTCGCCGTTGATTTCCTTCAACTCATTGATGACGGCGCGCTCAGCCAGATCCTGCATGCTCACGTCGATGGTAGTCACGATATCCGCACCGTCCACAGGCGGTGTGATGGGCACATCCATAAACTTGTTCAGAATCTTGCGGCGGTGGGTAAGTCCGTTGATACCGCGTAATATCTTGTCGTATGAGAGTTCCAGTCCGCAGCGGGCCGTATCCTTGGCACCATACATATCGCCCACGGTGCGCAGCGCCAGGGAACCGAACGGACGGCGACGGGAGTTGAACTCATCCCAGTGGAATCCGCCTTTATACTTGGCCATACAGAATATGGGCAGTTTCTTCACCTCCGTAAACGTGTTGTAGTCTATGCGCTTGTCCCAGATGGGCCAGTTGCGGGCCATCTTGTTGTGTCCCTCCTCCAGGTCATGCTTGAAGGCAGCCGGAGATTTGGACGGGAATATGCGGTTCAGACCGTAGCAGATGGAGTCTATCTTCAGATTCCAGAGCGAATCCTTCTTTTCGCCTCCAGCCTCAAAGTCCATGAAAATCTTATATTCAGGGATGGAACTGGCCATCAGCTGACCGTCGCAGCTCAGGATGTTGCCGCGGTTAGGTTTCACCTCCACACTGTCGCGCTTCAGTCGGCTTGCCACCTCAGTCCAGTATGATTTCTTGGCAGTCATGATGTAGAGGGCTTTGCCGAGTATGGCAAAACCTATGAAGGTGAGCAATGCTGCGACTACAAAGTATCGCGGCATGACTTTGTCACTATTGAAATTACTCATAGTTCTTTCTCTCTAATCTGACTTTTATTCCCCGTCCTCGGGTACATTAATAATATAAGGTGGCTGGTCTGATATGTGCAGCAGACTGTCGTTATCATTCTTCAGCCGTTCCAGTATGTGGCTTTCCCTGCATTTCTCCGTGAGTGTGCTGTTGCTGGAGAGTGCCCTGTATTTGGCATCTTTCAGCTCCGTTTCCAGTTTGTCTATCGTAATCATGTCCTGCTGGCATTGGTAGCGGAAGGCCACGTAGACCACCAGAAACATCATGATGAGCAGATAGAGCCATATTTGTTGTCTTACCAGGTTGGCGGTGAGGATATCACCACCCAGAATCTTGCGCAGCGTCATGGCTGAGAGCGGCATGGTATCATCATCGGATACCTTCTCCTTGAGCCTTCTCAGGGCAGATTCATCGCTGGCTTCCTCTGCTGCTTCCTCTTTGGCAGCAGCATTTCTCCTTGCGGATGTTTTTCCTTTGGCGGCAGCCTTCTCTTTGGTAGCAGCCTTCTCAAGGGCGGTTGCATCAGCTTTTCCCCTGCCCGTAGCTTTGTCATCGGCCATCACCTCATCAGACTCCTCCTCAGCGGAAGTCCCGTTCACGGGCTTTTCCTCAGAATCATGCTTGGCATGGGAGCTCGTGGCATGCGCTATCCCGGCGGCAGAATTTCCTTCCACAGCCTTCCTGGCCTCTTCCATTGCCTCTTCAGGTATCTCTATGATGTCAGAATCTATCTTAGCCATGATTATATCTTTTCTGCTATGCGGAGCTTAGCGCTTCTGCTGCGTGGGTTGCGTGCCTGTTCGTCAGCATCGGGTACGATTACTTTATTGTTGATGAGTCTGTAGGGACTGCTGATTCTTCCGAAGAAGTCCTGACTGATTTTTCCTTCCGGGTTGCCGCTCTTCATGATATTCTTCACGATGCGGTCTTCCAGTGAGTGGTAAGTGATGACAGAGAGGCGTCCGCCCTGGGCGAGTACTTCCGTGGCACCTGTGAGCATCTCGCGCAGTGCCGTCATCTCGTGGTTCACCTCTATGCGGAGAGCCTGATAGAGTTTGGCCATGTCCTTCTTCTCGCGGTCGCGGCGGAACAGTACCTCCGTAATCTGCATGAAGTCGTTGGTGGTCTCTATCTTCTTGTCGGTTCTGGCCTTCACGATAGCTGCTGCTATGCGGCGGCTGGTCTTGAGTTCGCCGTACAGATAGAAGATATCAGCCAGGCGTGACTCGTCGTAGGTATTGAGTATGTCGGCAGCGGTGATGCCCGAACGGGAGTTCATACGCATGTCCAGCGGAGCATCAAAGCGGAAGGAGAATCCCCTGGTCTCGTCGTCGAAGTGATGTGAAGATACCCCGAGGTCGGCGAGCAGACCGTCTATGTGGTCCACGTCATAATAGCGCATCCAGTTCTTCAGATAGCGGAAGTTGCTTCTCACGAAGGTGAATCGGTCATCGTTCACGATGTTGCGTTCTGCATCCGCATCCTGGTCGAAGCTGTACAGATGTCCCTTTGCGCCGAGTCTGCGCAGTATCTCTTTGCTGTGGCCGCCACCGCCGAAAGTTACGTCCACATAGATTCCGTCGGGCTTGATGTCAAGTCCGTCTATGCTTTCGTTCAGGAGCACTGGTACGTGATAAGTCTCTGCGGTAGTTACCATAAATTTTATATTTTCCTTGATTTCTCTATGCTTCTTTTCCCTTGTTGCCCATCATATCTTCCAGGGCAGCGCCGAAGTCCTCGGCATTCATGAATGGCTGCTCAGTGAGTGAGTTGCTCCATATCTCGATGGTGTCGCCCATGCCGATGAATTTCACGTCCTGTGTGATGTGAGCCATCTGAGCAAATCGCTTGGCGATGAGCAGTCGGCCGTTGCCGTCGAGCGTCACGCGCTCCACCTGCGATACAAACTGCCGGAACACCAGTTGCTCGCGCTTGTCCCAGCGATTGAGCCGCTGGCGCATCAGGTCCATCTGCTCATTCCATACGGATTCGGGGTAGAGCACCAGGCAGTCCTGGAAGACGTCCTTTCTGAGCATGAGTGCATCCTCGCCCGATGCTAAGAGCATCTTGCGGAATGTGGCGGGCAGGAATACTCTTCCTTTGGCGTCAACTTTGGCCTCTATATTACCTAAAAATCGCATGCGTACTTCTTTATAAAGAATTCGATTGCAAAGATAATACATTTTCCCCACAATCCCCCACAAAACGCCACACTTTTTTTATTTTTCTTCCATCTTTTTTAAGATAATATTTGTAACTTATTGATAATTAGTGTTTTAAGTATTTTCTATTAGGGTGGGGGAAGTCCTGCTGGGCAGGAAGCTCTGTCTTTACTCAAAGGGTGCGACGAAACGCAGCATCTTTTCGGGTATGCTTCCCTGCTTGCCTGGAGAGAATCAATGGATATAATTTTTTTTCAATCGCTTGTCGGTCACAAAAGCTGCAGTCGAAAAATTGATTTTTCAGAATCACTTTGGTCACAAGTCACAAGTCACATTGGTCACATTCATGGATTTCATTGTCTCAATGTCTCAAGTCTCAAATGTCTCAAATGCTTATTTTGATGTTTGTCTGTTCTCTTTGAAAATCGTAAGTAATATATTTCTATTTATAATATTATATACCCGTTGGCGGAATTAAATCAGTGCATA
>DAIRCP010000063.1:10820-20375 GCA_036796635.1 Prevotella sp. | reverse complement strand
ATGAATATGAAAAATTTCTGTATGTTATTTGCTTTTCTATTGTGTTGCACTCCTACATTGCAGAGTTACCATGCTGATATTGTTATAGCTGTTGACTCTTTGAATATGGTCAATTCTGTAAATTCATGTGGCTTGTGTAAGGAATATAGCGATATATACTTCACCCTTTCACATTTACCCTAAATGCCGATGAAACCTGGCAAATCTGGTGAAACATATCTTTCACCTTTCACACATGGGTGAAATCTCGGATTGTCATTTGTGATGGCATCTATGTTTCACCGTAAGTATTTGATTTATCAGATAGTTACGTGTGAAACATGAATTGAGAAACTTTTGTTTCATAGTCATTTCACTGTGTGAAGGAGCTTTTATGCCATATAACGGCGGAGTGTTTTAATGATAACTACGGTTGCTACTTACGATAAATAAAAAATTATTTATCATCCAAACGACTGCTACTTATATGAGTTGCCTATACTTTTGTGTGCTAATTTGTATTTAACTTTTTGATCTGTAGTACTTTCATTTAAAATCGAACTGAAATAGACTTTGAAAAATTAGTCCTCGAAAGTTTGGATATGAAAGAAAAATCATCTACCTTTGCTCAAAGAAATTTAACACAGAAGGGGTTATAAAGATAAATTAATCCAGTATATGAAATATCAGAGAAAATTAATACTGTTATTGATTTGTTGTATGGGTACAACAAATGGGGCAATGGCGTACACAATGAGTGCATTTGCTCGTAATATTGGAGTTACAGATACAATTGCAAGTTCACATCATCTGAAGGAGGTAGTCATTACATCTGATTATCTCAAGAGGGAAGCCGACCATATACTTGCCATTCCTACAGCTGAGCAGCGGAAGCATGCCAACAATGGATATGACTTCATCCGCAATCTGATGATTCCTGGCGTGAATGTGGATAGAAATAAGAATATAGTCACCACACCCGTCGGGGGAGCAACACTGTATATCAACGGAAGAGAAGTGGATTCACGTGAAATTATGTCATTGCGGCCAAAGGATATCAAATGCGTGGAGTACTATGACATGCCCACGGGCAAGTATGCCAAAGATGCAGCTGCCATCAACATTGTATTGAAAGAACAACTTACGGGCGGTTATACCCAGGTGGATGCCAAACAGGGACTGGGATTTCTTTCCGGCAATTATAATCTCATTTCGAAATACGTCATCAGAAACTCACATATCAATCTGTGGGCTGGATATGATATTCAGTCTCCGAAAGGCTCTTCCTGTGAGGAAGAGGATTACACCTTCCCCGACTATCACATCACCAGGTCATCCACTTATCCTGATATATCGGAGAAACACATCAACAGATACGTCCAAGCAAGTTTCAGTAATCAGTCACCCACTAAAGTATGGATGGTCAAGATAGGACTGTCGCACAACAATCAGTTCGACTATAAGGACAATGGAATGTTGGAATATGCAGACCACATTTCAGAACTGTCTGAAACCGGCAGTGAACAAAGGGAAAAAAGCGTAACGCCCTCATTATATCTGTATAGCTCATGGACACTGAAAGGCAACCAGTATATTGATGCTGTTTACAATGGCTATTATTCTTGGAACAGATATGCCATGAATATGAATGAGGAACAGGCAGACTACAGCACAGATGTGTCGGAAAAATATCTGTATTCTAAATGGAACGTGAACTATACCAAGGAGCTGAAACATCACAACATGCTGACAATGAGCATGTATGAGTTTCTGAGAATCAGTGAAGCTGACTACAGCAATTCCGCCGCCATACAGCATCTGCGCTCATCGGAAACTATCTTGTTTGCTGATTACAATCAGCGGATAGGACAGTTTATGTATGATATCAATCCCGGTCTGTCATATCTCAGTTACCGTCTGCGAGGTGATAAAGAGATAACACATCTGACGCCCCGTCTGCAATTCTCCGCTTCATACAAGTTTCTTCAGCACCAGTTGCTGAGGTTGGACTTTGCTTTGGGAAATACCTATCCTAACCTGAATACCGTGAATCGTGTGGACCAGCAGGTAAACAGACTGCTCGTCAAGAGAGGCAATCCTGACATGGACAATTCCATCTTGCTCTTCCCCCGTATAACATATAATGTAAACTTCCCCCATCTTTCCTTAAGCACATCTGCAAGATACACCTATCTCAGCAATGCCGTGGTAGGCAATTACTATGCAGAGGGTGACAGAATGGTCTATTCATTCCGTAGTGATGTGCGCAGTCATACTCCTGCCGTTACAGTATCGGCCACATACAAACCGTCACAACGGTTGAATCTGAAGATAGACGGCAGTTGGGAAAAGAATATCGTGAACGGAGGTATACATATCACGCAGGAGACCTGGGCAGGAAGTATGTCGGCAAATCTCTTTATGAATGACTTTGCCCTGTCAGCATCACTGGAGACCCCCAAACATGCTCTCACGGCCTGCCAGTATATCGTCAAATCAGACTGGCAGTATGACTTATCTTTGTCATGGAACCATCAGAACTGGGGTATGGAACTCAATATGGTGAATCCCTTACTGAGACACTGTAGCACAGTCACGACTCTTTGCAGCAATGTATATGCCTCCCATACGAAGGAGATGAGCGACCAGAACAACCAATATGTCACCTTCAAGGTCGTTTATAATCTGGAATATGGTAAGAAGACCTCTAAATCCCCGGCATATAACCATACACAGTCAGAGAGTGCCATATTGAAATCATAATTGCCAAAAACGCAATGAAAACGGGCATTGTCTCAAATGAAGAGACAATGCCCGTTTTTCCATATATTTATATTCTTTATTTGATGATGGCCTTGGTATTGCTCACTACCTGTTTGCCGTTCAATTGCTGAATGACATACACTCCATGCGGTAACTGACTTACTTGTGCACTGTCTGCCACTTTCTCACCGGTAATATGATAGACACGATATGTGGTGGCTGCCTTTGTGGTCAGCTCATTGATACCTGTCACACCATCCGTGACATAAAAGTGGAAAGTACGGGTATAGGTGCTGATATTATCGACATCTGTCGCTGTGACCGTGATATCTGAGAGATACTTGCCCGTATTCTTGGCGGTGATGACATACTCACCGTCATTCGTACCTTCCGTATAGGTGAGATTGGTATCGCTCGGGATGAGTGTAAAGGTTGGTTTGTTGTTGTAGCCGGCGAAGTAGGTCTTCATATTGATGGTGACAGACTCATTGTTGCTGAGGGTGAAGTGGGGGACTGCCATCCAGTTGAGATAGTCTTCCAGATTGGTATAACCATCTCCATCGGGGTCGGCATTGCCATCGGATACATTCTTCACGGTTTCCCACCAGTCAGGCATACCATTCTGATTGGTATCAAAGTCAGCACTGCGCTGCGCTGAATAGATATTCAAACCTGTAAAACCTTCGCATCCTGCATCTTCCTCAGAATCGACAAGTCCCTTTTTTCCCGACCTGCTACCCACAGTGGTAGTGGTGCCTGCCAATGTCTCGCTGACCATTCGGGTATCGTGATTGTCCAGAAACGGTTGGTTGGCACCTACATCACTTAGTACATTCTTGTAAGCAGCTTTTGCTGACTCTATCGTTGCCAGGCTCTGGAAAAATACGGTATCCTGAAATACGGTCCAGTTTACTACCTGACTGTTGGATGTGGTATATTTATAGGTCGTATTGAGTGCATCAGCCGTCTGAGTACCGTTGGTATTCACACGGATATTGCCCTTGACATAATATGACTGTGTGCCACTGCCTGTACCTTCCAAATCAGCCTTCAGCAGATATTTCTGACTGGTGGCTGGTCCCATCTTATAGTAATTGTTTACAAACTGTCCTTGGTGGGTTCCTCCGTCGGTGGCACGACCGCCCCAGTTGTAACATACATTATTGAACATATCATGATGACCGTCGTATGCACCGGTACCATCCAGTCCACCGCTCATACTCCAGTTACGACCTTCGCAATCTACAAGCAGATTATGATGATAAGAGCCTACTTTCAGTGTGGGCGACATCTCACCGCCTCCGATAGTGGCAGCATAACCATGTGCGGTACCGGCACTGTAATTTGGGTGACCGGCAACATTCAAGGCCTCGCTGATCAGGGTACGCTGCAGGGTAAGACTCTTGGCATTACGACTGGAGAAGGCTTCGTCGATAGTCCACGAGATACTACAGTGGTCCATGATGCTGTTGTCATTGCCCGCCATGCCCATACCATCCAGTCCGTTGGCCTTGGACGAATCGTCTATCACGCCGTTGGTCAGTTCTTTATGACCCAGTCGCATGCGCAGGAACCGGGTAATGCCCTCGCTCTGCATGCCGAAAGGACAATCGCGCAGCATAATGCCATTACCGGGCGCTGTCTGACCGGCTATGGTGACATATTCATCTGAACAGGTGAGACGGGACTTCAGCGGAATGACTCCTGCCACATCAAAGACGATAGTTCGCGGACCTGTTACTTTCTTGATGCCATAGCGGAATGAACCTGCTACGGGATTGGTGTCATCACCATTGTCTTCCAGATTGGTGACATGATACACCACGCCACCACGACCGCCTGTGGCATATTTGCCGTAACCCTCCGCTCCGGGAAATGCCAGATGACGCGGACGGAATATCCAGGTATCACCCTGATAAACTGTGCCGCTGGCATCTTCCTCATCCACGCGCCAATAATAGGTGTTCAGATTAGTGAGATTGGTGAGGGTATATTGATTGGCTGTCTGCGTAGATACCTCTTTCAACTGATTGGCAGTAGTGCCCAGATAAATATGGTGCTTCACTGCCGTAGTGGCTGCGGTGAAACTGAGTACTACGGTACCGTCGTCAGCATCCAGGTGGTAGTTCAGACTGGCGGGTGAAGGTTCAGAAGCGGTGGTCTTCGGGTCAGGACGATCGAAGATGAAGGCATTCACTGTAAGTGAAGTGGTATAATAAGTACCTGTCATGTCAGAGCTGCTAGGTGTTGTGACATAAGTGATAACCATATCTTTACCAGCTTCTGCGGTAAATTTTACATAAGAGGATCCACTGGTAGCAGTGGAGACTGAGCGATTGGTCTGTGCCACACCTTCCACGGTCTTCGTGCCATTCACATAAACATCCAGTTTGGGGGAGTTATACCCATCTGTATTGTTATGATAAGCCAATAGGGAATGTTCACCAGCAGTCAATCCGCTGATGGTAACATTTACTCTGACAGCACCAGATGTAATCTGCGGTGTGTTGTTACTATCGTCTAGACCGTAGACAGCAAAACCGTCGGCAATCAATTTGCTGCTGCTCATACCATTTTTAAACCAACAGCTCTTCAGGGTTTTGCCGGCGTATGTATCATCATTGGCGATGGTAATCGTGATGGAATCACCCGTATCTGTTGCCACTTTCATATTTTCTGAGGTGGATGTGCCAAGTGCCCAGGCAATGAAGCCATCTTCAGTAACCTGCGATGCCTGTCTGCCCGACAAATTAAAATCGATTTTCTGTGCTGATACCGATAGGGATGCCAGCATAAGCGCAAAGAGGATAGTTTTTCTCATGTATCTACATTTTATAATTCATCTATGAACGAATAGAATTAAAATTTGTACACAGGAGAAACGTTAAAAAACAATTTCAAACTGATATTTCCCTGTTTCTACAATTTTATCGTCTAATTTGATTACATTTGCAGAAGATTACCGTCATTAGGGAAACAGAAAAATAAAAGAAAGTAACTGAAATATGCTTAGAAACAAAATCCTATTAGCAGCATGTGCCACACTGATGGCACCAATGGCTACCTATGCACAGTATCCACAGATTACCAGTGAGGCTAAAGCCAAGATTGACTCACTTACCCATGCGTGGACAATCCATTCCGACTCTGCCTGGGCGGTGGCATTCCCTATCGTCACACAAGAATCCATGCACGGACGTCCCTATGTACCCTGGGCTTTCAGGCCATACGACCTCCGTCAAGCTAAGATTCCTTCTTTCCCCGGTGCTGAGGGCGGCGGTATGTTTACTTTCGGCGGCAGAGGCGGTAAGGTGCTCACAGTGACGAATCTGAATGACGGCGGTGAGGGATCTTTCCGCTGGGCCTGTGAACAGGGTGGTGCACGCATCATCGTATTCAATGTGTGCGGAGTCATCAGACTGAAGACGCCTATTATTGTACGTGCTCCTTATATTACTATTGCCGGGCAGACGGCTCCGGGCGATGGCGTGTGTATCGCGGGGGAATCATTCCAAGTGAATACGCATGACGTAATTGTTCGTCACATGCGCTTCCGCAGAGGTAATACGCATGTGTGGTACCGTGAGGATTCCTTCGGCGGTAATCCAGTGGGCAACATCATGATAGACCACTGCTCCTGTGAGTGGGGACTGGATGAGAATATTTCCTTCTATCGCCACATGTTCAACCTGGGCGATAAAATCGGCGAACGCAAAGAACCTACTGTGAATGTAACCATCCAAAATACAATCTCAGCCAAATCTCTGGATACCTATAATCATGCTTTCGGCAGCACCATCGGTGGTGAGAATGCTTCGTTTATGCGCAATCTCTGGGCAGACAATACAGGCAGAAATCCTTCCATCGGATGGGGTGGTGTATTTAATTTCATCAATAATGTGGTGTATAACTGGATGCATCGATCTGCTGACGGTGGCGAATACTCTACAATGAGTAACTTCATCAATAACTATTACAAACCAGGTCCTGTGACTGAAAAGGACAACCCTGTGGGACACCGTATCATCAAGTCGGAAAGCCGAAGTGAGAATCTGTTCCCCTATAAGCAGTATGGACGTATCTATGCTACGGGCAACATCATGGAAGGAAACGACCAGGTGACCCGAAATAACTGGGACGGCGGTATCCAGACTGCCGATAAGGATGGTGCCGTGGACTCCGTGGAAATGGCTCTCATGCATTCTGATGAACCATTTGTGATGCCCCACCTGACCATCCTGCCTGCTCAGGAAACTTTCAATCATGTGCTCGCCAATGCAGGTGCTACGCTGCCGAAACGTGACATCGTGGACCAACACATCGTGGAAGAGGTTCGTACCGGTCAAGCTTACTACGAGAAGAAAATGCCTAAAGTGAATCCTAACGGGGACTTGTGGGGACTCTCTCCTAAATCACAGGCTCCTGACGGCACATTCAAGTATCGCAAACTGCCTAATGACTCTTACAAATTGGGTATTATTACAGATCCAAGACAGATGGGAGGTTATCCTGATTACAAAGGTAAACCCTACAAGGACTCTGATAAAGACGGTATGCCAGACAGTTGGGAGATAGCCAACGGCCTGAATCCGAATGATGCAAGCGATGCCAACAAGGACTGCACAGGCGATGGATATACCAATATCGAGAAATATATCAATGGTATCAGTACCAAAACCAAGACAGACTGGACTGACCTCAAAAATAACCACGATACACTGACTCAACCACTGAATCAGTAATCATTAGCCATTCATTAATATATGATTATGATGATAAAAAGACCATTACTACTCCTGACGCTGTCGCTCTGTACACTGATGCTACAGGCACAGGTGGCGCTGGACAGCGTGGGGCGAAAAGCTGATTATATCCAGACAATTACAGGGCGGTCACAGAAAATCGTGGACCAGTTAGGTCTGACGGATGCGACTATACAGCAAAATGTGAGGAACATCATTGCCAACAGATACTTCAAATTGAGTGATATCAGTGAGAAATTCCCAAATGGCGATGCACAGATGGCTGAACTCTACCGTCATCATTTCGAATTGGAAGCTGACTTGAGTATGTATCTCAACGCTGACCAGATAGATAAGGTTAAGGACGGATTGACATACGGGGTAGTTCCAAAGACTTATCAAGCACATCTGGAAATGATTCCATCACTGAAACCAGAGGAAAAAGCCCAGATACTGGCTTGGCTCAAAGAAGCCCGCGAGTTTGCTATGGATGCCGGTACATCGAAAGATAAACATGCCTGGTTTGGCAAATACAAGGGAAGAATCAATAACTGGCTCGCCAAACGAGGCTATAACCTCACCAAAGAACGTGAGGAATGGGCCAAACGTATAGAATCATCAAAAAAGAAATAATGAGATTAGGGTTAATCATAAGTTGTCTTTTTGCTGGGGTTGTGCATGCAGGTGCACAACCTCTGCCGTTAGATTACAGTTTCTGCGGCTACCATCAGTCGGAGGAGACAATCCCGAGTGCCCGTAATGTGGTCTATGTACAGGTCCAGAGCGGTGATAACGCTACACGGATACAGCGTGCCATCGATTATGTAGCTACGCTGAAACCTGATAAGAAAACGGGACTGCGTGGGGCCGTACTACTATCGGTTGGTACCTTTGAAATCAGTACGCCACTGCGCATCAACGCCTCCGGTGTGGTTCTCCGTGGTTCGGACAAAAACAAAACCATCCTGCTGAAAACAGGGATAGACCGTGGCGCTGCTGTTTATATGGAAGGCAAAGACGACAGACGAATGGGTGATACACTATGGATTACGGATGCAACAGTGAAAGCCGGTTGCCGTACGTTGTCGGTAAGTGGATCGCTAAAAGTGGGACAGGAAGTGATGATTACCCGGCCGTCAACGATAGAATGGATTCGTGCACTTGACTGTGAATCTTTCGGAGGCGGTAAGGAACTGGGCTACTGGGGATGGCATCCAGGTGACATCGATATCACCTGGGACCGTACGACTACGATGCCGACTGCAATGGAAACGGGAGGTGTACAGTTAGATGCACCGCTTACCACGGCGCTGGACAGCAAGTACGGTAAATCATATATCATTCCTTACACTTGGAAGGGAAGAATACATGATTGTGGTATGGAAAACCTTACCATTCAGTCAACATACGACACCCAATATCCCAAAGATGAAGACCACTGCTGGGACGGCATCTACATTGCGAATGCGAAAGACTGTTGGGTAAGAATGGCATCATTCGCACACCTATCCGGTTCTGCCGTCATTATCCATAGGGGGGCAGAACAGATTACGGTGGAAGACTGTATCTCCCACGAACCGGTTTCCGAGATAGGAGGCATGCGCAGACGCACATTTTATACATTAGGTGAGAAATGTCTGTTTCAGCGCTGCTATTCGGAACAGGGTATCAATGACTTCGCAGCGGGATTCTGTGCTGCGGGTCCGAACGCTTTCGTACAGTGTGAGAGCAAGGAGTCTTTGGGATTCAGCGGCAGCATCTCTTCCTGGGCAAGCGGTCTGCTCTTTGACTGTGTAAACATAGACGGTAATGATCTGCTCTTCCGCAACTTGGAACTGGACAAATACGGTGCCGGCTGGAATACGGGAAACAGTACGTTGTGGCAATGTACGGCATCTGGAATAGACTGTTATCAATCTGGGGACGATGCATCTAATGTGGCATACGGTTGCTGGGGACAGTTTAAGGGCAACGGTACCTTTGAACAGGTGAACGAACATGTTAAACCTTATAGTATCTATGCTGATTTGCTCCATAAACGTCTGAATCGCGATGTCAGTGAACAGTGCAG
>DAIRCP010000063.1:0-10720 GCA_036796635.1 Prevotella sp. | reverse complement strand
GGAAGACTGGTAAATCAGAATGCCCTGATGACAGGCGGGAAAGAACAATCGCCTTGGTGGAACGGTAGATTACGGTACACTGCCATCCCAAAAGCAAAATACGGTATTACCCGTTTTGTACCAGGTAGCGAGGGATACGGACTTACCGACAGAATAGACAGTGTGGTGGCACAGATGAACAGAGAACACACCTTGATGCTCAGTCAGAACTATGGACTGTGGTACGACCGGAGAAGAGATGACCATGAGCGCATCCGACGAAAGAATGGTGATGTCTGGGGACCCTTCTATGAACAACCCTTTGCTCGCAGCGGTATATCTACCGCATGGGACGGACTAAGCAAATATGACCTGAACCGTCTGAATAAATGGTACTTTTACAGACTGAACGAATTTGCCACACAGGCACTTCCCAAAGGAATACTCCTCTTTAATGAACATTACTTCCAACATAACATCTTGGAGGCAGGTGCACATTGGGTGGATTGTCCGTGGCGCACTGCCAATAATATCAATCATACGGGATTCCCCGAACCTGTTCCTTTTACGGGTGACAAACGAATTTTTACTGCCCAGCGATTCTATGATATCAGTAATGATACACTGCGACAGTTGCATCGACAGTATATCCGCATGACACTGGATGCACTCAAAGATCACCCCAATGTGATTCATTCCATCGGAGAGGAATTTACCGGGCCACTACATTTCGTCCGTTTCTGGTTGGACTGTATTAGCGAATGGGAGAAAAATACTGGCAAAAAAGCATTAATCGCACTAGCTGTGAATAAAGATGTACAGGATTCCATCCTACAGGACAAACAACGCAGTCAAGTAGTAAATATCATAGATATTGAACAGTGGTTTTACCATAACAAAGGTATTTACGCACCTCCCGGTGGAGTAAACCTGGCACCGCGTCAGTATTCACGCAAGATAAAAGCCGGTCAAGCACGCTTTGAAGATGTATATCGCGCTGTATTGGAATATAGAAAGATGTATCCAGATAAGGCGGTGGTGTATTATGCACAGAAATATCCTGAACTCGGTTGGGCAGTATTGATGGCAGGCGGTTCGTGTCCTGTTGTACCTATTACACAACAGGACATCCTCCAAAGTATTGCAAACATGAAACCAATGATGATGCCTGATGACAGTCAGACGTATGTATTAGGTTCCAATAATGAATTATTGGTTTACAAACTGGATCATGCCGGAGTCACATTGCCCGCGACCAATCATATAGTCTATCAGGTGTATGAGATTGATGCCCAATCAGGCACAACAGTTTCAAAAGCAACATGGACAGCAGATAAACCATTTACAGGGAAAGGAATCTTTTGGTTGAAAAGAAAATAATGAATCATCAGTAGTTATGCATGGCTCCTATCAACAATGAGTATGTGCTTGCAGTAAAGTGGTAAAAATCGGTATAATACCAGTTTTTACCACTTTTTTATCTTTTATTGCCATAGAGAAAACGGGATTCGCATTAATTTTGCAGCAAACAATAAATGATAACTGACATGAACTTACGACTACAAAACAAACCAGAGGACGAATCCCTGTTGCAAGCACTGCAAGATGGTGACAGTAGCGCTTATGCTACCGTATATGGCCAGTATGCACCTATTATGATGCAGACCGGACATTCATTGACACAGGATGAGAATTTAATACAGGACTGCATCCATGATGTATTTCTGAAGCTATTCACAAAACCTTATCAGGGTAATATTCATAACCTGGGATCATTTCTGATTATCTGTCTTCGCAACAAATTAATCGATGAGTTCCGTCGCAGCAATTATTATTCTGATGTGGACATTGATGACAAACATTTCTGCAAGATGGTTTATAGTGCAGAGATTGATTACATAGATGATGAAAACCATCATAAAGCGAAAAAGACAGTAAACAATCTATTGCTTACGCTCACACCGCGCCAGCGTCAGGTATTCACCTTATATTATATAGAAGAACGGAAATACGATGAAATCTGCAAAATCATGAATATGAATTATCACTCTGTACGCAATCTTGTGCACCGTGGTATGGTGAAATTACGCAGTGAGGCCGTATAGAACATTCGTACAAACTTTCTGACCGATTCCAAATGATAACTCATAAACATCTCTTATTATCCATTTTAACAGGCTGCTGCATGATGAACAGTCTACTGTGCTCGGCTCATGACGAAGCCGGACTGGTGGATATGCGCCATAGTCTGCATGCACGGATGTATAATACACCCTTAGGCGCCGTGAAATGGACGGGCGGATTCTGGGGCGAACGCTTTGATGTGTTTCGTCATATCTCCATCTGGGATATGTGGAATACCTGGAATGACGACGAGGTATCTCACGGTTTTCATAACTTCCAGGTGGCGGCAGGCGACGCGAAAGGTATCCATCAGGGACCGCCGTTTCATGACGGTGATATGTATAAATGGTTGGAAGCTTGCGCTGCAGTATATGCCGTGACTCATGACAAACAACTGGATGCACTGATGGACCAGTTTATTGCTGAAGTGGCTAAAGCACAACGGGAGGACGGTTATATCCATACGCCTGTCATCATCGATGAACGGAACCTGGGTATCGATTCGCACCGCCAACAAGATACTACCGTGATAGGCATCACGGTGGGAAATGACAAAGAAAAAGGTGCCTTTGCCAGCAGACTCAACTTTGAGACTTATAATCTGGGACATCTGATGACTGCCGGTATCGTACATTATCGGGCTACGGGCAAGAAGATTTTATTGAACTGTGCCATCAAGGCAGCTGACTTCCTCTATCGATTTTATCAGAATTCCAGTGATGAACTGGCACGCAATGCCATTTGTCCGTCACACTATATGGGTGTGGCTGAAATGTACCGGACTACCGGCAACCCCAACTACCTGAAATTAGCCACGGAACTGATTCATATCAGAGATTCCGTGAAAAAGGGCGAGGACCATAATCAGGACCGAATCCCTTTCAGACAACAATATGAAGCCATGGGACATGCGGTAAGAGCTAACTATCTCTATGCCGGTGTGGCTGACCTATATGCGGAGAAGGCTGATTGCCCCTTCATGCAGAACCTTACCAGCATCTGGAATGACATTGCCGACCGAAAAATTTATATCACAGGCGGCTGCGGTGCCTTATATGACGGCGTATCTCCCGACGGCACCACGTATGACCAACCGACAATCCAACAAATCCATCAGGCTTACGGCAGGGCCTACCAACTGCCGAATGAAACGGCACACAATGAGATATGTGCACAAGTTGGACAACTGCTCTTCTCCTGGCGCATGCTGGAAGAGACTGGTGATGCCCGCTATGCGGATATGGTGGAGAATGAACTCTATAATGGTATTCTGAGTGGTATCAGTCTGGATGGAAAAGATTATTTCTATACGGAGGCGCTGCGCAGAAACAAAGATTTCCCTTACGTGATGCGCTGGCCCAAGCATCGTCAGCATTACATCAGTTGCTTCTGTTGCCCGCCCAATACGTTGCGCACCCTGTGTGAGGCTCAGGAATATGCTTATTCTCTCCGGAAAGATACGCTCTGGGTGAATCTTTATGGTGACAATACGCTTCAGACGAAGGATATGAGCATCCGACAGGAATCCGATTATCCGTACGATGGACTCGTAAAACTGACTGTGCTGAAATCCAATCACTTGTCTACCATACGACTGCGAATACCTTCCTGGTGCACAGACTACGAAGTGTTTCGCCATTCTATTCCACTATCTGACAGACAGTTAAGGCAAGGCTACCTGGAAGTGAAAGGACCATTCAAAAAGGGTGATACTATCATACTGAATTTGGCGATGCATCCGCAGCTCATCACTGCCAACCCGCTGGTGGAGGAGAGCAAAAATCAGGTGGCGGTGAAATACGGACCGATTGTGTACTGTCTGGAATCACAGGACTTACCTGCCAGTATCCGTATCAACCAAATCATCTTACCTGCCCATATCCGTCTACATCCGGTAAAGACAGAGATCAGTGGTCATCATTTCCTGGCACTGGAAGGTTTAGCTATGGTTGCGCCCCCTACAGACTGGAAGCACACCTTATACAAACCGTTACAGACAACTGCTGACAGGGGATTGCCCAACACCAAAATCAGATTGATACCTTATTATGCATGGGATAACCGGGGCATCGGTGACATGAGTGTCTGGCTGCCGCTTTCCCAATAAAGTAATCCATCAATATGAGATATTATTTATTCGTGGTTATCATGATGGTAGCATCTGTGGCATCAGCACAGGATGTGTACGTATCGCCCGATGAAAATCTGGCCGATGCCTTTCGCACTGCACGCGAAATGAAACGACTGCAGACGAATATCGATTCTGTGACCATCCATCTCAAGAAAGGTATCTACAGGTTGGATGAACCTTTGTTTATTCGTCCGGAAGATTCTCATACCACTGTCATCGGCGAGGACTCCACGGTTATTTCCGGGGGCGTGCGACTCTCACACTGGCGGAAAGAAGGAAATCTATGGGTTACTGACGTACCTGACTTCAACGGACGTCCATTCGACTTCAGACAACTCTGGGTGAATGGCAGAAAAGCTGACTGTGCCCGTGACGTAACTGACTTCGACCACATGTACCGCATTCGGAATGTGGATAAACAGCATCAACTGATTTGGGTACCAGCCTCTGCAGTAAGAAGACTGGTGGACAAACAGGGAAAACTCGTAGCGCCTTATGCCGAAATGGTGCTTCATGAAATGTGGTGCGTGGCTAACCTACGTATAAAATTCATCGTAATAGAGGGTGATTCGGCGGCCATTTCCTTTCATCAGCCCGAAAGCAGGCTGCAGTTCGCTCATCCCTGGCCATCACCGATGGTTACCACAGATGGACATAACTCCGCCTTTTATCTACGAAATGCCCTCCCGCTGCTGGATACACCGGGAGAATGGTATCATGATATCCGGACGCAGCGGCTGTATTACCTGCCGCGTGCTGATGAAAACATGCAGCATGCGGATATTGAGGTTCCTGCGCTGGAGACACTTGTCTCTGTTGACGGCATCGAAGGGAGAACCGTAAATAACGTCACATTCAGCAATATCACTTTCAGGCATACTACCTGGATGCGCCCGTCTCTGCAAGGACATGTGCCACTACAGGCTGGCATGTATCTGATAGATGCCTACAAACTTAGACCGCAGATAGACCGCAAGGATGGTAATCATAAACTGGACAATCAGGGATGGTTGGGCAGAGCAGCAGCAGCGGTACAATTGAACTGGACGCAAAATGTATCCTTTGAACATTGCATCTTTACACAGTTGGGCGGTAGTGGACTGGATTACGCAGAAGGATGCCATCATGGCGAGGTGACGGATTGTCACTTCCACGATATCGCGATGAACGGAGTGGTTATAGGTAGTTTTTCTCCAAAAGGATTAGAGACACATATTCTATATAATCCCACAGATACGAATGAAGTCTGCAACAACCAGCAGATCACACATTGTCTGATAGAGGATGTGGGCAATGAGGACTGGGGCTGTCTGGGTATTGCCGCCGGGTATGTAGCAAATATATACATCGGGCATAATGAGATTCGCGAGGTACCCTATACCGGTATAAGTCTGGGATGGGGCTGGAATTGTCTGCCCGGATGTATGCACAGCAATCGGATGGAGTACAATCTCATCCATCATTACGCTCAGCATACCTACGACTGTGCGGGTATCTACACGCTGGGAAACCAGCAGAGTACACTGATACAAAATAATGTAATCCGCGATATCTACCATCCTGTATATGCGCATGACCCAAATCATTGGTTTTATCTCTACACGGATGAGGGCAGCAGCGGCATCACCATACGCAACAACTGGACTCCCAGCGAGAAATTTCTGCAGAATGCCAACGGTCCGGGCAATGTATGGCTGAACAACGGTCCACAGGTAAAGATAGAGAAAGCAGGTAAATAGTGTTATTTTTACATGTGTCCGCGCACAATAAGTTGATATACATCAATTATTCATCAAAAAATGACGAAAACGAGAAACAATCAGAACCATGAATCGAAATAATGCGTACCTTTGCATTGTCAAAAGGTTAATAGATTGTTTTAGGTTAGTAGTAATATTTATTGTTTTAGGTTTTTAGTTATTTGGTTAAAAAGATTGTTAGAGAATAATCAGGATTAACAGATGTAAAAAAGGCATACCACCGTGAGGTGGAAGCCTACGTTGAAAGGAGAAAGCAACGGATGCAGGTCAATTATTGACTTGCATTTTTTATATATAATGCCCACTTCAGCAAGTGGACATTATATATGAAATCATCATTACTTACTTTCATTCATGACTTTACTGTCATCACTACATGACTGATACCAGCCATTATCAAGAGAAATATTTCCACCCCATATACCAAACTCCTTATACACTGTATTAATACTTACCCGCTCCATTGGCCAATTCCAGTCACCAGGAATAACAAGTCCTTGAGGTGCGATTCCCTTTTCAGTTCCATCAGGCAGAGAAACCGTTTGGTTCGAATTATAATTTTTCACGACAATATAAAATCCGGAAGCTGCATTCTGAGTAGAAATATCAAAATTCAGTAAAGATGTGGGTGATATAGTAGTAGATGGAACAGTCGTTTTTACTGTACCACCTGTATTGACCATCGTTGAGGTACTGACACCAAACGCCTCATGAATTTCCTTACCAAACAAGTCAATGGATTTACCACCGTCATTGTAATATACATACGTAGGCAATGTTCCTCCAGCCGCAACCAAAGAAACCTTCATATTATTTATGGAAACTTTAGTATCTGCTACATTGGATGTGGTTATTTGCTGTACGTACGAAGCTTTAAGTACGATATCATTGAAATCATAATCATCAGTGGTTCCCATATCTTCGAATGCTATGGTGTACGTATAAGGTTTCTGGGTAGTCACCTCTACCACATCAGCACCTTTCACATCAAACACTACATCATTGCAATCAAAATCACTCCCATATTGTGCATATTTACCTTTATCTTCCAGACCGACAAATGTGTATCCATCCTTATTGACTACAGAAGAATGAAACATTCCATCACTGTTCCAGTTCTGCAAAGAATAGAATTTCTCATAATTGTATTCCGCATTGCAAATATAAAACACAATCATAGTACCCGCCGGTTCATTAATAACATAACCCTTGGATAAGATATTATCAGGATCTTTAGTCGGTGATGGCTGATAGACTGTCTTAGAGTCATTGTCATCATAAACATTAAAATAAGAAGAGGTAATACCCCAATATGCTAATCCTGCCGGATTGTTATTATCTACTTGATAGTATCTGAATATTTTATTGACTTCGGACATGCCGATATAAGTCCATGGATTACCATTAATCTTATATTTCCTGGCATTGTTCCAATGAATAATCATATTATCAGACGTCAATGTATTATCAATTAAGACATGATCCGTCTTCGTACCGTCTTTGTGGATGGCAATATATCCCACTCTGTCTTTAAACATTTCTCCACCACAGATAGGACGTACGGTAAAAGGCAATCCATTGGAAACAAAAGCATAATTACTGGTTAGATTTGATTTCTTTGACTCTGGCATAACAGCCTTTACACTGCCTATAATCGTGCCAGGATATGATGTGGCTGATGTCTCTGCCACAAGACTGCTTGAAGTAATGGCTGCACGGGTTTTCACTTTAGATACAGAATTACCAAAGACTGTCGAAAAACCGCCATCACTTAATACCACTTGATGTACAATGTCCAAACTGTCCGACACAGCACAACCTATATATAACGTATCCAAAGCTAAAGGAATGCTTACACTGAATGTTGTCGTTTGATTATCTTGGGCATCAGCCGTAGCGATAATCTGTGATTCATTGCTTTTTACACCAGGCTGCTTATTATATAAGTTAATCTTATAACTGCCAGATAATCCTAAATGAATATCTACAGTTATATTTCTCTTGGTCATCATATTCCAATCCTGATTGGGATCTATACTTCCTATAAGTTTAGTCCAATTGCTTTTATATTCATCCGTTTTTAAATTACTTTCAGCATTCTCATCGTATACATTTGTGCTGGAACATGAGGTCATTTCGACAGATAAGGAACTTACTACTGCCAACGAAATCACAAAAATATTATTCATTATTATTTAGAATTAAAATTGTTATATTGTGGTAATCATCTATTTTCCTACAAAGATACGGCTATTCTTATTAAGTTGTAATTGAAATGTATATTTATCTTATTTTATTCTTGTACAAACGTTTACATAACAAAATGACAGATTAACAACCTTTCTTGTATCAAATTACAACTTATTTGGCAGAAAAGTATTATCTTTGCATCCAATAAATAAGAAACAGGATATTAAATAAAAAGATAACATGAAAAAGAAAGTATTAGTAACAGGAGCAAACAAAGGTATCGGTTACGGTATAGCCAACCATCTCGGTCTGCAAGGATGGGAGATTATCATCGGTGCCCGTAACGAGGAACGTGCCGAAAAAGCAATCAGTGAATTAAAAGCTGAAAACATCAAAGTGGCTGGTTGGGTGAATATAGAACTCGCCGACCTAAAAGGTCTGGAGAAGTCAGCTGAACAGATTCTGGAGAAGTATCCCGATCTGGAATTACTCATCAACAATGCCGGTGTTCCTGGTAATATGGCACATGCCAGTTATGAGACTGATATCAAGGATATTCAGCAAACCATTAATATCAATTACATAGGTACCTATTACCTCACTAAATTACTGTTGCCGGTCATTCAGCGGAACAGCGGTCGCATCGTCAACATCACAGTCCCTTCAGAAGTCAGTCCTTATTGGCATCCCTTGGCTTATGTGGCCAGCAAAGCGGCCCAGAATGCCATGACTTCCATTATGTCCATGGAGTTTACTGACAAACATATTCCCGTGGAAATATATGATGTTCATCCCGGACCGACGACAACTGACCTCAACGGCAATATGACCGGAGAAGGATTTCATACGCCGGATACCATCGGTGAGAAAGTAGCCGAGCTGATAGCTGACGGAAAAAGTCACCAGGGCGAATTTATCGAACTATATCCTATTGTGAAGGAATAGTGCCACTCAATAAAAATAAATGAATAGCCCTATCAGACTATTCATTTATCATATTCTAAGCATTCTGGTCATAGCCATCTTCCGCTTTCTTGCCTAGGGCAAGGGCAGCAATGACGATGGCACCTGTTTCCTTGATTTTCTGAGCAAAGCGAAGGACGGAACCACCGGATGCGATTATATCATCCACCAGCAGTACCGGACGTGATTTAAAATAATCGGTATCAAATGTAAATGAACCGTCTGCCTTGAACTGAATATGACTATAACCATTTTTCATACCACAGTTCTTGCTGACCTCCTCACTGAACACTTCAAATCTTCTGCGTGTAGTATCCTCTGTGGATGCAGGGATACACACCAGCGTCAACTGAGCGGCATCGGAACCGAAGGTCTTCTTGATTTTATCAGCAATCAAATCAATGGCTTTCTTCACAGCATCCTTATGGTCCAATTCCGTAGTCAATTCAGTATTACCCTTGAAATTGGTCACAAGTTCTCTTTCCGCCCATTGACTCTCTGTAAGCGAGAAGGTTCCACCAGCCGTATAGGTAGCATAGTCTACTACCCACGAATAGCGTAAATCATCACTCAGTGTCTGCCATTTACTGACAGCTGCCAGGAGAATATCCTGTTGGTTGTGTAAAACTTCAGTCATTTGTCGAATTCAGTTTTTGTCATTTCGCTGCAAATATAAACTTTTTCCTGTAACCATGCAAATATCTTATTTGAAGAATTCATAAATTGCTCCAAATAATATGAATCAGTTGTTTTTAGAATTAAATGATAATATTGATTATGATAAATTATAAAATATAGATATGATATTTCGTTCGGTGAATACCCAACAAATGATTAATTTACATTAATTTAAAATCAAATTAGTTGCACAGTCTCAATATAATTACTATATTTGGAAACAATAAATATAAGTAACCATGAACATAGAATTCATTATTAGAATATTTGTTGCTGCCATTTTAGGCGGTATCATAGGATTGGAACGGGAATATCGCGCCAAAGAAGCTGGATTCAGAACTCATTTTTTGGTATCAATGGGTTCTGCACTGTTTATGATTCTCTCTCAATATGGATTCGGTGACATACTCTCCGAGTTAAATAAGGCTTCCTTTGATCCTAGCCGAATCGCCTCTCAGGTAGTAACCGGTATAGGTTTTATAGGTGCTGGTACCATCATCTTCCAGAAACACATGGTCAAAGGACTCACCACAGCAGCCGGACTATGGGTAACATCAGCCATCGGACTGACTACCGGCGCTGGTATGTACATACTTTCAGTAGCCGCCACCATCCTTGTGCTGGTATGCTTGGAAGCAATGACCTTCTTTCTGAATGAATTCGGAACCAAATCCATTGCCGTTACCTTCTCATCACATAATCGGGAAAACATCAGAACCGTTATCGAATCAATCATAGCCGAAGATATCAACATGGATTCTTATGAAATGAAAGAGCAACAAGTGGATAATCGGACACAGTATATCGTCAATATGGAAATTAAAATCAAGCGGGCAGATTATAAAACTCGTATCAAATATTTCATGAAAGACTTCGATGGAGTCAGCATTGAGAG
>DAIRCP010000062.1:0-20628 GCA_036796635.1 Prevotella sp. | reverse complement strand
GTTTTCAGAGGTGGGCCATCAAGGGCTTGAACCTTGGACCTCCAGATTATGAGTCTGTTGCTCTAACCAACTGAGCTAAAAGCCCGATGAAATTAACCTTTGACGGTGATTTCGGGTGCAAAGATAATGAGATTTTGGCATATTTCCAAATTTTTTGGTGGAAAAGAATGTAATTAGCATGCTTTTACTCGTTTTTTTAGTATCTTTGCCGTGAATTCTGAAACCGAAACAATGGTTAGACTACTTATTACACTTCTTTGCGCTGTAACTTTGCCTGTTTGTGCCCAACAGCATCTGGCGTCATTCAGCTCACTACAATCTCTGGACAAAACGTTGGTGGAACCGGGAAAATTTGCTCCCACTCCCCCAGCTGACTCCATTCGTTCCTTTATATCTCAGGATATACGCAATAGTTATATCGCTCTTGCGGAAAAGTATCTACACCAAAAATGGTACTCTCTGCCTACTACGACATTCGCTCAGTTTAAGCTGAACGGTAACCGTACAGGATATGAACAGATTTGCTTTGAGAAGCGAAGACAACTGGCTACGCTCGTCATGGGTGAGGTGATGGAAGGTAAAGGAAGATTCCTGCCTGACATTATCGACGGACTGATGAGCCTCTGCGAAGAAACTTGGTGGGGACTACCTGCACACTACGGTTCAATGATTCCTAGGAGTGAGGACCAAAACGTTGATTTGTTTAATGCGGAAACAGCGGCAATGGTGGCTTGGAGTGCATATATCCTAACCCCGGAACTGGACAAATACTCACCACTCATCGTGAAACGGGTTCATAGTGAACTGCAACGAAGAATACTGCAACCTGCCCTTCACAATAATTACTGGTGGAAGAAAGCCGGTATGAACTGGAACCCATGGATATGCAGCAACTGGCTATCCTGCGTGCTGATAGCTGAGGATGACAGGAAAAGACAGAAGGAGGCAGTGAGTGAAATCATGACTTGTCTGGACACTTTCATCAATGCTTATCCGGAGGATGGCGGATGCGATGAAGGTGCAGGATACTGGGACAGGGCAGGCGGCAGTCTGTGGGAAGCGCTCTATCTGCTGAAACAGGCGACACACGGTGCCATCGACCTGAAGAATGATGCGAAGGTGCAACGGATGGTTGCCTATATATATAAAATGTATGCGGGAAACGGTTGGTATGCCACCTTTGCGGACACACACAGTAACCGATACCTGGCACAACCTGACATTATCTATCCGATGGCACAATATTTCGATATGCCGGAGCTAAAGAGTTTTGCGGATGACATATCGATGAAATGGAGAAAAAATCCAGCTGAGGTATTCAGTGTCAGCGGGAACTGGCCAAGTGTACCACGGGAGCTCATCATGATGACGGCTCACCCGGAGTCAATCTCAGCAACTCATCCCTTCAAGGCGCCAAAGACGGTCTGGCTGGAAAATCTACAGATTGCCAATTACAGAAATCAAAACCTATGTGTATACATCAAAGGTGGTAACAACGGAGAAAGTCATAACCATAATGACGTAGGTGAATATGTAGTGATGGCCGACAATGAGCCACTGCTTATTGATGTGGGCACAGGCGACTATACAAAAAATACGTTCGGCAAAGGCAGATACGATATATGGACGATGCAAAGCGGATTCCACAATCTACCCATCATCAACGGAATGATGCAGAAAGACGGAAAGAACTTTGCTGCCCGACTGATCAGACACACCAACAACATGATAACGATGGACTTGTCCGAGGCTTATCCGAAAGAGACTGCCATCAAACAATGGTACAGAACAGTAAAACTGGGTAAAGTAATGGAGGTGGATGAACAATATGAGCTGATGACTTATCTGGCACCTACACAGATTATGCTGATGACAACTACAACACCTACCGACAACGGGGCAGGTACAATCACACTGGGTAAACATGAACTTACTTACAATCCCGACCAGCTGAAAATCTCCATAGAAGACATCGCCGATAAGATGGACGGTACACTGCATCACCTGTGGGGCGAAAAGATGTATCGCATCGTGATGACCGTGAAGGGGAATAGACTACAATCAACTATCAAATATCAATTAAGATGAAGAAACTGTTAATTTTACTCACTGCATTACTATCGGTCATGCCAATGGCCGCCAAGAAACAGAAAGTACAGTCTGACCGCGAATACTGGGCGGCACTGGCTTACAAAATGGCTCAACCAGTACTGGAAAACATGAGCAAGGGAGAACTGCAGAAAAACATGATGGTAGAGGTAAGCCCTACCTGGGACGGAAGGAACAAGAAGGTGACTTACATGGAATGCTTCGGCAGACTCATGGCCGGTATGGCTCCATGGCTCACGCTGCCTGACGACAACACTCCTGAGGGATTACAGCGCAAACAGTTGCGCACATGGGCACTGGCAGCTTATAAGAATGCAGTGGACCCTGCATCGCCCGACTATCTACTATGGCATAAGGAAGGTCAGACATTGGTGGACGCGGCTTACATCGCCGAGAGTTTCATCCGCGGATATGATGCGCTATGGGTTCCGCTGGACAGTGTGACCAAACAGCGATATATCGATGAATTCACACAATTGCACCGCATAGACCCTCCTTATACCAACTGGTTGCTCTTCTCTTCTACCATCGAGAGTTTCCTGGCCAAGGCACATGCGCCATTCGACCAATACAGGGTGAGCATGGCCGTGAGAAAGGTGGAAGAATGGTACGTGGGTGACGGATGGTATTCAGACGGAAGCAATTTTGCTTTCGACTATTATTCCAGTTATGTATTCCATCCCATGTATCTGGAAACGCTGAAGAATATGATTGACGCTAAAAAAAGTGGTTGGGGTATCGAGTATCCGAAGTTTTATGACCGTGAGTTGAAACGGGCACAGAAATTCTCCATCATCCTGGAGCGCTTCATTTCACCGGAAGGTACATTCCCCGTATTCGGTCGCTCCATTCCCTACCGTACAGCAGCCATGCAGCCGTTAGCACTGATGGCCTGGTATAAGCAATTGCCTAAAGACCTACCCAACGGTCAGGTGAGAGCAGCACTCACTGCTGTGCTCCATCGGATGTACGACCAGCAGCAGAATTTCAATGAGAAGGGATATCTGACCATCGGCTTCTGCGGCAAACAGCCGAATGTGGCTGACTGGTACACCAACAACGGTTCTCTATATATGGCTTCCCTGATATTTATGCCACTGGGACTGCCTGCCGATGATGCATTCTGGACTGATGCAGCACAAGACTGGACCCAGAAGAAGGCATGGGGCGGACAGGCTTTCCCTAAAGACCATATATGGAACGATTAATACACTACTTATCACTTAATAACAAATAAGATTTCGGCTGTTATGAAAACAAGAATATTGATGACTGGATGCCTGATGATGAGTTGTATGACCATGACAACTGTCACAGCTAAATCTGCAAAGACAAACCAGCAGGGATACCCTATCACGCAGGTACCCTTCACGGATGTAAAAATTGCTCCAAATACTTTCTGGGGCAACCGTATCAAGGCCGCCAGGGAAGTAACAATTCCGTTGGCTTTCAGCAAGTGCAAGAGTGAAGGCAGATACAGTAACTTCGTAAAAGCGGCTTATACGCTCCAGCACCCCAAACATGCAGGACTGAATACCGATGAATATGATGTATCCAAATTCATGGGATTCCCATTTGATGATACCGATGTATACAAGACGATAGAAGGTGCCAGTTATGTTTTGCAGACATATCCTGACAAGAAACTGAAAACATATATAGATAGTGTACTGAATATCGTAGGTGCCGCGCAGAAACCTGACGGGTACCTCTATACTGCCCGTACCATCAATCCCAACAAACCTCACGACTGGAGCGGCAATCAGAGATGGACGAAGGAAGAGGAACTCAGTCATGAGCTCTATGATCTGGGGCACATGGTGGATGCCGCCTGCGCTCACTATCAGGCTACGGGATCTAAGAAATTCCTGAATATTGCCCGCAGATACGCTGATTGCGTAGTTCGTGAGGTAGGCAGTAAGAGCGGTCAGGCAAAAGTGGTGCCAGGTCACCAGATTGCTGAGATGGCGCTGGCACGTCTGTATGTACTCACTGGAGAGAAGAGTTATCTGGAAGAAGCTAAATTCTTCTTGGACAACCGCGGAAAGACGAGTATCAAGAATCCTTATTCACAGAGTCAGATACCTGTAACGGAACAAAAAGAGGCGGTAGGCCATGCTGTACGTGCAGGCTATATGTATGCCGGCATGGCTGATGTGGCTGCACTGACAGGTGACAGCAGTTACATCAAGGCAATAGATGCTATCTGGAACAATATTGTGAGTAAGAAATACTATCTGACCGGTGGTGTGGGTGCCCGCCATGGCGGCGAGGCTTACGGCGATAATTATGAATTACCCAACCTTACTGCTTATAATGAGACTTGCGCTGCCATCGCTATGGTGTATCTGAACTATCGTATGTTTCTCCTGCATGGCGATAGTAAATATATAGACTGTCTGGAGCGTACGCTTTACAACGGTGTGATAGACGGTATGAGCATAGACGGCGGTAAATTCTTCTATCCCAACCCTTTGGCTGCCGACGGAAAGTACGCTTTCAATGCGGATAACACTAAAGAGCGTCAACCCTGGTTCGGATGTGCCTGCTGCCCCAGTAATCTCTGTCGATTCATTCCTTCATTCCCTGGATATATGTATGCCGTAAAGGATGACAAACTCTATGTGAATCTGTTTGCCGGCAACACCGCTACCATTCCCGTAGCAGGTAAAGAGGTGACACTGGAACAGACAACCCAATATCCATGGAACGGTGATATTGCCATCAAGGTGACCAATACCAGCGCAAAACAGTTCAAACTGATGGTGAGAATTCCAGGTTGGGTGAAAGGCGAGGTAGTGCCCAGCGACTTGTATAGTTATACTGACGGAAAGAAACTGGATTACGCCATCACTGTAAACGGAAAGACAGTAGATGTAAGTAGTCTGCAAGACGGTTACGCTGCCATTGAGCGCAACTGGAAGAAAGGTGATGTGGTAAAAGTGCACTTTGATATGCAGCCACGCATGGTAAAAGCCAACAGAAAAGTGGCTGACGATTTCGGAAGAGTGGCAATAGAAAGAGGTCCGCTGGTATATTGCGCTGAATTTGCTGATAATCAGGCGGATTTGTTCCATCTCATTGCTAATCCGAAAGCAGCAATGCAGGTGGTGAATGTCCCCAATATTGTAGGCGGCATCCAAGAGATAAAGACAGAAGCTACGGCTTTGGCCCATGAAGAAGACGGCAGTGTAAGCGCCAAGAGAATATCGCTCACGCTGATACCTTATTATGCATGGAATCACCGTGGCATCGGGCAGATGGAGGTTTGGATACCTGCATCGCTCGATGTTATGGGTAAATAAGAATGACGGATCTGTTTGCTATCCCGCTACTGATTAGTGGAGGACAGCAAGCAGATCTGTTACCATTACTTCAGGAAGCAAAAGACGTGGATCTGTTGATTCTGTCCGGATAGCTTCGATAAAACCTGGCATTTCTTTTGCATAAACCATTTTCATACGTACATTATTGTAGTCACATGACTGTGAACTGAATACAACATTGGCAAATCTATCGCATAACTTGACAAAAGGAGCGTATGGTGTAGTACGGATACCTGCGAAATAACGTTC
Organism: Prevotella sp.; assembly: GCA_036796635.1. Classification (GTDB taxonomy): domain Bacteria; phylum Bacteroidota; class Bacteroidia; order Bacteroidales; family Bacteroidaceae; genus Prevotella. The sequence goes on along the minus strand of DAIRCP010000062.1, from coordinate 14,944 downwards.
GTTGGCTCTTTCCGCACGGGTACGTCCCTTTTCATTGGTCAAGGCATATACGATTTCAGCTGCCATCGTCACCTGCTCTTCTGTCATGTACTGACGGGCATCGCGCTGTACATCATGGTAGGTGTAACGTGCGTCTTCAATACTGTCATGGTAATAAGCGCTGAAAATAAGAGGTAACACATCATCTTCACATTGGCAAACCAAATGTCCATACTTACAGGCTGCTCCTGCCACATGGTCGAGGTGATAACTGTATGGCAAGCTGACGCCATAATTCTGATTTACACGGTCATGTACATCATGTGAATCTTGCTGAATCTGTTGAAGTACATCATTGTATTTGTCCAGATAAGATTGAAAAACTTCTACTTCCATAATTTTATAGCTTTTTAAGATTGCATCAAATTAATCTTTTGACTGAGATACTGGCGAAAACTATCGTCTCCCAATACTTCTATATCATCGTAAAGGCCTAACACGAAACGGCCAATACCTTTGTAACTACACACATCCAAATCCAAAAGCCAGTGGTGGTCATCTTCCTGCGATATATAGGCGTCAGCCTTTGGATGTTCCTCTATCAGAATATTGTAAGACAGTCGCCCCAGACGCAGCCGGATGGGTAACAGCACTTCATCGCTAAACTGGAAAATGTCTGTATAAAACTGTCGATGCTCTGATTCATGTTGCCACTCATCTGCCAGCAATTCCACGCTCTCCATACGAGAGAGTTTGAAGGTTTTGTTCTTCCTGGATGACAGTTCATAACAGCGAATATCATTATTACTGTCCATAAAGAGGAAGGGCTCCACGATACGATTGGTGAGTGTATTGCTGTGTGGTGACGAATAATTGTGCAGTACGGCACAACGATGGTACTTAATGGCGTCGTAAAGCACAGATACATTCTGTGCAAACTGTTCCCGAAGCGTTACGTCATCCAGTATCTTGAGATCATATAGTGAGTCCATCTTCTTTTTGAGGTGCTGTACCTGCAGGCTGTTATCATTCACCTTATCCAATATCCTGCGCATGGTAATCGCTTCATCCTCGGTGAAATGGACAATTTTGAATAGTTTTCTGAAGAATTCCGAGGATTTGTCAATACGATAAGTCGTTCCCTGCTTCTCTATAATGAAACCATAATCCCGAAAGAATTCCAAATAGTAATAAAGGTTGCGTCGAGAGATAGATAGACGGTCGCAGAGTTGATCCACGGTATAACGCTTGTTCTCTGTCAGGAGTAACAACAGCGAAAGTTCTCTATCTAGTTTATCATGACGCATGATGATTTATTTAAAGTCAAAACTCAGCTGCCCATCTCCTAAAAGGTTATAACTTTTCCGATGAAATGGGGTTATTCCGTAAGCTCTGATGGCCTCGCGATGTTTTTTAGTGGGATACCCTTTATTGCTTTTCCAGTCATATTGGGGATATTGATCAGCCAACTCATCCATATAATCATCTCGATAAGTCTTAGCCAATATGCTGGCTGCAGCTATCGACAGGTATTTACCGTCACCTTTTACAATTGTAGTATAAGGTATAGACTGATAGGGCTTGAACTTATTTCCATCCACGATGATAGCCTGAGGCCGTAATTGCAGTTGGTCCAAAGCACGATGCATTGCCAGAATACTAGCATTCAGTATATTGATATGGTCTATCTCTTCTGGAGTAACAATACCTACTGCCCATGCCAGCGCATCTCGCAATATCACTTCACGCAACTGATGCCGACGGTGGTCGGTAAGTTGTTTGGAATCATTGAGGTCTGGATTTCGATAATCTTCAGGAAAGATGACAGCGCCGGCATAAACACTGCCTGCCAGACAACCTCTGCCGGCTTCATCGCAACCGGCTTCTACCAATCCTGTATAATAATGACTTTCTAACATCGTAATTGCAAATAGAAGTTAAATATTTATATTCATTAACTATCTTATTTTATTTGTGAACTTATTGTGCACAAAAGTACAGTTTCTTTGCAGTATAAAACTTAAATATCAAGCATTATGAAGAAAGAAATGATTCTCACCGCAAACAACATGGAGACCAGTGGTCTCGAAATGATGTCATCACGTGTAGCCATATGGATACGTAAGCCACAGTTAAAACTGTGTAAATACTACAGCAAGATACTGAATCAGAAGCTCACCCTGAAACAGACACGTGTATTGGTAAATGCCCAGGCAGCTTTTATCTGTGCTATCATGCCTGCAGACTGCTCACTCTGGCTGAGGATGGTATGTGGTATCTGGCTGGTTTCTGCACTTTTGAAATGCAAGAATGCCGGACTTAGAACATCTGACTGACGCGACGGATTCCTGCCACAAGTACATCTATCTCCTCTTTTGTATTATAGAGAGCGAAAGAGGCGCGGACTGTACCCTGAATACCCAAACGAATCATCAGTGGCTGTGCACAATGATGTCCTGTACGGACAGCTATGCCCAGTCGGTCAAGCAAGGTACCCATGTCCAGATGATGAATGTCGCCCACCAAAAAGGACACAACGGCATCTTTATGATCTGAGGTTCCGAAAATGCGCATTCCATCGATAGTCTGCAACTGCTGCATACAGTAGCGGGTAAGTTCCTGCTCATGTTCAGCAATCTGATCCATACCCAACTTCTCTATATAATCTATAGCCGTAGCCAGTCCATGAGTGGCCACATAATCAGGTGTTCCTGCCTCAAACTTAAATGGGAGATGCTCAAACTTAGTCTGCTCGAAACTTACACTTTCTATCATTTCACCGCCGCCTTGATAAGGTGGCAGTCTGTCTAACCATTCTTCTTTACCATATAAAACTCCTATGCCGGTAGGACCATACATTTTATGCCCACTGAATACGAAGAAATCACAGTCCATCTTCTGCACATCCACACGAAAATGAGGCGTACTCTGGGCACCGTCTATCAGAACAGGAACCCCATGAGCATGCGAAATTTTCACGATTTCATCGACAGGATTCACCGTTCCCAATACATTACTTACCTGAGCGATACTTACGATACGTGTCCGGTCAGTAAAGAGTTTCTCAAACTCATCCATACAGAGATTACCACGGTCGTCCATCGGTATGACACGGATGGCAATTCCCTTCTTGGCTGCCTGCAACTGCCAGGGCACGATATTGGAATGATGCTCCATCGTGGATATAATCACTTCATCGCCCGGCTGCATCATAGCATCACAGAATGAACTGACCACGAGATTGATACCCTCCGTGGTGCCACGGGTGAATACAATCTCTTCTGTCTTGGCAGCATGGATGAATGAGCGCACCCGCTCGCGGGCAGCTTCATGCAGATCTGTAGCCTGCTGTGAGAGATAATGCACACCACGATGCACATTAGCATTCACATTAAGATACTCATCACGCATGGCATCAAGCACACAGAGAGGTTTCTGTGTGGTGGCTGCATTATCGAGATAGACTAATGGACGTCCATATACTTCTCTCGATAGAATGGGGAAATCCTGACGGACTTTATTGATATCGTACATAGATATGAACTTATTTACAGAGTTTGCACCCTTCGCATTTGTTGAGTTCGCCACGGAAGCGTTTTTCTACCAGATGGTGCAGACGGTCACGTAGTGGTTCCAACTGGATATTGTCTATCACCTCATTGACAAAGGCATTCTGCAACAATATTTTAGCTTCCTCCATGGTAATACCACGCTGACGCATATAGAAGAGGGCGGCATCATTCAACTGTCCTACAGTACTTCCATGCGCACACTTCACATCATCTGCATATATCTCCAACATCGGTTGGGTGTACATACGGGCAGTCTTGGTGGCACAGAGGTTCTGATTGGTCTCCTGTGAGGTCGTCTTCTGAGCTCCATGACGGACAAGCACTCTACCGGCAAAAGCACCTGTAGATTCATCATCCAGCACATATTTGTAGAGTTCATGGCTATCACAATGACCCACCTGATGATCTATCAATGTGTTATTGTCCACATGCTGCTTCTTGTCGGCAATGACACATCCATTGCAGAAGCACTCGCTGCCTTCACCCTTGAATGTGAGGTCCAGACGATTGCGGGTAATGCCATTATGCAAGGTAATCACGTCATGATTCACATGACTGTTAGCCTGCTGCTCTATATATACATTACTTACGCGTACATTTTTGGCATGAGTCTCTTCCAGACAATACAGGTCTAGACTGGCATTATCGGCTACATAGGCCTCTATTACCTGTGTAGTGAGGAAGTTACGGTCATCTGCCGCATGGTCACAAAACAGCAGTTTGGCTTCGGCACCTTCTTCTAATATAATGAGTACCCTACGGTTTACCATCAGGTCCACGTCAGAACGGAGAATATTGATGACCTGAATAGCACGGTCCACCTTTGTAAACTTCGGCACATACACCAACAGACCATCCTGAGCCAGCATGGTATTCAGTGCAGTCACGGCATCATCGGCAGTGACAGCCAATTTACTATAGTATTTAGCGATGAAATCGGGATTTTTTGAAGCTACAGACTTCAGTGAATCCACAATTACGCCCTCTGGAAGTGTGGTCTTGGGTAATGACTTCGTATAGAAGGCATCGTTGACTACAAAATAAAGAGAGGTGCTGAGATTTGGCACATCGCACTTAAAGGCGTCATAAGGATTGACAGGAATATCCAGACGGTTGATATTGAGCCCATAATTGGGTTCAAACAACTTCTGCATATCCGTATATTTATAGCGCTCAACCTTACGCGTAGGGAAACCCAGACGGGAGAAATCAGCAAAGGCCTGTTCACGCACAGCATTCAGCGGTGTGGCACTATGGTCGCAGATCATCTCACGGGCTTGCGTATAGAGATCTATATATTGTTGTTCACTATTCATCTTATCACTTTTACTCCTCACCTATTTCCTTCTTGATCCAATCGTAACCACGCTCCTGAATCTCTTTAGCCAGTTCAGGTCCTCCAGTCTTCACGATACGTCCCTGATAAAGCACATGTACTACATCCGGCTTGATCATCTCAAGCAGGCGGTCGTAGTGGGTAATGACGATACAACTGGTCTGCGGAGTGCGCAGTTTGTTTACTCCTTCTGCTACGATACGCATGGCATCCACATCCAGGCCGGAGTCCGTTTCATCCAGGATGGACAATGTAGGTTCGAGCATAGCCATCTGGAATATCTCGTTACGTTTTTTTTCACCGCCGCTGAAACCTTCATTCACGGAGCGGTTGGCGAGTTTATTATCCAGTTCCACTATTTTCTGCTTTTCGCGCATCAGTTTCATGAAGTCACCAGCCTTCAGTTCAGGCTGTCCATGATATTTGAGTTTCTCATTCACAGCAGTCTTCATGAAGTTAATCATGGATACGCCGGGTATCTCCACTGGATACTGGAAAGAAAGGAAGAGACCCTCATGAGCGCGGTCTTCCGGTTTCATTGAAAGCAGGTCTTTGCCGTTAAAAACAGCGGTTCCATCGGTAACCTCATAAAGGGGATTGCCCACTAGCACGGCACTCAAGGTAGATTTACCCGAACCATTAGGACCCATGATAGCATGTGTCTCACCATCCTTGATGGTAAGTTCTATGCCCTTTAATATCTCTTTATCGCCTATCTTGGCATGTAAATTCTTAACTTCTAACATATTTCTCCTTATTAATATATTAACCTACAGTACCCTCCAGTGAAACAGAGAGGAGTTTGCGTGCTTCCACAGCAAATTCCATCGGCAACTTCTGCAGCACTTCCTTGGCATAACCATTGACGATGAGTCCCACGGCCTGTTCGGTAGGAATGCCTCGCTGATTACAATAGAACAACTGGTCTTCACTGATTTTAGAGGTAGTAGCCTCATGCTCCACTACGGCGGTATCATTATGGATATCCATATAGGGGAATGTATGAGCACCACAATCACTGCCCAACAGCAGAGAATCACAGGATGAATAGTTGCGCGCATTGTCCGCATTGGCAGTGGCACGCACCAGTCCACGATAAGAATTCTGACTATGACCGGCAGAGATACCCTTAGAGATGATGGTACTCTTGGTATTTTTACCCATGTGTATCATCTTGGTACCGGTATCAGCCTCCTGATAATTATTGGTAACAGCCACAGAATAAAATTCTGCCTGTGAATTATCACCACGCAGTACGCAAGAAGGATATTTCCAGGTGATGGCACTACCTGTCTCCACCTGAGTCCAGGAGAGTTTGGAACCTTCACCACGCAAATCACCACGCTTGGTAACTAGGTTCAGCACACCGCCGCGACCATTCTCATCACCCGGATACCAGTTTTGAACCGTAGAATATTTCACTTCGGCACGGTCATTGACGATAATCTCCACGATGGCTGCATGCAACTGATTCTCATCACGCATAGGAGCGGTGCAACCTTCCAGATAACTTACGTAAGCATCATCATCGGCAATAATCAGCGTGCGCTCAAACTGTCCCGTGTTACGGGCATTGATACGGAAATAGCTGCTCAGTTCCATCGGGCATTTCACACCTTTAGGAATATAAACGAAGGATCCATCGCTGAATACTGCACTGTTTAATGCAGCAAAGAAGTTATCACGATAAGGGACCACCGTACCCAGATACTGACGCACCAACTCGGAATGTTCCTTGATGGCCTCGCCGATAGAGCAGAAGATAATGCCCTTCTCACGTAACTTATCTTTAAATGTGGTTTTGACCGACACAGAGTCCATGATGGCATCTACGGCCGTATTGCCACTTAAAGCCAGGCGCTCCTCAAGCGGAATACCCAGTTTATCAAATGTTTTCTCCAGTTCCGGATCTATCTTACCATCACCCTCAGGCTTTTTGGCCAGAGGATCAGCATAATAAGAGATGGCCTGATAATCGATGGGCGGCACATGGACATGCCCCCACGAGGGCTGTGTCTGCTGCTCCCAGAAGCGGAAAGCCTGCAAGCGGAAGTCTAACATCCACTCGGGCTCACCTTTCTTCTCGGAAATCAGTCGCACGATGTCCTCGTTCAGACCATTTGGTATTATTTCCGTATGTACATCGGTCGTAAATCCGAACTCGTATTTCTGTTCGGCGACCTTTTTTACAAACTCATTGTTATCTTTAGACATAAATAGATACTACCTGTCTGTATTTCAATCTTTTATATGTGTATTTAGGACTGTATGACTACAGTTTCTGCTGAACCTCAATCTCAGTATAGGTCTCAATGATATCACCTACCTGGATATCGTTGAAGTTGACGAGTGAGATACCGCATTCCATATTCACGACCACTTCCTTGGCGTCATCCTTATAGCGTTTCAGGGCATTGATAGCACCTGAATGGATCACGATACCATCACGTACCAAGCGGGCCTTGTCGCTGCGGTGTACCTTACCGTCAGTAACCATTGCACCGGCAACAGTACCGACCTTAGAGATATGGTAAACCTGGCGAACCTCAATCTCACCGGTAATCTGCTCCTTGATGACCTTATCAAGCATACCCTCCATAGCAGAGCGTACATCATCGATGGCATCATAGATGACAGAGTAGGTGTTGATTTCCACGCCATCACGCTCAGCCAGTTTGCGGGCATCAGCAGAAGGACGAACCTGGAAACCTACGATGACTGCATCAGAAGCGCTGGCAAGCATCACATCATTCTCAGAAATCTGACCGACAGCCTTGCTGATGACGTTCACCTGAACCTTCTCGGTAGACAGTTTGATGAATGAGTCACTCAAAGCCTCGATACTACCGTCGGTATCACCCTTCACAATGATGTTGAGTTCATGGAACTCACCCAGTGCGATACGATGGGAAATATCATCCAGACCGAGCGTCTTCTGAGTACGGATACCCTGTTCACGCTGGAGTTGCTCACGCTTGTTGGTAATCTCGCGGGCTTCCTGCTCAGATTCCATCACATGGAAGGAATCACCTGCAGTAGGAGCACCATTCAGACCCAGGATGATGGCTGGTTCTCCCGGACCGGCCTGATCCATGCGCTGGTTACGCTCATTGAACATGGCCTTCACCTTACCGTAGCTGGTACCTGCCATAACCACGTCGCCCACTCTCAATGTACCATTAGATACGAGGATAGTAGACACATAGCCACGACCTTTATCCAGAGACGACTCAATAATGGAACCGGTAGCTTTACGATTAGGATTAGCCTTCAGATCCAGCATTTCGGCCTCGAGCAACACTTTTTCAAGCAACTCATCCACGCCTACGCCTTTCTTTGCAGATATCTCCTGACACTGATATTTACCTCCCCATTCCTCAACGAGCAGATTCATATTAGCCAAGTCCTCACGTATCTTGTCAGGATTAGCTCCTGGTTTATCTATCTTGTTGATGGCAAACACCATAGGTACATTGGCAGCCTGTGCATGTGCGATAGCCTCTTTGGTAGTAGGCATCACACTGTCATCTGCAGCAATGATGATGATGGCGATATCAGTAACCTGAGTACCACGGGCACGCATAGCCGTAAAGGCTTCATGACCTGGAGTATCAAGGAATGTGATACGTCTGCCATTTTTCAATTTTACATTATAAGCACCGATATGCTGTGTGATACCACCGGCCTCACCGGCAATCACGTTGGTATTGCGGATATGGTCGAGCAAAGATGTCTTACCATGGTCCACATGGCCCATCACTGTGACGATAGGTGCACGGGTTACCAAGTCGTTTTCATCATCCTCTTCCTCTTGAATGGCCTCACTTACCTCAGCACTTACGTATTCAGTCTTGAATCCGAATTCCTCAGCCACCAGATTGATTGTCTCAGCATCCAGACGCTGGTTGATACTTACCATGATGCCGATACTCATACAGGTACCGATGACCTTGTTTACAGGTACATCCATCATCGTAGCCAGCTCACTTACAGTCACGAATTCCGTCAGTTTGATAGTCTTGCTTTCAGCCTTCTGCTCCTGGATTTCCTCATTGATACGTTCCTGAACAGCATCACGCTTCTCACGACGATATTTGGCACCCTTCTTGTTTTGGCTCTTTGAAGTAAGACGTGCAAGCGTCTCTTTTACCTGGCGTGCCACATCCTCCTCGTTGACCTCCAAAGGCTTCTGCGGCTGGCGGTTCTTGTTATTGCGCTTTTTGCCATTACCTCCACCGTAATTGCCATTCTGGTTATTACCGTTATTATTGCGGTTATTACCATTATTTCCGTTACGGTTGTTGTTGTTGTTATTATTGTTATTACCGCCGTTATTGTTTTTCTTTCCGCCGTTGTTTCCCTGTTGGTTGGCGGCAGCTTCAATATTCACACGCTCTTTACCGCCGATGCGTTCACGCTTGCGGCGCTCACCTGGATGAGCCTGAGCAGCCTTTTCCTCACGCTCTTTCTTGCGCTCTTCCTTGGTTTTCTTCTTTGGACGAGTACTCTGATTGAGGGTAGACAAGTCTATCTTTCCAAGCACATTCACCTTTGGAGCCAACTTTGATTCGCTCTTCAGGGTAAATATCTTTGGTCCACCTTCTGATTCAGCAGTTGCTTCCTGCTGTGGAGCTTCCTGTTGGGGAGCATCATTCTTTGGTGCGTCCTGCTTGGGAGCCTCATGCTTCGGCTGATTCTGAGCGACTGGAGCAGCAGGTTTCGGCTGAGCATTCACAGCCTGCTTGGCAACTGGCTGAGTTGCAGATGGCTTGTGCTGTTCAGGTTGAGCTGGAGCAGTTGGCTGGACCGGAGTTGCTGATTGGGCAGGAGCAACTGGCTTGTTCTGCACAGGTTCTGCCATCTTATGTTCTGCAGCTTCCACAGGCTTCTTTTCTACAGGAGCCTCAGCTTTTGGTTGTACTGCAGCAGGTATCGGCTGAGCAGTTTCCACTGGTTTCGGCTGAATCTTCTGTGCGCTTACCTCCGGTTTATTCTCCACGGGAGCAGGCTTCACTTCCGGTTTTTGTTCTGGCTTAGGGCTTACGGCAGCAGCCTTTGGCTCTGGTTGAGACTCACGGGCAACAGACGAAGAATCTGAAGGCTTTTTGCCTACAGATTCGAGATCAATTTTTCCCACTGGCTTAAATTGCTGGCGTTGTTCCAGCAGTTCCTCAGCCTTGGTCACTTTCTTCTCGTTCTTCTCTTTTACTTTCTTGCTGAAGATTTTCTCGGCTTCACTCTTCACGTCCTTATCACCCTTGAACTCGCTGACCAGTGCTTTGTACTGGTCGTCATTGATCTTGGTCGTGAGGTTGGCGTCGTCTCTAATGTCGCCCAGGCTCGTCTTGTTTTTCAGGAATTCAACTGCCGTTTGAAGTCCTATATTCAGTTCTGATAATACTTTGTTTAATCTGATGCCCATATAGTTATTAATTATGAATTACAATTTTAAAATTACGAAATGACTGTCGCACCTTATATGAATGAGGTTAAGCCAAAGGCTTAACTCTCAAACTCAGCGCGCAGTACTGATAGTACATGGTCTACTGTTTCCTCTTCAAGGTCGGCTTTCTCTATCAGCATTTCGCGAGGTGCATTAATCACCGCCTTAGCTGTATCCAGACCGATATTCTTGATAGCATCGATTACCCACTGGTCTATCTCGTCGGAGAATTCATCGAGGTAGATATCCTCATCCTCCTCCTTGTCGCTAAGCACGCGGAATACATCGATAGTAAACTCAGTAAGCATAGAAGCCAGTTTGATATTCATACCGCCACGACCGATGGCAAGACTTACCTCTTCCGGCTGCAGATATACTTCTGCCTTATGATTTTCCTCATCCAGTTTGATGCTGGTAACCTTTGCAGGGCTCAGGGCGCGCTGGATAAAGAGTTTGATATTAGAAGAGTAGTTGATTACATCGATGTTCTCATTGCAGAGTTCACGTACGATGCCATGCACACGGCTACCCTTCACACCTACGCAGGCTCCCACTGGATCGATACGCTCATCATAGCTTTCCACAGCTACCTTGGCGCGCTCACCCGGCATACGGGCCACACGGCGGATGGTAATCAGACCGTCATTGATTTCAGGAACCTCAGCTTCAAGCAGGCGCTCCAGGAATGCAGGACTGGTACGGCTCAGGATGATGCGCGGATTGTTGTTCTCGTTGTCCACACGCTCTATCACGGCACGCACGGTCTCACCTTTGTGATAATTGTCAGCAGGTATCTGCTCAGACTTAGGCAGATGCAGCTCGTTACCCTCATCATCGATGAGCAGCACTTCGCGCTTCCACATCTGATAGACCTCAGCACTTACCACCTGTCCCACTCTATCCTTATATTTCTGATAGAGAGAGTCATGCTCCAATTCCAGGATTTTAGAAGCCAATGTCTGACGCAGGTTCAGGATAGCGCGGCGACCGAACTTAGAGAAGTTCACTTCCTCACTCACTTCCTCACCCACTTCATAGTCAGGTTCTATCTTCTGAGCATCTTTCAGGCTGATTTCCTTGTTATCATCCTGCACTTCGCCGTCTGCCACAACAATACGGTTACGGTGTATCTCGAAGTCACCCTTGTCAGGATTGACGATGACGTCATAGTTCTCATCGCTGCCAAACATCTTAGCGATCACGTTGCGGAAACTTTCCTCCAGCACGCTCACCAGTGTAGTGCGGTCGATGTTCTTAGTCTCTTTAAATTCCTGGAAGGTCTCAATCATACTTGGACCTACTTCTTCTTTTTTTGCTGCCATAGCTTACTTGAAACTTAATAGATATTTTGTATATTTTATATTATTCATATCGAAGTCCTTGTCTGTATTGACAAGTACGGGGCGCTTTTTGCCCTCCACCTTCTGCTTCTCTTTCACCGTGACCACAAAATGAGGCTCATCCACAGACTTCAGGATACCCTGCACTTTCTTGCCTGCCTCATCCAGTACTTCCACTTCTTTACCTACGTAGTTCTTATACTGCTGTGCCACTTTAAAAGGCTGGCCGATACCGGCAGAGCCCACTTCCCATTCATAGTCGCCGGCTTCCTCGCCCAGTTTCTCCTGTACGAATCGGCTCAATTCAGCGCAATCTTCTATCCATACGCCATCCGCATGGTCTATTTCTATAACTATCCTGCCGTCGGGAGACACGATTACATCCACCAAGAAGTAATCATTTCCCTGCAGCCACTCTTCAACGATTGTTGTTACTACGTTTTTATCTATCATACATAAGGGATATTAAAATGAAAATGAGGGGCTTTTCCAAGCCCCTCATTCCACTGAACGCTGCAAAATTACGAATAAAATCCGAATTTCGCAAGTATTTCAGTCAAAATTTGCATTTTTACCCTTACTTTTGTTTAGTTGGGGTCAATTTTGCACGATATTCATCGGGATTCTTTAATAATTTCTCTGCCGCAGCCAACTGATTGTCATAACGCAGTCCTACCTCAATACCACCTTTCTGATAGTAGTATGCTGATACGATATCCTGCTCCAGCATCTCCCTGATGGTAAGTTTGTTACGGTCCATATCCCGCGACACATTATGCTTCAGCTTCGCCTTCAGTGCCTCAAACTCCGGTTTGGCATCATCATAGTAACCTTCAAATCGGGCTGTCTTTTCCACTTCCTTCAACTGCTTCTCTGTCACGGGGTCATAAGTGAATCCGGATTTGAGCACCTTCTGCTTAAAGTCCTCGAATTCCGCATCTGTCAGTTTGAAGTCCTTGGCGGGAGCGATGGTAGGATGCTTGGCGATATAATCCACCACATAATCAAACATCACCTCTGTGGAATCCAGGCGCTCCAGATACAATGCGATATTAGGCAATGTATCCGGTTTCACCTCTACGTCGGGTTTGATACCGCCGCCATCGCGCACGGGTCTGCCGCCTTTGGTATAAAACTGATGGGTGAGTGAATCGGGAATATGCTCTATATAGCCGCCACCGTTGTGCTTATAGTTGATGGCCTGGATGCAGCGACCGCTGGGAATATAATATTTGCTGGTAGTCAGTTTCAGATTCGTATTATAAGGCAAATCCAATGGCACCTGCACAAGGCCTTTTCCGTACGTGCGCGTACCTAATATAATACCTCTGTCCAGATCCTGCAGACTACCGCTTGTTATCTCACTGGCACTGGCAGTCTCACCGTTCACCAGCACCACTACAGGCATCACGGTATCTATCGGCTCCAGTCTGGTCTTGTATTCACGGTTGGTCTGCTTCAGTTTACCCTTTGTCTCCACGAGTACCAACCCACGTGGCACCCACATATTGATGATATCGATGGCTTCCGACAGAGAACCGCCGCCGTTTCCTCTCAGATCCAGAATCAGAGATTTGGCACCCTGCTCTCTCAGATCCACAAAGGCGCGGCGCATATCCTTGGCGCATCCCTCAGTAAACTCATTGAAGTTGATATAACCGATATTACCCTCGCGCATACCATAATATGGTAACTCGGGCATTTTGATGTTTTTGCGGGTAATCTTGAAGGTCATCTGTTTGCCCGTAGTAGGACGCAGCACTTTCAGCACGAAACTGGTACCGGCATCTCCACGCAGGTGACTGCTCACATAGTCCACCTTCTTGTCCGTCATTACCGTATCATCTATCTGAAGGATTACGTCACCCTTCTTCAGTCCGGCCTCAGCGGCAGGCATATCTGCATACGGTTCGTCTATCACCACCCTCTTGAGTTTCTGATGATAACGCACCAGTGCGCCGATGCCGGCATATTTACCGGTCAGCATCATCTTCAGGTTCTTGGTCTGATCCTCCGGATAGAATTCCGTATAAGGGTCCAGACTGCGCAACATGGCATTAATACCATTGCCTATCACCTCGCCCGGATTGAGTGTATCCACATACATCAAGTCCAGATTCTTGTATATATTGGTAAACAGGTCGAGGTTTTTAGCCACCTCAAAATTATGGTTTTTGTTCTTTTGTGCCATACCGGAAGTAGCAAGACACAGGATGGACAATACCAGCAAAACTTTCTTCATATTCATTTAGATTATAAATAATGGTGCAAAGTTACACCTTTTACCCATAAAACGGCCTCCTGAACCACTTTTTTTGCAAAAAATATATGTTTTCCATTATTTTTTTGCTGAAAAATTTGCAGAATTAAAAAAAACGCATTACCTTTGCACACGCAATTCAGAAATGAACAAGCAAATGCTTCAATAGCTCAGTTGGTTAGAGCACCTGACTGTTAATCAGGGGGTCGTTGGTTCAAGCCCATCTTGAAGCGCTCAGCATAAAATCCTGCAAGATAATAACTTGCAGGATTTTTATTTTTCCGATATATTTCATATTTGCACCCGATAATCCTTTTTAAAGTCATCCTATTCTGCTTTTCAGTTAAATTTGCATCCTATGAAGAAGGTTACTGTATGGATATTCATATTAACTGGGATACTCATGACATCGTGTTCGCACCACAGATATCCCGTAGAACTGACCACTGCTGACAGTCTTGCCGAAGTGCAGCCGGATAGTGCCGTGGCATTGCTCAGGACGCTGCAGCCCACAATGGTTGGCGCAACCGAAGGCACGAAGATGTATTATGACTTGCTGACAATCAAGGCGCAAGACAAGACTTACGTCACTCACCGTTCATACAAACTGATTATGCGGCTCGTAAACTATTACGAGAATGGCGGCGACGAGGCTCTGCTGCCCGTGGCTTATTATTATGCAGGGCGGACGTACGCCGACATGCAGGATGTGCCTGGGGCTCTCGACTATTTCCAACGTGCCTTGGGCACAATGAAAGACAGAAATGATGCTACACTCATTGGCAAAATTTATAGCCAGATGGGGCATCTGTATATGGATCAGGATTTGTATGATAATGCAATAGAAATATTTCAAAAGGCTTATCATAATTCTGCCATGATGAAAGATACAGTCAATACAATTTATGATTTATGTGATATTGCGGACGCCTGTTTCGGAAAAATGGATAACCATTCAAGCATATCTTATCTGAAAAGGGCGCATCATCTAGCAAATGTACAGGGAGATATTTC
>DAIRCP010000061.1:0-20812 GCA_036796635.1 Prevotella sp. | reverse complement strand
TGGCATAGCAGCTAGAGCAGCTAATGAGTAAATAAAACCTTTTCTCATAATACAAAGTTTTAAATTGTTATTTATAAAATTTAAGTTATTTATCACTTTTCTTAGCAGTATGCACACACCGTTACAGAGAGTATACACCTGTTAATTTCTGCAAATATAGCGAAAGTAAAAAGAACCAAATCATTAAATCTTTTACAAATCGCGAAACGCATGTTTATTTTCGTGAGTCACGAACCTGCTTTTAGGTGGCGCTGGCATCTAGTAACTCTCTGATCACGGGCTTTGACAAGGGCACCGTGTGAGTCTTTCCTAACTCATCATAGAGGTAGAGTTTACACTGGGTGCTGCTGATTCGCATGATTCTTTCTGTGTTCACTATGTACTTCCTACCCATACGCACCAACCGAGACTGGGCTGTCTCGTTCTTACCTATTGCCGACTCTATGTCCGTGAGACCGAACGGCAACATCAGATGTACATCGGAATTGTAATACACATAGGAATAATGGTCATCTGCCTGGAAATAGACCACCCTCTGAATATCGATCCGGTAAAGCTCATCGTGAGCTACAAGGTTTAGTTTGTTAATATCACTCATAATCCTAAGTTTAAAAGATAACTGCGGCAAAGTTATAAAAAAAACGAAGACGCGTCAACCCCCCGTTTTCGCGTTTTGGCCTTAAACGTCTTACGTCGTGGATTAAACGTATAAAAATAATGCTTATCCGTCATAAAAAAAATTCATGCCTCCTTTCGTGTACTTCCTATTTATTTGCGTGAGTCACGAAGCGCGTTTATGTTGCCATTGGCATCTATCAACTCCCGGATTACGGGCTTGGACAAGGGCACGGTATGCGTCTTCCCCTGCTCATCATACAGGTAAAGTTTGCACTGCGTACTGCTGATACGGATAATACGATCTGTATTCACTATATACTTTCGCCCCAACCTGACCAGACACCTCTGGGCTTCATCGTTTTGTTTGATGGCTGCCTCTATAGCTGCCAGTGAAAACGGCAACAAGATGTGTACATCGGAATTGTAATAGACAATAGAATAATGGTCGTCTGCTTGGAAATAGACGGCACGGGATATATCTATGCGGAATAACTCATCATGAGTCACGAGGTTGAGCTTGTTAATATCATTCATTTCCTAATGGTTTAAGGGTACGACAACACACCTATATTTAATGATTGAGAAGGTTTATATGGTATGTATCTATGCTAAGTTTGTATATAGCATTTACAAATATAGGCATTATTTTTTGCAGGCATCTCGTTTCGTATTCGGTTTTCCGCGAACGCTCGGTTTTTTTTCGTGAATCACGTACAAACAAATCTAATCATTTGCGAAAAAATGATAAGGGAAACTGGTGTTCAGATTACATACATGTTGTCTATGCACGAGTACAACTGTGAAAAAAGATTGTGTCGCTTGATTAAATATCAAAATAAGATAATTATATTCGCTATTTTTGGTGGTAAACAAAAAAATGACGAACTTTGCCCATATAAATAAGGTGAAGCTTATGAATATCAAAATGATCATGACTATTCTGCTGCTGACTGCTCCTCTTACGATAGGCGCTCAGGAAAACAGCAAGACGATTGCTACCCCTACAGCATTATCACCAAAAGACCCCACGGCAGACCACTGGTTACAGTCTGAGGACTCATTACACCTGCCCACACTGAACAGTCGCGGACAGACACTGCCCATGGGATGGTATCCCAGTTACTGGGGCGGATGGAATGACTGGCAACTGCATGAAGGTCTGAATGCTAGCATGGATGCCAGCGTGTTTGCTGAATTCGGCAAATACGCCCGCAGCGGCATGGGATTCGGACAGAACATCTCGCTGATGTATGCCGTACCACTCACTAAGAATCTATCACTTGCCTTAGGTGGATATATGGGTAATGTGTTTTGGCAGCATGACAATTATCATGATGCCGGACTAAGTGCCGTGCTGGGATACAAACTGGATGAGCACTGGGAGGCTTATCTCTATATGCAGAAGTCAATCATCAATCATCCGCTGCCACCAAGATCCGTACTCGACATGAACAGACTGGGTGACCGTATCGGTGCCGCCGTAAAATACAATTTCTCTCCCAACTTCAGTGTGGAAGTATCTGTAGAGGCCAATAAAAATGAGCGTAACCCCTATTTTGAGAGATAATATTCAAGTCCGGCTTTCACATTTTTGATAACTGCCTTGGATGAATAGGTAGCTCCTGTTACTCCATCCACATCAGCCTTCAAAGCTTTCTTCACACTCATCTTATCCCATTTTCCCAGCAACTGACTCTTTACTCGTGCAAAGAATTTAGGTGTTTCCTGATTGGGAAGTGCCTCAATCTTCTGTATCTTATTTTTTTTAATATAAATTTTGAGGGGTGTAGCACCTTTGAAACCACGTACACCAGGAGCCAACGTAGAAGTATTAATTACAGTGACACCACTCTCGCGGGAAATTACGTCATCGGCCTGCATAGCTGCAACCGAGAAAATGGCAACAACTGCCAATAATATCATTCTTTTCATATTATACTGTTTTCTGCAATTTTTAATATAAATACAATTTACTTAAAAAGTCCATTTTGCTGCTATGGTAGGTATGGCAAAAAACTTGTTATGGCCACCATAACGGTCGAACACGAAGTTATTGCTGATTTCCACCTCACTACCGACACTGACAGGTACCTCCACGCCTTTGATGGCTTTGAGATTGAACCAAAACTGCGGCTCAGACAGGCAAATCAGTTTACCGTTTACATCGGGGTCATACCATACATCCAGAAATCCTGAGAATGTACAAAGTCCTTTGGCAAAGGTATCACCCCAGACCAAAGTACCCTGGAAACCATTGAAGGCACCTCTTCCCTGCCCTTTGAAATAATACTTATACATCGCTTGTACAGAGAAGTTCTTATTGAAATCGGCACTAGTCCAGTTCCATGCAGGACCCACCAATATGGCATGTTGAAAACGGCTGGCAATGGCAGTGTTACGTATGGAGGTGGAACCTCCGTCATACTCTACGTGGGCTGCCCACCGATGATTATGAGTGAGTGTGAGTTCACGGGAGATTTCCCAATAAGCGCCTGCCACGCCATCTGAGAAATAATCAATATCAGTGAAAAGATAGGTACTGCCCCACTTGTCGGGCTTATACATCTCCAAGGTGGTAGTGACGGACGGACGCTCAGCCAAATCACTATAGAGTGCTTTGCCTAAGTCGTAATGGAACTGAATGTTCTGGGCCTGAGCCGCTGCTACGCTACCTGCGAGCATGATAAGTACCAATATCTTCTTCATATAGCTGATGATAACTTAAAAGTTGACCATGGAGAATATCTTGTCCGTAGCACCTGTACAACTGGCAACAAAGGCACCTGCCTTATCACCAGCAGTTTTCAGTACATCAGACTGAGCAATAAAGGTGTTCATGCGCGATTCAAAAGCAGCATAGTCTGCTACTTCAAATCCGCCCTGAGCACGAAGCAGTCCCTGTGCCTCCTGGAAATGCTGATTATTTGGACCGAAGAATACGGGAACATCCCATACAGCAGCCTCCAGCACATTATGTATACCCACACCAAATCCACCGCCCACATAAGCCACTTCTCCATAATGATAAATACTGGAAAGCAGACCAAAGCAATCGATGATAAGACAGTCAGCCTGAGCTGCTTCCTCGGGTGTTGTCTGCGTATAGCGTACCACCTTACGGTCAAGTTTGGACAATATCTGCTGGATATGGTCCTCACTGATGACGTGAGGAGCGATGATGAGTTTCCACTCCTTGTGTGCATTGAAATAAGGTATGAAGATATCTTCATCGGGAGCCCAGCTGCTACCTGCCACAAACACTTTGCTGTCCTGTTTGAATGATTCCACGATGGGCAGTTGCTTGGACTGAGCCTTAATCTGCAGCACACGGTCGAAACGGGTATCACCCGTAACAGTGACATCCGTGATATTCAGTTTGGCTAGCAGACTCTTGCTCACATCATTTTGAACAAAGAAGTGCGTGAAGCACTTGAGTACCTTGCTATACTGGCGACCATACCAACTGAAAAACACCTGGTCAGGACGAAAAATACTGGATACACTATATACAGGCACCTTACGATGCTTGAGTATATGCAGATAATTATACCAGAACTCATACTTGATGAAGAATGCCATCACCGGATGGATAGTACGCAGAAAGCGACGGGCATTGGTAATCGTGTCCAATGGCAGATAACAGATAATGTCTGCACCTTTATAGTCTTTACGCACCTCATAACCGGAGGGAGAAAAGAATGTAAGGAGTATCTTGTATTCAGGATGCTCGGCACGCAGTTTCTCCATCAAGGGACGACCCTGCTCGAATTCTCCCAGTGAGGCGGCATGAAACCATACGTACTTAGCTTCAGGGTCCATCTGCTGACGGAGTATCCCCACGGCCTGACGCTCACCATACCACATTTTCTTCACCTTTTTACTAAATAGACTTGTGACAGCCACACCCAGTAAATAGAGATAGATAACGAGATTATACATTGTTATTTCAGTACTTCTATTGCTTGCTGCATACGACGGATGGTCTCTTCTTTGCCCAGGAAGGCTGAGATATCAAACATACCCGGACCTTTACCTTCACCTACGAGTGCAAGGCGCCATGCGTTCATCACATTTCCTAATTTATATTCTTTTGCGGCAATCCAGTCTTCCACGACCTTCTCCTGATTCTCTTCCGAGAAATCATCGATGCCACGAATCACTTCCTCAAGTTCTCCCATCACCTGGGCAGAATCTTCCTTCCAGCGCTTCTTACGGGTCTTTTCATCGTAAGTGGTGGGAGCCTCAAAGAAGAATGAACAGAGGGGCCAAAGTTCCTTGACGAAACTTACGCGGTCCTTCATCAGTTCCACAACTTTGGCAATACGGGGCATGGTCTCGCCAGGTACGTGCTCAAGTACGATGGGCGCAAAGAGCTGTGCGATTTCATCGACGCTCTTACGGAGGATATACTCATGATTGAACCAGACGCACTTTTGAAAATCAAAACGTGCACCTGCCTTGGAACATTTGCTGATATCAAAGAGCTGGACTAGTTCGTCCAGACTATATATTTCTTGTTCGGTACCTGGATTCCAACCCAGGAAAGCCAGGAAATTAATGATTGCCTCTGGGAAGTAACCGCTTTCACGGAAACCTGTGGACACTTCGCCAGTCTTAGGGTCATGCCATTCCAAGGGGAACACTGGAAATCCCAAACGGTCACCGTCACGCTTGCTCAGTTTGCCTTTGCCTTCCGGTTTGAGCAGCAAGGGAAGATGGGCAAAACGGGGCATCGTATCAGCCCAGCCAAATGCCTGATAAAGCAATACATGCAGCGGTGCACTTGGCAGCCACTCCTCACCACGGATGACATGGGTAATCTCCATCAGATGGTCGTCTACAATATTGGCAAGGTGATAAGTCGGCAGTTCATCAGCACTCTTATAGAGCACCTTGTCGTCCAGAATATCACTCATAATCTTCACATCGCCACGAATCAGATCATCTACATGGACAGGGACACCCGGTTCTATCTTGAAGCGGACTACATACTGTTCACCGGCACTGATGAGACGGTCTACTTCTTCTTTGGGAAGGGTAAGCGAGTTGCGCATCTGCATACGGGTATGGGCATCGTACTGGAAATTTTCAATCTCCGTACGCTTGACCTCCAGCTCTTCAGGTGTATCGAAAGCTACATAAGCCTTATCTGCGTCAAGCAACTGCTTGACATATTTTTTATAAATATCACGGCGCTCACTCTGACGGTAAGGACCATGCTCTCCGCCGAAAGAAACACCCTCATCAAACTTGATGCCGAGCCAGCGGAACGACTCGATAATATATTCCTCGGCACCCGGTACGAAGCGATGTGAGTCTGTGTCCTCAATACGGAACACCAAATCGCCGCCATGCTGACGAGCAAACAAGTAATTATATAACGCGGTACGTACGCCGCCAATATGCAGCGCCCCTGTAGGACTTGGTGCGAAACGCACCCTTACTTTTCTCTCTGCCATTACTAATTCTACCTATTTTCGAAAATATTTTGTGCAAAAGTACAGCTTTTTTTTGACTTTTGCGTTTTTTTTTCGTATTTTCGCAATCTAAATATGATATTATATCAAAATAGCAACATAAACAGCAAGAAAATATGAGTTCATTCCATCTCAAAGAAGACGTAACCTGGCGTGACTTTTTTATACGCATGGCGCTGATTATCGGCACCGTCGCCATCGTGGTTTGGATAATGCCACGTGACAGCAGAAACTATCTGCATATAGAACAAGGCAAACCTTGGCAATATTCCGACTTTACGGCTCCTTTCGATTTTCCTATCTATAAATCGGACACTGCCATCCAGAGTGAAAAGGATAGTATCATCAACCGTTATGAACCTTATTATAAATATAATGATGAGGTGGAGGGTGATGAAATCAGAAGATTCGTACAGGACTTCAGTAAAGGTATACCGGGATTATCATCGGACTACATCAGTGTGATAGCCAACAGACTGCATGAGATATACCAGCAGGGTATCATCAATGCACCTGAATACAGTAAACTGGAAGAGGATACCGCCAAAGTAATACGGGTAGTGACAGGTAAAAAGGCCACCATCGTGAAGGCCAGTCATGTGTACTCCACGAAAACTGCCTATGAGCAGTTGTTTATGGATGAACTGCTGGGTCCGCACCGTGCCATTCTGCAAAAATGTAATCTGGACAATTACATTACTCCTAATCTAGTTTACGACAGGGCAAGGAGTGAAAGCAGCCTGGATGAGATTATCAACAGCATTCCTCTGGCTATCGGCATCGCACAGAAAGGACAGAAAATCATAGACCGCGGCGAAATCGTGGATGAGAAGGCATACCGTATCATGACTTCATTTTTGAAAGAGAATGACAAGCGCGGACGAGATCAGTCACAATGGCAACTGACAAGTGCCGGCGAGGTGATGTACGTACTGATTATCGTGGTGTGCTTCACGCTCTACCTGAGCATGTTCAGAAAAGATTATTTCGAAAAGGCACGAAGTATAGCGATGCTCTATTCGCTCACCATTATCTTCTCCTTGATGACGGCGATACTGGTGAGGAATACTTTTATGCATGTATATATGCTGCCTTATGCGATGGTCCCGATATTCATCCGCGTGTTTATGGACTCGCGTACGGCATTTATGACGCATCTGTGTATGGTATGTATCTGTGCCTGCATGCTGCAGCATCCATTTGAATTCATACTGATAGAAACGGTGGCGGGACTCTGCGGCATCTATTCGCTGAGGGAACTGAGCAACCGGTCGCAGCTGTTCAAAACTGCGATCATCTGTACAGTTGGAATGATTGCGATGCAGTTTGCTTTCGACCTGATCCACAATGCGATGACCAACGACATAGACCTGTCTATCTATAACTTCATTATCGTCAACGGTATCTCGCTGCTCTTCGCTTATCCACTGCTCTACGTGGTGGAAAAGGCATTCGGATTTACAAGTGACATCACTCTGATAGAGCTCTCTAACACGAACAATGAACTGTTACGCCGTATGAGTGAAGTGGCTCCAGGCACTTTCCAACATTCTATCCAAGTGAGTAATCTGGCAGCGGAGATAGCCAGGAAAATCGGTGCCAAAAGTCTATTGGTACGTACCGGTGCGCTCTATCATGACATCGGAAAAATAAAGAACTCCATCTACTTCACGGAAAACCAGTTGGGCATAAATCCGCATGAGAATATGTCGTGCATAGACAGTGCACAGATTATTATCAGCCATGTGACGGAGGGTCTGAAGATGGCGGATAAATACGGACTACCCGAGAATGTGAAAGGATTTATTAGCACACACCACGGTCAGGGCAAGGCCAAATACTTCTATGTGAAATACAAGAATGAGCATCCAGATGAAAACGTGGATGAACTGCTCTTCACTTATCCTGGACCTAATCCATACACACGCGAACAGGCTGTGCTGATGATGGCGGATACAGTGGAAGCTGCCTCGCGCTCACTCAACGACTATACTGAACAATCTATCCGTGACCTGGTGAACAAACTTATAGACAATCAGGTGGCGGAAGGATTCTTCCGTGAGTGCCCCATCACTTTCAGGGACATCGCTTATGCAAAAACAATTCTGATAGAGAAATTGAAAACAATCTATCATACACGTGTAAGTTATCCTAAACTGAACAAAGAAGCGGAAACAAGTCAATAATTGATTGCTATTTCCTCTGTAATTATTGCACAAATCGTATAATTTGTGCAATAATTAGGCTTTTACGTGTTAACAAGTATTAATTATAGCAACAGATTTGTGGGTATTTAGAACAATAAATATACCTTTGCAGCCAATTTAAATAAAATTTTCTAAATTATGAACTGCAAAAAGATTGTTTCTATCAGTGTATTCACGATGACAACCGTACTTACCCAAGCGGGGGGTATCTTAACAAACACAAATCAGAATATCGCTTTCAACAGAATGATGAGCCGTGAAGGTTCCATCGCCATTGACGGCGTATATTACAATCCTGCGGGTGTGGCTTTTCTGAAGGACGGTGCCCATATCTCCCTTAATTGGCAGTTGGCTTTCCAGACTCGTAAGATAGACAACTCGTTTCCGCTATTTGCCAACAATGTGAACAATACCTCTACAGAAAGAAACTTCAAGGGACATGCACTGGCTCCAGCTATCCCTTCCATACAGTTTGCCTATAACTGGAAAGGCTACTCCTTCCAAGCTAACCTCGCGGTAGTAGGCGGCGGCGGAAAATGCGAATTCGACAACGGACTGGGGTCTTTTGAAAAACTCGTAGGTGAAACGGCAATGGGTGTGTGCAAATTAGCACAAGGCATTGATGCCGTAACGTATGCCATGCACGGTGTGAACCCAGGACTGTCGTCCGCCTCCAAATTCGGAAATACAGGACAGTACAGTTATGAAAGTTATATGCGCGGACGTCAGTATTATTACGGACTTTCACTGGGCGTAGGAAAAAAAATAAACGACAACCTGGCTGTATTTGCCGGTGTCCGCGGCATCTATGCGCTGAGTAACTACTATGGATATGTGGAAAACATCAAAGTGGGACAGGTACCCCTGTATACCATGGTAGATCCATCAAGGACGGAATCGGCCAACATCGAGCTGAACTGCGACCAGTCTGGCGTGGGTTTCACGCCAATACTGGGTATGGATTACAAATCAGGACGATGGAATTTCGCTGCAAAATATGAATTCAAAACCAAGATGCGCCTCAAGAGTATCTCCGTAAACCAATTGCCAAGTATCGGCAACTTACCTGCTCGACTTTTAGAAGGTGGCATACCTGAGGATGTCATCGGTTCTGCTGCCATCACCACGGCACTGGGACAACTCAAAAGTCAATTCGACACTAAGATGGAAGAGGCTGTGGGTGAATATAAGGATGGTGCCAAAGTACCCTGTGACATTCCTGCACTGCTTGCTGTGGGCGTAGGATACAATCCTGTAAATCCGCTGCACATCAATGTGGGCTTCCATTACTACTGGGACAGACAGGCCACTGCTTACAACCATCGCGAGGACAAACTGAAACGCGGTACCATGGAATGGAATGCAGGCGCAGAATATGACGTAAACGAGAAACTGACAGTCAGTGCCGGTTGGCAGAATACAAGCTACGGACTGAGTGATGAGTATATGGACGACAAATCATTTACGGTAAGTTCCAACTCCATCGCTGCCGGTATATGCTATCATAT
Source organism: Prevotella sp. (assembly GCA_036796635.1). Lineage (GTDB taxonomy): Bacteria > Bacteroidota > Bacteroidia > Bacteroidales > Bacteroidaceae > Prevotella. Next base: position 11,002 of record DAIRCP010000061.1, on the reverse strand, counting down.
CAGTAAGAAGATGAGCTTGAACGTGGCTTACTTCTGCACCTTATACGGACATAAGAAGGTATCTCAGGCTGAACAGCTCTCTGCTGACACGTCTGTGAGTTACTTCAGTGACTATACACGTACCAACCATGTATTCGGTGCTGGTCTGGATATAGACATCTAAAGAAAAAACGGAGAAAACAAGACTTAATCATCGCTTTACTGCGGATCTACATCATAGTATATCTGTAAGGAAGCGTACCGTTTGTCCGCCAAGATCTGACTCTGAGCCATCAGCAGATACTGGCGGACTTTTTTGATGTCGATACCATTCTCCAACTTCAATACTATCTTCCGGATATTCAGTGTCTTCACTTTTGAGACGGACGGTTTGTCGGGTCCCAGTACGCGACCGCCGAACCACTGGCGCAACCGACTGGCGAACTCAATTCCCGCCGTATCTGCCACATGATCCTGACGATGCTTGAGGTATACATATATCAGATGATAATAAGGTGGATAATGAAACTGCTGTCGCTCCACTATCAAGTCCTTGTAATGACCGGTGAAATCATTGTTGACCACCTGCCCTATCAATGGAAGGTCAGGGCTTTTGGTCTGAAGAATGACCAAACCGCGCTTACCTTTCCTGCCTGCCCGGCCACTTACCTGTGCCATCATCATAAAAGCATGCTCATACGCACGGAAATCGGGATAATTGAGCATAGAGTCGGCATTTAATATACCCACGATACTCACTTTATCAAAGTCAAGTCCCTTGCTGATCATCTGTGTACCGATAAGAATATTGGTACGACCTTCGGAGAAATCGCTGATAATGCGCTGATAGGCATTGCGCGTACGGGTAGTATCCAAATCCATACGGGCCACACGAGCCTCAGGGAATATATCCCGCACCTGGTCTTCTATCTTTTCTGTTCCGTAACCACGGCCACGCAAATCTGTGGAACCGCAGCAGGGACATTCCGTAGGGACTTTGTAAGTGAAGCCACAGTAATGACACGTAAGTTGGTTGAGGTTCTTATGATAAGTAAGGCTCACATCACAGTTCTGGCAACGGGGTACCCATCCGCATTGGTGGCATTCTATCATCGGAGCAAAACCGCGGCGGTTCTGAAACAGTATCACCTGTTCGCCACGTGAGAGTGCCTCTCTCATTTTCACCAGCAATAGCGGTGAAAAGGGACCGTTCATCATCTTGCGGTGCTGGAGGTCTTTTGTATCCACCACCTGTATTTCCGGTAATTCTATACCCTTATAACGTTCGGTAAGTTGCACCAGACCGTATTTACCGACAGAAGCATTATAATACGATTCCATCGAAGGAGTGGCAGTACCCAACAAAGTCTTGGCACCATACATCTGTGCCAACACGATGGCTGCACTGCGGGCATGATACCGAGGAGCAGGATCCTGCTGCTTGTAACTCGTCTCATGTTCCTCATCGATAATGACGAGTCCCAACCGATGAAATGGGAGAAAAACGGCGGAGCGGGCACCTAATATCACATCATAGGGACATTCGGAAAGCTGTTTTTGCCATATCTCCACACGTTCTGCATCGCTGTATTTGGAATGATAGATGCCCAGACGGTTGCCGAATACATGTTGGAGGCGCTGCATAATCTGTACGGTAAGTGCAATCTCAGGCAGAAGATAAAGCACTTGTTTATGCTGCTGAAGCTGCTGCTGTATCAGATGAATATACAATTCGGTCTTTCCACTGGATGTTACACCATGCAATAGGGTTACATTCTTCTTCAAAAATGAGAAGAGTATCTCATTATATGCTTTCTGCTGCGACGCACTCAGTGGTTTGATATTCTCTGGATGTGGTTCTCCACCATGATTCAGACGAGCTACTTCCACCTCGTATGTCTCCAGAATACCGCGCTTGACCAACTGGCTGATGACAGCCGTAGTGGAATAGCTCTCATTCATCAGCTCATCACGGGTGATTTCCACGGGTGTCTCACGACAGACGATACCTTCTATCGTATCCCAATGCGACATGGTGAGATACCGGGTGAATACTTCCTGCTGCTTCAGTGCCCGGTTAAGGGTATTGAGGGCTATATGAAGTGCCTGCTCATTTCGATAGGTCTCTGTCAGTCGGATATAGGTCTCTGTCTTTGGTTTGTAACCCTCTTCTGCCTTCAGACCGGAAGGAAGTGCTGCCTTGTAAACTTCGCCTATGGGGGAGAGATAATAATCACTGATCCAATTCCACAGACGGAACTGCTGCGGCAGCAGTATCGGTTGACTGTCTATGACAGCTGATATCGGTTTGAGGGTATATGCTGTGGGAGGGTTGTCGTGGATACGGGCAACGACACCCACATAAGTTTTGTTCTTACCAAACGGGACGAGCACGCGCAGACCTAATGCCACTTTTTTCTCCATTCCATCGGGAATGGAATAAGTAAAAAGGCCATAAAGTGGCAGGGGCAATATGATATCAGCACAGTTCATACAGGATGCAAAGGTAGGCAAAAAAAAGCAGAAGCCAAAGAATGCATCTGCTTTTTATATATAGAATCTTTTATTTTAAATGATACGCTGGATGACTTGGAATAATCATCCTTCGGCGATTAGAAATAATAAGCCAATGCAATCTGCCATGCATTAGTCTTGGTACTGCCAATCAGTTGACTAGCCAAGGTACTCGTAGTATTAGCTACTGTAGCCTCACCAGTGGTTCCACAAGCAATGTTGTAATTGGCTGATATCTGCAGATGATTGGCAATGATAGCTCCCAAACCGACATTGATACTGAAATTGGAATCCTTGAGACGCCATCCAGCTACATTCTCTACCAATGTTTGGTCTTTGTTACCTACATTGAAGCCAAACTGTGGACCAGCAAAAGCATATACACTGGCAAGTGTACCCAAGCCTATACCGTAGCGCACATTGATAGGAATCATAACCGATTTCTGGCTGAGTGTCTTATCAATATCGGTGCCTGTAGTTGACGCCTTCAGTTTGGCATCACGCTGGTCATAAAGAGCAGAAGCGTCAATACCCAGCCCTACGATCGGCAGATTTACCAAGACGGTGGGACCTACAAAGAAACCTGTACGGTTAGAGGCATCGAACACTTTGCTGTCCATGGACATATTAGTAACATTCAAGCCACCTTTCAAACCAAATTTAACTTGGGCCTGAGTTGGGACGACTGTCATGAAAGCGGCAGCCATTACCATTGCTGTAAAAAACTTCTTCATATTCTTCTCTCGTTTAATTATTAATCTGTTATGTATATCTTGTTTCTAATTTAGTGACGCTGTCTGCGGACGGTTACACGGGCAGGAGCGGAACTGGTGGATACAGTAGTTGTAGAACTCTTACTACGAACGGATGATGAACGGCGGTTTCTTTTTGCGGCTTTAGCTGCATCTTTGGCTGCTGCCCTCAGTGCTTTCGGGTCTTGACGAGCGATGGAATCGAGAGAATCCTTACGTGCCTGATTACCGAATATATTCTTTTCAAAGGTTTGGAGTTCTGTTTCTATACGCTTTTGTTCCTTTGCCATGGCCGTATCATTCTTGCAATACTGCGAAAGGGTTTTTCCAAGCATATTAGTGGTCTTGTAAATCTTACCCTTATATTTATTCATGGTGAAGAAATCATCCATACCCATCGTGGCAGCATTGTTGAAATTGCTGGTCATCACAGTCTGGCGACTTAGGTATGGTTCCAAATCACTGTATTTCACCCAAAACAACGGATACTTGGAAGCCTCGCCTCCAAAGTCATCCTCACGGAGCATGACAGGACATAAACAAACCACCTTACGATGGAAAGAAGCATTTGCCTGATCATAATATGCACTTTCCTTGAGATAATACATTTTCACCTCTGCAGATGGGATATCGCTATTCTCCACACGCAGTCTGCCATCTTTATTATCATAATAGATATGGTAGTTATCCAAAATCGTCTTCATATTGACACGGGCAGAATCATCAAACACCTCATTGCCGTCCAGTCTGTACTCATATACAGGGATATAATTCCAGAGAGCCAGTTTAAAGATATAGGTAAACAAGTTCATTTCTCTGCCTACAGGTTCTACGGGGTAATACAAACCGGCATTGGCATCCTGAGTCAGGTCAATCTCGCGATAGATATCACGACGCCAGACCACCTCTTCGGGCATGTCGATAGCCTTGGGATACATCAGTTGGGCACGCATGGTCATTCCGCCTTGAGAGGACGAAGAGGTCTGCGCCTGAGACTGTCCTTGCTTCGTCTGATTGCGGCGGGCTTTAGGCTGTGCCATCACACCACCTGCCATCAGTGATATCATCAGTATGAATAATAATCTTTTCATATATCGTTTATTATTTCCTTATCGTTTTTTTTCTGTTTGATTATCTGTTTTGCACTTAGTCACTTACCTGACTATCACTTCCATAGAACCATTCAACTTACGCTGGATACCATCGGGACCAACGGCCGTAATACGGGTGATATAGAAACGGCGACTGCGGGCCAACTTACGGAACGTATCTTTCTGACGGGCGCTGAAACGAGAGCCATCACTCACCATCGGCACGGCATTACCCATATTATCAAAGAATACAGTCTCAAAACTCTGCACCTGGAACTTGATATCCAGTATTCCATCGTCTATGGCGGCACCGATACCATCTGCTGCCATCAATGACTGTTTGCTCAGATTACCTCCCCTATATCTGCTTGGGTTGCCCTGATCATCATTCATGGCAATATAAGCCGTAGGATCGGGCAACTTGCGTACGTGGAAAGTAAACTTACCCATTTGCTGTGCACGGCCCGTATTATTGGAAGATACCATGATAGTGACATCTCTGCCTACTGCTGACGGACGGGCGATATAGCGACCAGGACCTACAGGTTGTAGGATTCCACCGGAAATAGAGGCCTGCACCTTATTTAATGGTACACCGGGAACACTCACACTGATAGGATTGGAATATCCTGCATAGAGCACATTCATCAAATCAGCTGATACCGTTGCACTGGGATCCACCACTGTATATTTCTGCATAAACGGACGACGAATATAATCACCGCTGCCATTCCTCACCTGAATATATCCATTCAGGGTAAAATCGCCAGTACGACCAGGAACTGTTTCGTACAGTCCATTCCGCAAACTTATCTGTCGACCGCCGATATAGACCTGAGGCACCTGCGTGGTATCTATGGCAGCCATCACAATACGGGCAGAGAACTTATCTCCACGTACGATAGTCTGGGAATTGGGGATGACAAACGCATTCAGGGAATTCACACGTATATCCTTCATATCAATATTGGAAACAAGTGTATGAAGCACCTCTCCCTCTGCATATCTGACGTCACTCTGGAGTTTAGACAGCAAGGTAACTGCTGCAGCCGTCGGCATATCCTCAAACATGTATTCCTGCCAGTTACGACCTAATGTAGTAGTATGTCTTGGTACCTGAGTGGATAAATTACTGGCTATCAATTGGCGCTGGGTAGGGTCTGTCACCATCGTCAATATTCGCTCTCTGAAAGAGTCGATGGCTTTGCGCAGTGCACCACCCTGACCACGACCGGGAGCCAACATCACCTGAGCGGCAGCTTCCAGACTTTCCTTATTTCGAATATTCTTTATATCTGCCTTATCACCATCAGCCTCTCGCACAATAGCCCATTTCAACTCATCGGCGAAGTTATAAAGTGAATCACTCATGCGCTTCACTTCCCTGGCTTTGTCAAACCATGCTTTCACCTTGGCTGGATTAGCCTTCATCTGGGCAAGAAAGTCATCGTACACAACCTGATTCTCCTTAGCTGAATTGGCTGTAGTACGGACGAGACTCTCCTCTACTATAGAGAATCCATTAAGCACTTCCGTAGAGACATTCAGCGCAAGCATAGCCATCAAGACGACATACATCAAGTTAATCATCTTCTGGCGGGGAGATACCGGTCTTTTCTTTATTGCCATTATACTTATTCTTGAGGTTTAATTGGTGATGCCACCTTCATGTTTACGGTCATGGCTTCTATCATGCGGGCATATACTCTGTTCAGTTCTGCTATCTGGTCTGCCATGTGTCGGGTCTGGTCATTGATCTGGTCGATAGTCCCGATCTGAGCACTGGCTCCCTTCAATTGTATTTCATATACCTTGCTGATACCCGTGAGTGTTCGGTTCAGGTTCTCCATCTCCTCACTGTCGCGAGTCAGTCGCTCACTCTGCTCATTTACCTTCTTCAGTGTTTCCACAAGTTCCTTCAGCTCTTCTACATAACTGCCTTGTGCCTCGTTCAAGGCTTCTGCCTCTTCCTTGGTCATATGCGGTACATAATTAGGCTGCGGAGCAAAAGCGGCTGGAGTTGCAGCACCGGCAGGAACTGCATCACCAACTGGAGATTGAACGGTCTGAGTATTTTCTTCCGCAACAACAGCTGAAGCATTTGATGGCATAACTGGCTGATAATTTCCAGCAGCCCCTCCTCCTATGATAATGGTACCACCACCTACGCCACCTTCTACATGGCTCTTAACATTTACATCTGAGTCAGAAGTTTCTCCGACTGTCTCCTCTGCATTTTCCTCCACATGTGTAGGAAGATTCATACCGTCAGCAGTCTTATCGAACGGACGGTCGAATGCAGAAATGAAGAACACGAACACCTCTGTACCCATTCCCAGGAACAAGAATAGATTTGCTGCAGGAAGATGGGTCAGCTTAAATAGAGTACCGAGGATTACGATAGATGCGCCCCAACTATAAGCATAGTTCAGAAAGGTTTGACCAGGTACACTGTCCATCCACTTCTGGAGGCGGTAAACTATATTGTATTTACTATATTCAGTCATGATTACTTCTTTTTAGATTTTTTGTATTTTTCGGTTGTTGTATTCGCGAGACTACGTACGCAACGGAATCCGATATAGGAACGTGGCTGGTTTTGATACTCAAAGGTACGCCATGCCGAACGGATATATGACTCAGGATCTTTCCAAGAACCGCCACGGACAGTCTTCTTCTTAAGCCTATAAGGATCTTCCAAAGCAGCATTGTAACTCAACTGTGGATTGATATCATTCATAGATTCCACTCCAGCTTCAGTATAAACCGTACTAGTCCACTCTGCCACGTTACCTGCCATATCATAAAGTCCATTGCTATTGGCAGAATACGCCCCCACCTTACTGGTTATCAGATTACCATCCTTGGTATAGTTACCATTGTCCGGTTTGAAGTTGGCAAAGAAACATCCACTACCGCTAGACGCGTCTTTCTTGTCCCAGGGGAATTCATTCTGTTCTTTACCACGGGCAGCATATTCCCATTCTGCCTCGGTAGGCAGGCGATAGCGCTGTATGAATTTAGCGACAGAACCAAGTCCGTTCAACAGATATTCCGTACGCCATGCACAGAATGCATTGGCCTGTTCCCATGTCACGCCAACCACTGGATAGTCGTTATAGGCGGCATTGGAGAAATAGCTGCGCAGGTAGGTCTCATTTTCTGCATTCGGAAAATCATTAATCCAGCAGGTCGTGTCTGGATAGACATTAATGATATATGTATTCAGAAAATCCCATGGTCCGGTATGCTGACGGTTGATCGTCTGACGGACGATTTTTCCTTCATCGTCAATATAAGCCGTATCCTTGGAAATCCATACTTGCTCATTTGGATTAGGAGCAATATCAGTATTGAGATTACGCTCAGAGGGATTCAGACGATATTTACGCTTGGCAGCCTCTACATAATCATATATTTCATAGCGGAAGTTCATCTGATTTCTGTCAAGCATCTTATCACCAGTCACAGGATTAGTGACATACACACTTTCTATGGCACGTTTCTCATCCTCGTTCGGCTTTCTTGGCAACGGCTTCTTCCAGTTCAGATGTGGCTTCACGGGGTCACCATTCTTATCTTCCTCTATCTTGTAAGTTTCATCGCCGCCGTAAGAGGGGTCAGCCAATCGCTCACGAATGATAGAGTCACGCACATAATTCACGAACTGCCGATACTGAGAATTGGTAATCTCAGTCTCGTCCATCCAGAATCCTTCCACAGAAATATCCCTCACCGGAGTTTCCTTACCCCAGAGACTGTCCTTCTCATCCACACCCATCTTCAGATGACCTCTTTTAATAAGAGTCATACCGTATGGAGTCGGTTCTGCGAAAGCTCTTCCGCCGGCACCCGTAACCTCACCTCCAGAAGCCATGGCAGATTTACCGCCGAAACAACTTGAAAGCACCAGTGCAGCTGCTGAGCAAAGAGTGATGATACATTTATTCATATTTTCTTATTCTATTTTTATCTTCTATATAATCAGAATGATTTTCTTGATTCAGTTTTCATTTTGCCGTCAGAGTATTCTTACACTCTTATGCAAGTTTCGCCCCTTCTTGGTTAGGTTAATATCCGTCTGGTAACCGATGAATATTTCATGGCTTCCATTTCCGAAGCTCAGAGATGAAGTATAGACCTCATAACTGTAGCCCAGACTTACTCCATGGAAATTACCTCCAATCATCGCCGTAACCGAATTTGTGGGGCTATAAGCCAAACCCGCATACATGACTTTTTTATCATTCACATATTTCACACGAGCCGAAATATCCACCCTATATGCCACTCCATCAGTACGTCCAAGAACAGAAGGATGTATAGATACGAACGGATTATTCAACTGAATATTGTATCCACCCGTCAAATAATACGTGGGAGACCACTTGAAATTCTGTTTTTCACCCATTTGCACGTCAGGACCATTGAGATGCAGCGCCGAAGCACCTACATACCAGGTCTGAGTGGCATAATACAGACCTGCGCCTAGATCTATCGCCGATCCGGTAACTTCTGAAGTAGGGACGGCATTATCCGTCTGATTGTCGGGAAGGTCAATATTAGACCCGTTGAATGTCTCACTGATCATTCCGAGATGCGCACCAATAGCCAGCATTCCACCAAACAACTTATGTCTGTACGCATATTGCAGAGCAAACTTCTTATGGGAGAAATGACCGATCTGGTCATTCATGAACTGAGCTCCTATGCCATGATAACTCTTCATGGCATAAAAGGGCATGTCAGCAGCAGCATACATCGTTCTCGGATTATTCTCGAACCCCGTCAACGTCATTGCGTAAGCACCTGTAACATTGATCTTCTGTTCCTTTCCCACTGCAGCCGGATTAAACGATGGCTCCAGCGCCCAGTAATGAGAAAAGGACGGATCATTCTGTGCCAACATGCCAAGAGCAGGCAGCACAAGAAGCATAAATATGATGTAATAACGCTTTAACACGAATATATAACGGATTCTTTTATTTTTTATTGTATCACTTAAAAAAAGGTGAATAACACAAAAGGTCGTTCTGCAACCTACAGAACGACCCTTAATATTACCTCGTTTTAATATTCATCTTCATTAAACAAGAAATCCTCTTTCGTAGGATAATCAGGCCATATATCTTCGATACTCTCATATACATCACCCTCATCTTCTATTTCTTGTAAATTTTCCAATACTTCTAGAGGAGCGCCAGATCTAATTGCATAGTCTATCAGTTCATCTTTGGTGGCTGGCCAGGGCGCATCTTCCAGTTTCGAAGCCAATTCTAGTGTCCAATACATAGTCGTTAAAATTTATCTATTCTTAATTTTGGCGCAAAAGTAATCATTTTATTCTTATTTGCAAACATTTTGCCATTTTTTTTCACCAATATTATTTATAAAATTTAATTTTCTTGCCAAAACATACAAATAATCTGATATCCGGTTAAAATACTGAAGTATTTCCGGCTCTATTTCTATCGTTTCGGCAAGGGAAACGACACATCGTTCGGCTCTTCTGCAAACTGTTCTACAAACATGCGCCTGGGCTGCTTCTACGCAACCGCCCGGAAGAATAAATGACGATTGCACAGGCAGCATATCAGTTATGCTGTCAATCTCTGTCTCTAAATGTTGTACTTCTGCTACATTAAAACGTGCAGATTCATACAATGGGGTCTTGCTCTGGTCTGTAGCAAGATAGGCACCAATATTAAAAAGATTATTTTGGATGCGTGCAATCATCTCATTATCATCAGTCTTCATATAAGCAGTCAGCAGACCTAGATGCGCATTCAGTTCATCCACAGTTCCGTAAGCTTCTATTCTTTCACTGGACTTTCTGACACGTACTCCTCCAATGAGTGATGTAGTCCCCTGATCACCAGTACGAGTATAAACTTTAATTGTCTTCATACTTTATATACTATATCAAAAGTTAATTGTATAACAATGCTTGTATCTTTTTTTATCAAAAAAAACGATTCCCACATCATAGAGATCAAAACAGACACCCGTCCTTTCATCATCAGCTATTCTCTTCCAATACCTTTTAGCTGTCGGATTCTTATGAATACCCTCCATTAATAATACTGACTGATTGTCTGCATGACTTAAGAGGGAATCAACTTCCGTCCATTCAGTAACTGAGATATTGAGGCGAGCTAACTGGAAGTTACGCTCACTGTCTAGAGAATTGACAAACTGCGAATGATGGCAACCTTCATGTAAATACCTGGTAAATATGTCATTGACAGGCGTTGTATCTACAATCGTATCAACCTGACAAAAGTTAGATATACGAAAATATAACTGCGCCACACGTAACAATTCACCCTTAGCTTGTGGAAATTCATGAGATAAATCATCATAAGCATAATAAGGCCAATGCTCATTAATCACATATCTGACAAAAGAATAGTCAGACGGCGACTGTACACCAAATCCTCTACAGTAAGCGATTCTGCGCAGCCATATCAGTACTCTGTATATGTTATTTAATAGATTGCCCATTGCGAATGCAAAGATAGCGCAAATCGAATACAATACAAAATAAAATTCATTTTATTTTTATAGTTAAGACGCCACCTATCTTATTATAAGATTACACATAACATCCCATAAAACGAAAGAAGCCCCGAAGAAAAAGAATCTTCGGGGCTTCAAGTAAAAGGA
>DAIRCP010000060.1:0-20874 GCA_036796635.1 Prevotella sp. | reverse complement strand
TAGTTGCAGCCCCATGCACCGAACTGAGGATAAGCATCGCTTATATTTACACGTTCAGAAGTCCAATACCATTTACCACTGGCATTTCCTGCCACGCGAATCATAAATGGAATATTGCCTGCTGATGGCGCTACAATCGTTCGTGCCGTACCGTTTTTGTCAGTTACCTGTAAGCAAACATCTGCATTTGATGCATCGGTCACGTTACTGATTGTTCCTATTTGCTTGAAGGCCGTGACAACCGAACCGTAAGTATTTCCTGCCGTTGACATAGATGAATTAGCGGTGAGCCCAAATTCAGTATGGAGTTCACTTCCCATCTGGGTGCCGTTGACGATGGCTTTTACGGGCAATATGCCACCGAGTGCACAGAGTTCTACGGTGGATACCTTGCTTTCGTTAGGTGCAGACACACGTAGTACCACATCATTGAAGTCGAAATCGTCAGACGTGCCCAAGTCCTCGAATGCATAATAATAATACATTGTCGGCTCTGTCACAGCTCCATCTGGAGTGTAACCGGGATTGCAAGTGCTGGCAGCAATTGTGACAGGAGCAGTGGTGCTGCTCTTTGCCATGGCTGCGCCATTGCTTAATACATAATAAGGTTGACTGCCAGTCTTCCCCGCCGCTTGGTCGGCTGCCGATACATCTGAATAGCCATTGGCAAAATGACTGTTGGTGGCTACATATAGATTATTGAAATAGGAAACAACAAATCCCTGATTGTCACCAATGTCGCTGGCTCTAACTATCTTATCTGCCTGGAAGACGGCATAACTGCCAGAGGTGGGTCCGTAGATACCGTAACTGGATTTTGTGATACCCATATAAGCTGTATCTGTTACTTTAAAAAGGGAACCTGATCCCATATAAATATAGTTAGGTCCCAATAACAGTAATGTATTGGTTGTTACACTGGCACCGCTATCATTGGTAAATCCATTACTGCTTGTATCGCCTAAGTTCATGTAGGTCTGACCAGTTACAGTCAGTCGGCAGTTGTTGATTACCTGTGCACTGCCAGCTATATAGTTGTATGTACTGGAGGTATATGTTCCATTGTTTATCCAAGTACAAGAATTGCTGGTAATGTCAGTTGTGCCCGTAATTGTGGCTGTGCCGTTATTCTCAACATGACCAGAACCTGCGACCACTAAACTGGTGGCGGTGAGAGTGCCGTCGTTTACAATTTCTGCAGTACTGTTTGATACGTAGATTTTATTCGTGGTGATTGTACCTTGATTATAGATGAGTCCCGAGCCGGCAGCCTCTAAATCTCCGGTAGTTTTTACTGTACCTTTATTATATAGAGAGGTATTGCTCATTTGTAAATTACCGTTACAGATTAATGTCCCCCCATCAGCTACATATATTTTGTTCTGCCACTGTCCATAGCTGAAATCCCCACCAGGCAGAGTGAAGGTAGCGCCCTTGGTAATGTAGATAGTGGAACTGCCACCTATATAGAAATATGAAGGCTTACAGTTACCCGTAATATATAGTTTACTTCCAGATCCCCACAGATTGACGTTTGTCGTGCTCGAACCCGCACAGAATTCACCGTTATTGTCTGAAATATTGGAAGATTCCGGTTTAGGAGATGTAGATACATAGTCACTGGCAGCGGGAGCAGAAGCGAATACATGAGTGGAAGCTGCCTTGCGTATAGCTCTCTTCATCCTGAGTACTGCAGAAGAAGATGTTGTGGTAGAACTGTCGAAGCCTACAGAAACTTTGGTGCCACTTGCATCGAATGGCATATTGGCGAGAATGTCATTGTTTTCATCCACGATGGCAGCATATAGTGTAGTCGCACCCTGCGGTCTGGCTACATCGAAAGTGGTGCTCTCTCCTGCAGAAATGGCTGCCGTATAAAGAGCTGCGGGGAGATTTCCGACGGGATCTTCCTGATAAATCTTGAGTGTGCCGGTAACAGGTGCAGTGGCAGAAACACTTAATTTTGTGGCCGTATTCCATGTCTGCGAATCATCAGCTGTACCTCCATTGAGCAAGGCATTACTGAAATTTTGTGCATATTGTGACATAAACGCTTTCGTCTCAGCGTTTTCGTCGTAGGCATTGGTATTCATACAACTTGTAAAAAAAGCGAGAATGCACACACCTAACATTCCATTTTGATAAATTAATTGCTTCTTCATTTCATTCCTAGGTAAAAAAATAATCTATTGTAGTTCTGTATATGTAATTTTCTGCAAATATACGCATTATTTTTAGAAATATCATCATTTAAAATGTTAAATATCAATGAATTGTATCAAAGTTATCGTTTTTTTTCTATCTTTGCACAAGTTTCCTATTTAATAATTAGGTAGTATAATATTCTTATTGTGTGATTAAAATAACGTGAATTATGAAAACAAGCATACGTATCATATTGGCTTTGCTGACAGTATTGGCAGTTGCCAGTTCTTGTTCAGAAGATTATTTTGACCAGGCTGCTTATGATAAATTGATAGCAGATGCCTTTCCTGTGGTCAATGTGGATAGTACGCAGACATGGAAGACGATTGGTACTGGTACTGCAACGCTGGGTGTGAATACTGTTGCCGGTGAAACATACAAGGTGAAGATATTCAGTGGTAATCCTTTGCTGTCAAGTGCAAAGATTCTTGCATCTGAGAATGTGTTGAGTGGTGACTCTGTAACGAACACGTTTAGTTATCCGTTGTCAGATTCTATTCTCTTTGTCGCATTTATCGACCCCAAGGGCTATATGTCTGTGATGCCTGAGCACATTACTGATAGTAAGATTAAGGCTACGTTCGGAATTGTAGATAATAGCACTTCTGCAGCATCTGCCATCAAGCGTGTTTATAATCCGACGTCTGATATACCAACGATATCCTATTCTGATTTACAGTATTTAGGTCAGCAACTTCAGGAAGGAGCGTCTGAACTGACACCTACATATGCTACTTATAATTACAAATGTCCTGATGCGCTAAAAATTACTTCAGGGAATTGTAATTATAGCATTCCGACTCTAGATCAAAAATCAGGGCGTACACTATATGTCGGGAAAAATATTACATGGACGCTTTCTTCTACACAGCAATTAGGTACTAATTGTATTGTTTTCTTGGATGAAGGTGCCAAATTGATTATTCCAGACGGAATGTCGATGATTGCTGATAATAAGTGCTCTATTATCGTGATGAAAGATGCAAAGATTACTGGTAATGAGTTGGTTGTTGCCAATGGATATTACAATAATGCATATACTTATAATGCAGGAACCATTAATGTGAAGATATTTAATAATAATGGAGGCTTTTTCTATAATGCGAACGAACTCATAACATCTTCCTACCTAAGTTCAACCAAGACGGGTTATAATGTAAATCGTGGTAGTATAACCGTCAATGGTGATGCAAATATGGTTAATGCTGCCTTATTGAATGCTTGCAAGTTCGTTTGTACAGGTAATACGACTTTGGCCGTATTGAACAATGGAGACGGAAGTTATTTTGAATCAAATACATTCTCACCAGATGGAACATATACATCTTATTCGAATCGATACATTTTGTTAGGCTATCGTTCTATTGTTAATGTAAAAGGTGAATTTGACGAACAAAGAGGCGGTACTTACATTATAGGTCCTTATGCCTATTATGGAGTTAATTATGCTATTTTCCAATGTGGTTCAATTCCATTGAAGGAGTATGTTCCGTTGGATATAGAGAATAGTGTATATTTCTGCCGTAAGACTATTTATAAAAATGCAGATTATTGGTCAACGGAAGAAAAGGTTGAAAGGTTATTTGCAGCATGTTTCAATCGTCATGATGCTTGGTACTATTTCTATTCAGGATATAATGGTCAGGCAGTTCAGGCTGATTATCGTCAGGTAAACTTTGTCAAGGATGAGGATGAGTGCTCTCCTCAGTACACACCAGATGACCCATCCACACCTACCTGGACTACATTTTCTGAGCGCTTCTGCTTTGAGGATAATTTCCCAATGGAAGGTGACTATGACTTTAATGATGCGGTCATCACGATCACTCCGTCTGTCAGTGGCTCTACGGTGAAACTGAAAGTAAGTCTGGATGCTGTTGGTGCTACCAAGCAGATAGGTGCCGCCTTGCATATTGCCGGTGTAAATCGTTCTGAGGTGACTTCCATCACGCGTGACGGTGATTTCGATAAAAACAATGGCAGACCAGCTTCTTCTGCTACTATCATTAATTCCACGGAAGACTTGTTGCCTGCAAGTATGGCAACGACCACTGATATGGTGATTAATCTCTTCAATGATGCACATTGGTCTATGGTGCAGACAAAATCCGTTGAGACCGCTGATGTACAGCGTTACTTCTATAACACGGTGTCACGTGGTAATGCTTATGTAGGTTATCAGAATGATGTGCCTTCAGCCGTGGTTACTTATACCATCCAACTGAGTTCAGAAGCAGCTGCACAGAAGTTTGTGGCTGCTAATTTGGATGCCTTTATCCTAGAGAAATATAATGGCACTTATTGGGAGGTACACACTTATCCTTATAAGACACAGCAGATACTGAGTGCTTATAATAATAAGGATATGACACAGTATAGCAGTAATTACCCTTGGGCTGTTATGGTGCCAGGTGATTTCAAATATCCAATAGAGTGGACAAAAGTAGGTGGCGCAAATGCTAGTAGTGTCTATGAAGGTGCTTATCAGACACCAGGACATGCATTCGGTCAATGGGCTCAGGACAAATCAACTGCTACCGATTGGTATCAGTATCCTACATCCGGCATGGTCTATCAATAATTATAATCCAATAGAACCAATAAAAAGGAGCGACTCCATCGATGGAATCGCTCCTTTTTCTGTATATTTGAATTGATAAATTGCTTATTTCTGAATAGTTGTACCGTGTTTGCCGTCAATGGCAGTAGCAAGTGTGATGATCACTCTGCTCACCCCTGCATCCACGGCAGCCAATGCATTTTCTATCTTCGGCAGCATGCCGCCGCTGATAGTTCCGTCTGCTTTGAGACGGGCGAAACTTTCATGACTGATGGTGGATATTACGCTTTCATCATCATCCGGATTGGAGAGGACACCTTTCTTCTCGAAACTGTACATCAGTGTGACATCGTAATAAGGTGCCAGTGCCTTGGCTGTCTCACTGGCTATGGTATCAGCGTTGGTGTTGAGAATATGGCCCATTCCATCGTGGGTCAATGGAGCCATGATGGGAGTGATACCTGCCTCGATGAGCGTCTGGAGTGCTTTACCGTCAGCCTTATCCACATCGCCTACATATCCATAGTCCACACCGTCTTTCAACGGGCGCTTATGGCTGCGTATCACATTCATATCTGCTCCTGTGAGGCCTAATGCATTTACACCTGCAGCCTGTAAGCGTGCCACTAAGTTCTTATTTACCAGCCCGCCATATACCATGGTTACCACTTCCAACATTTCCGCGTCAGTGATGCGGCGACCATTCACCATCTTAGACTCGATGCCCAGTGATGCTGCTACTTTTGTAGCGCGGCGACCACCTCCGTGCACCAATACCTTACGTCCGGGAATTGCCGCAAAATTCTGTAATAGCTGGTTGAGTTGTGCCTCGTCTTCCACGATAGCACCGCCCACCTTGATTATACTTAGTTTGTCCATGTCTTGCTTGTTTATACTTCCTGTCTATTCGGATTATTCCAGATAGGTATATCCATAAAGTCCGGAGCGATAAGTGCTTAGGAATTCTTTACCTTCTTCCAGCGTGATTTTACCCTGCTTTACGCTTTTGGTCACCCAGATTTCCAACTGGCGAACTAACTTCTTAGGGTCGTATTGTACATAATCAAGTACTTCTGCCACGGTTTCACCGTCGATGACCTGATTTATCTCATATTTTCCATTGTTCACGCTGATATGTACAGCGGTGGTATCGCCAAACAGATTGTGCATGTCGCCCAATATCTCTTGATAGGCACCTACGAGGAATACGCCCAGATAGTAAGGTTCATTCTTGCGCAGCGTGTGAACAGGCAGAATATGAGAGTTGGGGCGGTTGCTTACAAAGTTGGTAATCTTTCCGTCGCTGTCACAGGTGATGTCCTGTAAGGTGGCACTGCGTGTAGGGCGCTCATCCAGTCGCTGTATAGGGAGGATAGGGAACAGCTGGTCTATGGCCCATGAGTCAGGCAGACTCTGGAACAGAGAGAAGTTACAGAAGTATTTGTCTGCCAACAACTTATCAATGTTCATCAGTTCCTCCGGAATATGCTTCAGACTCTTTGCGAGTACATTGATTTCATGACATACGCTCCAGTACATGGACTCGATATCAGCCCGTGTCTTGAGGTCCACAATGCCGTGTGTAAACAGTTCCAAAGCTTCTTCGCGGATTTGTTCCGCATCGTGCCAGTCTTCCAGTACATTCCGTGGTGTCAGGTTGTCCCATATCTCATAAAGGTCTTTCACCAGTTGGTGACTGTCTTTGTCCGGTTCAAACTCCTCAGGCATTTCCGGCAGTGAGGCTGTTTCCAGCACATCAATGACGAGTACAGAGTGATGGGCAGCCAGTGAACGGCCACTCTCCGTGATGATATTCGGATGAGGCAGATTATTACGGTCTGAAGCATCTACGAAAGTATATATACAGTCGTTTACATACTCCTGTATGGAGTAGTTGACGGAACTCTCACTAGATGGAGAGCGAGTACCGTCGTAATCTACGCCCAGTCCACCACCGCAATCCACAAAATCTACATTATAGCCCATCTTGTGGAGCTGAATATAGAATTGCGAAGCTTCGCGCAGGGCCGACTGGATACGTCTTATCTTCGTAATCTGACTACCGATGTGGAAATGAATGAGTCGCAGACAGTCGCGCATGCCTTTCTTGTCCAGTAAGTCGAGGGCGTCCAGCAGTTCAGAGCTGGTAAGTCCGAACTTGGAGGCATCACCACCGCTTTCCTCCCATTTTCCGCTACCGCTTGAAGCCAGTTTGATGCGGATACCCAGATTCGGTTTTACGTTCAGTTTTTTAGCTTCGCGGGCAATGATTTCCAGTTCATTGAGCTTTTCCACCACGATGAAGATGCGTTTGCCCATCTTCTGTGCCAGCAGGGCCAGTTCGATATAGCTCTGGTCCTTGTATCCGTTACAGATAATCAGGGAGTCGCTCTGACATTGTACCGCAATGACAGCGTGGAGTTCCGGTTTGGAGCCAGCTTCCAGGCCCAGATTAAACTTTCTGCCGTGGCTGATAATCTCTTCAACCACAGGCTGCATCTGGTTCACCTTAATCGGGTAGATGATAAAGTTCTCACCTTTATAGTCATATTCGGCAGCAGCCTTCTTGAAGCAACTGCTGGTCTTTTCGATACGGTTATCCAGGATATCGGGGAATCGGAGCAATACCGGAGGTGTCACATCACGGAGAGACAGTTCATCCATGATGTCACGGATGTCCAGCTGTGTTCCATCTTTGCATGGCGTGACGAAAACATCACCTTTATCGTTAATACCAAAGTAAGATGTGCCCCATCCGTTGATGTTGTAAAGCTCCTTGGAGTCTTCGATAGTCCATTTTTTCATTTCTCTAAGCTAGGTTGAATTGTGTTATTATATATTTAATAAATTGCGTAATCTTTCCACTGTAATTTTAATCTTGTCATAATCATCCATCAGACTGACATCCAGTGAATATTGAGCCTGATTATAGAACTCCTCGCGCTTTTCGAGTTGTTCCCGGATAAAGAGAATAAGTTCCTCCGGCGACTTGCCCTTGAGCAGCGGGCGCTCGGTCTTTCCCATCAGCAGATGCTTATAAAGCACCTCTGGTGAGGCTTTGAGATATACCACCTGAGCCTGTTGGTTCATATATTCGATATTATCGAAGAAGCAAGGCGTACCTCCGCCGCAGCTGATGACGGTATTCTCGAACTCAGCCACTTCGTGCAGCATGTTATGTTCTATCTTTCTGAACCCGTCTTCACCACGCTCGGCAAAAAGTTGGGGAACCGTCTTCCGCATTCTGCTCTCGATATACCAGTCGAGGTCGTAGAATTCCAGTCCCAACTCTTTGGATAATACTTTGCCAACGGTGGTTTTTCCGGCCCCCATATAGCCTATCAGGATGATTCTGTTCATTTCTTCTTTCTGGCGGGAACCGATGCAATTACCTTCATGCACTCATCGTAAGTTAGGTCGACTGCACGTTCATGCATAGACTTAGGCAACCGGTAATTGGTTCCGTTATAATTTAAGTAAGGACCGAATCTGCCTTTCAGCACTTCCAGTTTTGTATCGTTAGGAAAGTTCTTGATATGTTTCTCCAGTTCCTGTTTGCGCTTCTCTTCTATCAGTGCGATGGATTCGTCCAGGGTAATGGTCATAGGGTCAGTACCCTTAGGCAGAGAGGTGTATTTCTTGTTGTGTAATACATAAGGTCCGAAGCGCCCGGCACCGATGACTACTTCATCACCTTCATATAAGCCTACCACACGAGGCAATTTGAAGAGTTCCAGTGCCTCGTCGAGTGTAATCGTCTCCAGACTCAAGTTCTTAGGCAGTTGTGAGAACTTCGGCTTCTCCTCATCGTCGGCAGAACCGATCTGTACCACAGGCCCGAATCTTCCGATTTTCACGAATACGGGTTTCCCGCTCTTCGGATCTTTACCCAGTTCACGCTCACCCACTTTGTGTTCAGAGCGTATCTGCAGGGTCTTTTCCACGGTAGGTTCAAATTCGCCGTAGAAATGTTTCATCATGCTGGTCCACTTCTCCTTGCCTTCTGCGATTTTATCAAAGTCCTGTTCCACCTTAGCAGTGAAGTTATAATCCATGATACCGGGGAAGTATTCCATCAGAAAGTCGTTTACTACGATGCCGATGTCAGTAGGAAGTAATTTTCCTTTTTCAGAACCAGCCATTTCTGTGCGCTGCTTCTGTGTAATCTGCTTACCTTTCAGTGTATCGATGGTGTAAGTGCGCTCATCACCTCGCTTGTCGCCTTTTGCCACATATTCACGTTGCTGGATAGTGCTGATGGTAGGTGCGTATGTAGATGGACGACCGATACCCAACTCTTCCAGTTTGTGTACCAATGAAGCTTCAGTATATCTTGCCGGACCCAGCGTGAAGCGTTGAGTAGCGGAAATTTCACGGCGAGTGAGTTCCATACCTTTCTTCAGCGGTGGCAAAATACGGGTGCTGTCTTCCTCCTGCTGGTCATCATCATCAAATGATTCACGATATACCTTGAGAAAACCGTCAAACTTCACAACTTCACCGCTGGCAATAAACTGTTCTTCGGCATTGCTGATCGTGATGGTGGCAGTGGTCTTTTCCATTTCTGCATCGGCCATCTGGCTGGCAGCAGTGCGTTTCCATATCAGTTCATAGAGTTTGCGCTCCTGCGGATTACCTTCTATCTCTGTCTTGTCCATATAAGTAGGACGGATGGCTTCATGCGCTTCCTGTGCGCCTTTGGAATGGGTTGTATATTGGCGTGACTTACTGTAATTCTCCCCCCATAGTTTGGTTATCTCCTCCTTACTGGCACCGATGCACAGGCTTGACAGGTTTACGGAGTCAGTACGCATATAAGTGATTTGTCCGTTTTCATACAGGTGCTGAGCCACCATCATGGTCTGGCTCACGGTGAACCCCAGTTTGCGAGCAGCCTCCTGTTGCATTGTACTCGTAGTAAATGGCGGAGCTGGCTGTCGTTTGGATGGTTTTTTGCTGACTGCGGATACGGTGAAAGTAGCTTCGCGGCATTTCTCCAGGAAAGCAGCCACTTCTTCGTGTGTCTTCAGTCTGGTGGAGAGCTGTGCCTTCACTTCTGTGGCTGAACCATCTGCGTTTTTCATAGCAAAGATACCGCTTACGCTATAAAAGGCTTCGGTGTGGAATGCATGGATTTCACGCTCGCGCTCCACAATCAGTCTTACGGCGACACTCTGTACACGGCCGGCAGAGAGAGCCGGTTTTACTTTACGCCAGAGTACAGGTGAAAGTTTGAAACCCACCAGACGGTCGAGTACACGGCGTGCCTGTTGAGCATTCACCAAGTTCATGTCCAGATGACGAGGTTCCTCTATAGCTTTTAATATAGCGGGTTTTGTAATTTCGTGGAAGACGATACGATTAGTCTTTTTCTCATCGAGTCCCAATACTTCACAGAGATGCCAAGATATAGCCTCTCCCTCGCGGTCCTCATCGGATGCGAGCCAGATCTTTTCAGCTTTCTTGGCATTGGACTTTAAGTCCTTTACCAGTTTCTCTTTTTCTTCGGGTATTTCGTAATCAGGTTCTAAAGTATCCATATCGATACTCAGTTCCTTCTTTTTCAGGTCACGGATATGTCCATAACTAGACATTACCTTGTAATCTTTACCTAAAAACTTCTCAATCGTTTTAGCCTTGGCAGGCGACTCCACGATAACTAAATTCTTTTGCATATTCTGTAACTTACGTTTTACGGGGTGCAAAAGTAAGCAAAAAGTTTGCTTCCACCTTATATATATAGTGGAATTTGTGTTTTTTTAATATAACTGGCGCTTTTCTAGGAATTTAAAAAGGGCTTCACGGATGCTCCTGAGTCCGAATTGCTCTGTATGAATGTCTTTCAGGGGCATCCAGAAGCAGTCTGCTGCATCGTCTGCCGCTTTGGGACTGGTACCATCTTTCACCTTACAGAGGTAAAACATGTCCAGCGTATGTACGGTCAGTCCGCTATAAAGATAGATGTTAGGAATGGAGAACAGGTATTCCAGTTTGTCCACTTCCATGCCGGTCTCCTCTTTTATTTCGCGCGTAATACCTTCTTCTGCACTTTCTTCGTTATCTACAAAACCTCCTGGCAGGTCAAGGGTGCCTTTAGCAGGTTCTTTACCACGGCGTTCCACTAAGAGCTCGTTTTTCTCATTCATGATAAAAGCGGCTGTGGCCGATGAGGGATTCTGATAATAAGTGAATCCGCAGTTCTCACAATGTTTGCTCTTCTCATTATGAACAGCAAAGTGTTTACTGCCACATACAGGGCAATACTTAAATTTTTCTAATGGATGCATATAAAAGCCTATAAAAATTTAATTCGACTGCAATATTACGAAAAAAATACTAACTTTGCAAGTTATGAAGCAAAAGAATTTTATGAAGCGAATACAAACGTTATCTTTGATGCTGTTGCTGGTACTGACTGTGTCTGCTGCTCAAAGTGAGAAAAGTCCTGTTGTCAATCTCTGGCCTGCCGGTGCTCCCAACAGTAATGGGGTGGATAGTGATTCTGCCAATGTACAGGTGTTCCTGCCTGATGCCAAGCGTGCTACAGGCAGGGCGATAGTCATTTGCCCGGGTGGTGCCTATGCTGTCTTGGCCATGGGGCATGAAGGAGTGGAGTGGGCGCCCTTTTTTAATAATCAGGGTATTGCTGTATTTGTACTGAAGTATCGTATGCCTCATGGTAATTGTGAGGTACCCATAGCTGATGCTGAACAGGCCATCCGACTGGTACGGCAGAATGCTGCCCAGTGGCATGTGGATGTCAATCAGGTGGGTATCATGGGTTCTTCTGCCGGTGGACATCTGGCTTCCACCATTGCTACCCATTCCAAGGGAGATGCAGCTCCCAATTTCCAGATATTGTTTTATCCTGTCATCACGATGGACCCGGGATTCTCCCATAAAGGGTCCCATGATAACTTTTTGGGCAGTGATGCCAAGAAGAAACAAGAGAAGGAATATAGTAATGACTTGCAGGTTACCCGCAGCACTCCTCGTGCCTTTATTGCACTGAGCGATGATGACGATGTGGTACTGCCTGCCAATGGCGTGAACTATTATCTGGAGTGCTATCGTCATGATGTGCCTGCTTCGCTTCATGTATATCCTTCCGGCGGTCATGGATGGGGTATTCACGAGTCTTTCGAATACCATCTGGAAATGATGTCGGAGTTAAGAGCATGGTTGAAAAGTTTTTAATTGCTATTTATAGAAGATGAAAAAGTGGCGGCTCGCATCACTGCGAACCGCCACCTGAAAGGTTAATATAAAAATACGTATAGCTTCTGTTTCTTTATTTCTATTATCAACTAGTTAATCGTTACAGAATATTTTCTTAGTTGTTCCGTCAGCCTGACGGATAATGACAATGCCTTTGTGGCTGCCGTTTACAGCGCGTCCGTTCAGATCGTAACGCTGACTTGTCGTAGTGCCAGTCTTGCGAACTGGTGCAATACCTGTCGTCGTATTCGTGCCATTCAGATTGTCTATGCAGCAATAGGCTGGTGTATTCATACCCCAGCTCCCATTGTCGCTGCTGGTGAAGCTGAGAGTGAGTGTCTTGACAGTACCGAGTGATGAGAGGTCGCACCAAGTCCAATCCTTAATGATATATTGGTCAGCCTCATTTGTTGAGCGGAAATCAGCCAAATAAAAATCCTGTGTTTTACCGTTGTCTGCAGTGAAGGTCACTTTGAAATAATCACCCTGTACAAATTTCTTTGCGTAGGAATCTCCATTGCTGATGGAAGAATAAGCATAAGCATTGTTGGTGATATAACAACCGGAAAGCTGTTGTCCGTCAGTTGCCGGCACGGTAATGGTACCACTGGTGCCACATATAATGTAATTGCCATTTCCGCCGTAACCGCCACCTATTGCTGAGTGATACTGGTCTGTAAGGCCTGCATAGCTGTTGGATTTGGTATTGGAATATGCAAATCCGCTCCATGAGCCCCATGAAGGATTGTAAACATTGGAAAATGAAAATCCATTACTACTGAAAGTTCCGGATTTTACAGCAGATCCATAACTGTCTGTTACGTCCACAGCATTGGCTGCAGGACCATACCAACTACTCTCACTGCTCAGCGTGAGATCTTCAAATGTAACTGTGTTTGTGGTTTCGTCGCCAGCCCATGCACTATTGTTCATTGACAGACAAACCAACGCAAACACACTAAGGAGTAAACGTTTTTGTTTCATACGCTTTTGTAAATGTTTTATAATGTTTCAAATATGCATCCTCCATGGCCTTTCCTCGAGGCAAAAAGAGATAATACGCAAGGCAGGTCTTCTGACTTCGTAACCCGGTGGCGAACGCCTTCCCGACAAACTTGGAATATGCTGAATGTCAGTGGCATCATGTTCGCCCCTCTTAAAGGGTCACTTACAGCAGCGGGACTGTCCGGGAGTTACACCCGATTCCCTTTTTAATCGCTGATTGTGCGAACCATTGCGGCTGCAAAGTTAATGATTAATTTTGAAATACCAAAAAATAGTTGTACTTTTGTGCACAGATTATATGATACCTAGAATTCAAGCGTATGAAACAAAGACTGATATTCGTGTTGCTATTGGTGATTTCGCTGTCTGCTATAGCCGGAAATCCCGGAAAGCGCACCTGTGTGAAACTCTCTACCACCATGGGCGACATCATCGTGGAACTCTACAATGAGACGCCCAAACATCGGGATAACTTTATCTCATTGGTGAAAATGGGAATGTATGACAGTCTGCTGTTCCATCGCACCATACATGACTTCATGATTCAGGCAGGTGACCCCCAAAGCAAGCATGCCAAACCAGGTGAACTCTTGGGCGAGAGCGACTTGGACTATACAATAGAATCCGAATTCCGTGTTCCCCAGTTCTTCCATAAGCGTGGAGCACTGGCTGCAGCCCGCGAACCCGATGAGGATAATCCCGAACGACGATCGTCTGCCAGTCAGTTTTATATCGTATGGGGAAAAACATGTACGCGGGGAATGCTTAACAAGGCACAGGACATACTGGATAAAAACACCAATGGTGAGGTAAGAATAACCAAAGAAATGGAAGATGTGTATCAGACCCAGGGTGGCGTGCCTCGTCTGGACGGACAATATACAGTGTTCGGCGAAGTGGTGCAAGGACTTGACGTGGTGGAGAGGATACAAGCCGTGAAGACCGACAATAATGACCGCCCTTTGGTTGATGTCCGCATCATCAAGGCAGTGGTGGAGAAGTGATATTCGTTTTTTTTAAGCCCAATAATTTGGCTATCCCACTGATTTGATGTAATTTTGCACCTCAGAATCAATTTAGGAAATTCATTAATAAATAAATATCAACTATGGCAAAGAAAGCTTTACTGATGATCCTCGATGGATGGGGCATCGGAAAACATGGTGCGGGTGATGTAATTTACAATACACCGACACCTTATCTTGATTATCTTCATGCAATTTCTGCTCATTCCCAGTTGCAGGCTTCCGGTGAAGACGTAGGTCTGCCTGAAGGACAGATGGGTAACTCAGAAGTAGGTCACCTCAATATCGGTGCCGGAAGAGTGGTTTATCAGGACCTCGTAAAAATCAATCGTGCCTGCAAAGACGGTTCTATCCTCCAGAATAAGGAAATCGTAGATGCTTACAGCTATGCTCAGAAAACTGGCAAGAAGCTCCATCTGATGGGGCTTACTTCCAATGGTGGAGTTCACTCATCACTGGATCACCTCTTCAAACTGATAGAAATCAGCAAGGAATACGGACTGAAGAATACTTTTGTACACTGTTTCATGGACGGTCGTGACACTGATCCGAAGAGTGGTATCGGTTTCATTCAGGAAATACAGGATGTATGTGCCAAGAATGACGCCAATATCGCTAGTATCGTTGGTCGTTTCTATGCCATGGATCGTGATAAGCGCTGGAATCGTGTGAAGGAAGCTTACGACCTGCTCGTAGAGGGTAAGGGCAAGCAGAGCAATGATATGGTGAAAGCCATGCAGGAAAGTTATGATGAAGGCGTGACCGACGAATTTATCAAACCTATCCATAATACAGTAGCTGACGGAACAATTCAGGAGGGTGATGTCATCATCTTCATCAATTTCCGTAACGACCGTGCTAAGGAACTTACCACCGTACTTACCCAGCAGGATATGGCCGATGAAGGTATGCACACCATCAAGAATCTACAGTACTACTGTATGACTCCTTATGATGCCAACTTCAAGGGCGTGCATATTCTCTTCCCTAAAGAGAATGTGGAAGATACGCTGGGCGAATACCTGAGCAAGAACGGCAAGAAGCAGTTGCACACTGCCGAGACAGAGAAGTATGCACACGTCACCTTCTTCTTCAATGGTGGTCGCGAGGCTCCTTATGAGGGTGAGGACCGTATCCTGGTACCATCTCCCAAGGTGGCTACTTACGACCTGAAACCGGAGATGAGTGCTTATGAAGTAAAGGAAAAGTTGGTAGGTGCCATCAATACACAAGAGTATGACTTCATCGTAGTCAACTTCGCCAATGGTGATATGGTAGGTCACACAGGTGTATACAATGCCATTGCTAAGGCAGTGCATGCAGTGGACAACTGCGTAAAGGATGTCATCGAGGCAGCTAAAGCCAATGATTATGAGGCAATCATTATAGCCGACCATGGTAATGCTGACAATGCCATCAATCCTGACGGTACCCCTAATACAGCACACTCACTCAATCCTGTGCCATTCATCTATGTAACTGACAATAACTCAGCTACTGTGAAGGACGGCCGTCTGGCTGATGTGGCTCCTTCCATCCTGCATATCATGGGACTGGAACAGCCTTCAGATATGACTGGTGAGAATCTGATTAGCGACAACAAATAAAGAAAATCTCAATGAACGTAAAGATTGAAGACAGTTGGAGAGAGCAGATAGGTGCGGAGTTTGACAAGCAATACTTTGTCAATCTTACCAATCTGGTACGTGAGGAATACCTGCATTATGCCTGTTATCCTCCGGGGAAACTTATCTTCAATGCCTTCAATCTTTGCTCTTTCCAGGATGTCAAGGTCGTGATTATCGGTCAGGACCCTTATCATGAGCCGGGACAGGCCATGGGACTGAGTTTCTCGGTGCCTGAAGGTGTGATGATGCCTCCTTCACTGATTAATATCTTCAAAGAGATACAGATGGATCTGGGCGTTGAAATGCCGAAATCAGGCGACCTAACCCGTTGGGCGCAGCAAGGCGTATTGCTTCTCAATGCCACCCTTACTGTACGTGCCCATCAGGCCAACAGTCATCAGCGCCTGGGATGGACCACCTTTACCGATGCTGCCATCAAGGCTTTGAGCGACCATCGCGACCATCTTGTCTTTCTCCTTTGGGGCGGTTATGCCCGCAGCAAGTCTTATCTGATAGACAAGAACAAGCATTTGGTGCTTGAATCTGTACATCCGTCACCCTTGTCGGCCAATCGAGGCGGGTGGTTCGGCAATCATCAGTTCTCCCGCTGCAATGCCTATCTGGAGCAAAACGGCCTCACTCCTGTTAATTGGTAAACCCGTGAGTGACATCCTATTTTATTTCATTCCCTCAAAAACTTATCATTATGCTTCCTCCTATCCTCCAACTAGATGATGTATTGTTCTCATCAGACATCCTTACTGTAGAATTCTGCTGTGACTTGGACCAATGCAAAGGTGCTTGTTGTGTAGAAGGTGATGCCGGCGCACCTGTTACGCTGGATGAAATAGGAGGCATCGAAGATTCTCTAGATACCGTCTGGACTGATTTGTCAGCCAATGCACAGGCAGTGGTGGACAAACAAGGAGTGGCTTATACAGACCCGGACGGTGATTTGGTAACAAGTATCGTAGGCGGAAAGGACTGTGCCTTCACCTGTTATGAAAACGGACTCTGCTTGTGTGCCCTCGAAAGAGCCTATCGCCAGGGTAAGACCAAGTTCTGTAAGCCCATCAGCTGTGCATTATATCCTATCCGTGAGAAGCAGTTTGCCAATGGCACTGTGGGCTTGAATTATAATCGTTGGGAGATATGCAAGTCGGCACTCGAAAAGGGACGTGAACTTCACCTCCCGATGTATCAGTTTCTTAAAGATCCGCTTATCCGCCGATTCGGGGAGAAGTGGTATCGTGACCTCTGCCAGTTGGCGGATGAACTGTTACAGCAGGATTAAGCGATACGCGTTAGTCTGCTTTTATTTCTTTCTGTATTCAGAAGGGCTCATACCCACATGTTCCTTGAAATATTTTCCAAGAAAACTCTGATTGGGAAAATTTAGTTCCTCTGATATTTCTTTGATGCTCTTGGTTGTGTTTTTCAGCATGACACGTATTTCCAACGTCACATAGTTGTCTATCCATTCGTTAGGAGTCAGTTTGCTGGCCTGTTTTACTGATTCCGACAGATATTTGGAAGTGATAAACTGCTGCTCGGCATACCAGCTTACCCTGCGCTCATGTTTATAGTTCGCTTCCAGCAAGCGTATGAATTCCGTAAAGATAGTATCCGTACGTGTCTTCCTGCCAGAATTACTAAGCTGCTGAACACGGTAAATCACATTGCTGAGGTCATAAAACATGGAGAGTAGGAGCGATTTGATTAACTCTTTCCGGAAATGATGGTTCATTTCCGCTACTTTTTTTCTGATGAGGTAGAAGTATTCTTCGAAAACGGAACCCTCTTCAGACGAAAGAGATACTACCGGATGATCTTTGGCAAAGAGCATCAGCGTGGATATCTCACTCACGTTGCGCACTATTTCCGCAAAGAAGTTGGGGGTTATAATCATCCCTAACCCCTCCAGGTCACGGCTAGCCATGTAATTGTCCACCACATGTCGGTCGGTGACGATGAGCACGTCATTTGCCTGTACCATACGTTCTTGGGTATCTACGCAGAACTGTGCTTTACCCCGTTTGCACAGGGCGACGAGGATGAAGTTCAGTCGTCTCGGCTCGTCAGGAATAGGCAGTTCGCCCATCTTGTCGGAGACGATGATGTCATCTTCGATAAATCCGTCGGCAACTTTGTTTTTTACAAGTTCCAAATCTGCATATTTGATAACGTCTTTTTCCATATTTCCAGTATATATTGTGCAAATATACCTCTTTTTGCCCATTTGTCCAAAATTCTATGGAAAAAATGAATAGAATATACATCATTTAGAAAATCAGAATACGGAAAAATATATGTATCTTTGTAACCTAAACTACACTGATTATGAGAAAAATTGTACTTACCCTATGTGTGATAAGTCTGTTGTCAGGTTGTGATATGTTTGATTATCATCCTTATGATACCCGTTTCGGGGGTGAGACAGATATCAATGCGCATCATATTTCTGAGATAGAGAGTACGCTGGCAAATAAAGATACCATCCGTATCGCATTGATAAGTGATACACATGAGTGGTATAGCGACATGATAGATGTGATAGACAATATCAATGCACGGGATTCTATAGATTTTGTGATACATCTTGGTGACTTGACCGATGATGCTACAACGCGGGAGTTCCAGTGGGCACGTGATAAACTGGACAAATTACAGAAGCCTTATGTGGCTCTCATCGGTAATCATGACTTTCTGGGCACGGGCGATGATGTGTTTGAGAGCATGTTTGGAAAACTGGATTATAGTTTTATAGCTGGTAGAGTCAAGTTCATTTGCCTAAATACCAATGCCACAGAATATGATTATCTGGCGGCTGTACCTAATTTTGACTTTCTGGAATCAGAAAGAGTTGCCGACTCTTCTCGTTTTGACCGTACCGTATTGTGTATGCATGCTCGTCCGTACAGCGACCAGTTTAACAATAATGTGGCAAAAGCATTTGAACATTATGTTCAGAGTTTGCCTGGTATCATGTTTTGTGTGAATGGGCATGACCATTCAGTGCAGGAGACTCAGATATTCAATGACGGGATAACCTATTATGGCGTAGATTGTGCCAATCATCGTCATTATGCCATAGTTACCATCACCCCCAAAAGTTACCATTATGAAGTCATTTCTTTTTAGTATACTCCTGTTGCTGGTCTCTGTCGCATCGTTTGCAACCGGTGATGTGGATTCGCTGGATGTGAACGACTCGTTGACTTATCTTAGTAGAGATACCACTTTGCAAGGTGGTTTCTATCTTGAGTTACCTGGAAAATCCACCAGTTACGATCGTCGTACGCATTATTACCGCAAGTATTGGGCATCGCTTATTCCCACGCAATTAGTTACGCAATATGCGGGCAATATGGGACTCATGTCATTAGGCCTGGGCTGGGACTATGGCCGTCATCGCCAGTGGGAGACGCATCTGATGGTCGGTTTCATACCCCGTTATCACAGTCCCCGTGCAAAGATAACAATGACCATTAAGGAGAATTATATTCCGTGGGCTGAATATCTCCGCCATGGCTGGCTGTTTGAACCTTTGGAATGTGGTCTGTATTTCACCACAGTATTCGGCCATGAATTCTGGGGCAGACAGCCACAGCGTTATCCCGACAGGTATTATGCCTATCTCTCCACATGTGGTCGTATCAATGCCTTTGCCGGTCAGCGAATCACGTGGATTGTTCCCCGTAATAAGCGGAAGCATGTCAAGAGCGTCACCGGTTTCTACGAGGTGAGCATCTGCGACCTGTATGTACGCAGTAAGGTACAGGATTGACATGTGTCGTGGCGCGACATACTCTGTCTGTCTTTAGGACTGAAGATGCAGATATTCTGATGGGTTAATCCAGGTGACAGATGCGGTCTCTGTTTACTTGCACGACCCCTTTCACCTGATAGAAATATTTGATGGCTTTGCGGATAGGCCAGTTGTCAGGGATGCGGATGGCAATGCCATTCATACTCTTGTAATCATAGAGTAAGGTGCAGTGCTTCTGTTTCACGGCTTTCATCAGCGGGTGTTTTCCTACTGCCGCATCATAGAAGATGATGAGCGTATTTGACGATACTTCCTTTATTGTATCAGTCTTGGCAGTGCCTGCCATTTCTGCAGTTTGCGGTACCATCGTTGTTATTGTTTTCTTGGCACAACAGCAATTACAGATAAGGAGTCCGCTTAGTCCAAATGCAAAAATCCATTTATTCATGATTCTTCAGTTTACAATATATGGCTGCAAATATACAAAATAATTCAAGAATGATGCCTTCATCGGACAAAGTTTTTATTTCACTTAATTTATTTCTTATGTCTACCAGTGAACCGGTAGCCGATGCCTATCATCAGGTTTTCCGGGTCATGGAATTTGTTGAGCCGGTATCCCGTGTGCAGGAAGATGTTGCGGGTGATGAATGTTTTCAGAATCAATACTTGATAGAATCCATTATGGTCGTTGCCTTGATAGATGACGTTATGTCCGATGCCGAAATTGATGGAGAATATCGGCATGGTAAATTCTGTGCGTAGAGACATCCCCACACTGAACCGTTCGCTGAATGGTTGTCGATAAAACATCAGTTTAGAGTTGTCGTTCTCATTGTTGCCGGCGATGTGCTGGTCGAGGTTGGCGCTTTCGTCGTATTGTCCGTCAAGCGACACTCCTGCCTTGACGTATTTGCTCAGATTGTGCATTGGATTGATTGTCAAACCGCATACGCCGAAAGATCCCGGCACGATGTAGTTCTCTGATGCGATAACTTTGGAACGCGTAGCCCCGTAAGCCGCCACATCAAGGCACCAGTAAGGCATCTCGGCAGCAACAACATCGGTCGGATGGTACTTTGTTGAATGCAGATAGGTGGCATTGAAAGTGCGCTCGATGCCGATTCTGGCACCGATGAGGTTCACTCCCGAGTTCGGGTAGTGGGTGTTGCCGTTCGAGTAATGCGTGGCGTCGATACCGGCCCGCAGATTCCAACTGTCGTTCATGTGCCAGTTCAAGTACAGCCCGAAGTTGAGGTAGGCGTTCACTTTCGACCCTACCATATTGTTGAAGACGTTCTTGTTGCTGTCGTAAGGTTTCCAGCCGAAGGAGGCGCCGAAGTTCCATTCGTAGTCGAGTGAGAGCTGGCGTGATATTCCAGCGACGCGGGAGCCTTGGAACACATATACCGCTATGGGGGTTCCGACTTCAGTGGAATTGAAAAAGGTGTTGTACGATACGCC
>DAIRCP010000059.1:0-21908 GCA_036796635.1 Prevotella sp. | reverse complement strand
TCAATACTATATTCTTCATCTTTATAGAATTATCTTAATTTTGAATTTTATACAATATTCTTCTTAATTACGCTGTCATGACGCAGGCTGACTGTCGCGCTCCAGTTTTTTAGCTTTGTTCCACAATTCATCCATCTCGCCCAATGTCATCTCTGTCAGTGGTTTTCCTGCCTTAATGCTGTGGTCTTCGATATAATTGAAGCGATTGATAAATTTTCTGTTTGTCTTTTCCAGTGCATTGTCAGGATTGAGATGATACAGGCGTGCTGCATTGATTACACTAAACAGAAAGTCGCCCAGTTCTTCGGTAGAATGTTCCTTATCCTCTTTGCGAAGTTCAGTTTCCAGTTCACCGAGTTCCTCTCTCACTTTATTCCACACATCTGCTTTGTCTTTCCAGTCAAAGCCCACGTTCCTGGCCTTGTCCTGTATTCTATATGCCTTGATAAGAGACGGCAGCGCATCAGGAACGCCACTTAGCACCCGTTTATTGCCATCTTTCTCTCTCAGTTTTATCTGTTCCCAGTTCTGAAGGACCTGGTCAGAAGTCTTCGCATTGGCAAATTCTCTATTTTCTTGATTTTCTCCATAAGGTAAAGGCTTCGGTTCAAGAGCCCCTATCTGAGAAGGGTGATACACATGAGGATGACGGAATATCAGCTTATCTACCAACATGTTACACACATCAGCTATATCAAATTGCGATCTCTCGCTACCGATTTTTGCATAGAAGCATACGTGCATCAGCACATCGCCTAATTCTTTACATATGTTCTTCTCATCATCTTTAATCAGTGCATCGCAAAGTTCATACGTTTCCTCTATGGTATTGGGGCGAAGGCTCTCGTTCGTCTGCTTTTTATCCCATGGACATTTCTCTCTGAGTTCATCGAGGACATCCAGAAATCTGCCGAAAGCCTTCAGTTTTTCTTCTCTTGTATGCATATCAATTTTTAATTTTTCAACCACTATATTCAATAATTCTTGAATTTCTTCTGCAAAAGTACATAATTTCCATTGAAATTTTGTATATTTGCACCGTTTTTTATAAAATAGAGAAGTAAAACTTAACATATAAATGGAATTAGCAAGTAAATACGACCCAAAAGAGGTCGAATCCAAATGGTATCAGTATTGGCTTGACAATAAATTGTTTTCCAGCAAGCCAGATGGTCGTGAACCTTACACCATCGTGATACCACCGCCAAATGTAACAGGTGTGCTCCACATGGGTCACATGCTGAACAATACGATTCAGGATATCTTGGTGCGCCGTGCCCGTATGGAAGGTAAAAATGCCTGTTGGGTACCCGGTACTGACCATGCTTCTATCGCTACGGAAGCTAAAGTAGTGAACAAGCTGGCTCAGGAAGGCATCAAAAAGAGTGACCTCACACGAGATCAGTTCCTGCAGCATGCATGGGAATGGACTAACGAACATGGTGGCATCATCCTGAAGCAGTTGCGCCGTTTGGGTGCCAGTTGTGACTGGGACCGTACAGCCTTCACCATGGATGAGAAACGCTCCGAAAGCGTATTGAAAGTTTTTGTTGACCTTTATGATAAGGGACTTATCTATCGCGGTCTGCGTATGGTAAACTGGGATCCTAAGGCTCAGACCGCTTTGAGCAATGAGGAGGTTATCTATCATGACGAGAAATCCAAACTCTATCATCTGAAATATTACTTGGCTGACCAGGATGGCGTAGACCAGTATCTAGCTGATGCTACAGACGGCAACAATGTAGTACACAAGGATGAGAAGGGATATTTTGCAGTAGTAGCCACTACCCGTCCTGAGACTATCATGGGTGATACGGCTATGTGTATCAATCCTAAAGATGCTAAGAACCAATGGTTGAAAGGCCATCATGTCATCGTGCCACTCGTCAACCGTGTCATCCCTGTGATAGAAGACCGTTACGTGGACATCGAGTTTGGTACGGGATGTTTGAAGGTAACACCTGCCCATGATACCAATGACTATATGCTCGGCAAGAAGCACAAGCTGGAAACGATTGACATTTTCAATCCAGATGGCACCATTTCTGAAGCAGCAGGCATGTATATAGGTATGGACCGTATGGATGTGCGTAAGCAGATAGCCAAAGATTTGGAAAAGGCTGGACTGATGGACCACATTGAAGACTATGATAATAAGGTGGGATATTCTGAGCGTAACCCTCAGACTGCCGTAGAACCTCGTCTGTGCAAACAATGGTTCCTGAGCATGAAGCATTTTGCTGACATTGCACTGCCTCCAGTGATGGACGATGAGATTAAGTTCTATCCCACGAAATATAAGACCACTTATAAGAACTGGTTGGAGAATATCCAGGATTGGTGTATCAGTCGCCAGTTATGGTGGGGTCATCGTATTCCTGCTTACTTTCTGCCAACTGCAGAAGGTGAGGATGAGAAGTTCGTCGTAGCCCTGGATGAAGACCAGGCATTAGAGCGCGCACATAAAATTGCCGGCTTTGAGCATATCACCAAGGCAGATCTGCGCCGTGATGAAGATGCACTTGATACATGGTTCTCCAGTTGGTTGTGGCCTATTTCCTTGTTTGATGGTATCAACAAGCCAAACAATGAGGAAATTAACTATTACTATCCCACCAGTGACTTGGTAACAGGGCCGGATATCATCTTCTTCTGGGTAGCCCGCATGATTATGGCAGGTTACGAATATCAGGGAAAGATGCCGTTCAAGCATGTTTACTTCACAGGTATCGTGCGCGACAAACTGGGTCGTAAGATGTCTAAGTCATTAGGCAATAGCCCTGATCCTATCATGCTGATAGATAAGTTTGGTGCTGACGGTGTCCGTATGGGTATGATGCTATCCGCACCTGCCGGCAACGACATTCTCTTCGATGAAAGTCTGTGTGAACAAGGCCGTAACTTCAACAATAAAATTTGGAACGCCTTCCGTCTTGTCAAAGGATGGCAGGTATCAGAGGCACTGCAGCAACCGAATGTAAACAGCATAGCAGTAAACTGGTTTGCAGCTAAATTAAATAAGGTATCAGCCGAAGTGGATGATTTGTTCAGCAAATATCGTATCAGCGAGGCACTGATGGCAGTTTACCGTCTTTTCTGGGATGAGTTCTCCAGTTGGTATCTGGAGATGGTCAAGCCAGCTTATGTAAACGGCGAAGCTATGCCTATCGACATTCAGACCTACAATGCTACCTTACATTTCTTCGAGATACTGCTTAAGATGCTTCACCCCTTCATGCCATTTATTACAGAGGAACTCTGGCAGCATATCTATGACCGTAAAGAAGGCGAAAGCATCATGCGCGACAGATTGATTCTGGAAGCACCTACAGATGCTGACGACACACTCATCCAGGAAATAGAGAATGTGAAGCAGATTGTGAGTGGCATCCGTATGATACGCTCTCAGAAGAACATTGCCCCTAAAGAGGCATTGGACCTGCAGGCAATCGGAAGTCATCCTTATGCAGAATATAATGAGGTACTCAGCAAGATGGCCAATCTGAACAATATCACCGTTGTGGCTGAGAAGGATTCCACCGCTTCTGCATTCATGGTAGGCACACAGGAATATACCATTCCATTGGGCGACAAGATCGATGTAGAGGCTGAGATTGCTAAGATGCAGGCTCAGTTGGAACATCTTCAGGGATTCCTGATAGGTATCAAGAAAAAGCTGTCCAATGAGAAGTTTGTAGCGCACGCACCAGAACAGGTTGTTACACTGGAACGCAAGAAGCAAAGCGACAGTGAAGAGAAAATAGCTTCTCTGCAAGAGGCCATCGCTCAGTTGAAGAAATAAATTCTAAGGCTGTGTCATGATAGATAATGCAGAAATCAAAAGTAACAAACAGAACTGAAATATAGACAACAGACTATGAAACAGACAATTTTAGTAACTGGTGGTACAGGCTTTATCGGAAGTCACACCACCGTAGAACTCCAGCAGGCTGGTTACAAAGTGGTTATCATTGATGACCTTTCCAACTCTAACGCCAATGTACTGGATGGCATCGAAAAGATTACAGGCATACGCCCAGCATTCGAACAGATTAACTGCTGCGACTATCAGGCACTCGATGCAGTATTCACCAAATATCCTGATATAGAGGGTATCATTCATTTTGCTGCCAGCAAGGCAGTAGGCGAAAGTGTTCAACAGCCACTGAAGTATTACCGCAATAATATTGTCAGTCTCGTCAATCTGCTTGACCTGATGCCCAAACATCACGTCAAGGGCATCATCTTCTCTTCCAGCTGCACCGTTTACGGTCAACCGACTGCGGAGAATCTGCCTGTCACAGAGAAGGCTCCTATCCAGAAAGCACTGAGTCCTTACGGAAACACTAAACAGATCAATGAGGAAATCATTCAGGACGATATTCACAGTGGTGCTCCTATCAAAAGCATCATCCTGCGATACTTCAATCCTATTGGCGCTCATCCATCTGCACTCATTGGTGAATTACCTAACGGTGTTCCAATGAACTTGATTCCTTTCGTCACTCAGACTGCTATCGGCATCCGTGAGCAATTGAAGATCTTCGGCAATGACTACAGCACTCCTGACGGAACATGTATCCGCGACTATATCTATGTGGTAGACCTGGCTAAAGCACATGTAAAGGCTATGGCACGTGTACTGGACAATCCGGACACCGACCGTGTAGAGGTATTCAATATCGGTACAGGTACAGGTCTCAGTACCCTTGAAGTTGTTCAGGGATTTGAAAAAGCCACAGGTGTGAAACTCAACTGGAAGTTTGCTCCACGTCGTGAGGGCGATATCGAGAAAGTTTGGGGTAATGTGGACAAAGCCAACAAAGTATTGGGCTGGAAAGCAGATACTCCAATCGAGGATGTACTGAAGTCTGCATGGAAATGGCAGCAGAAACTGCGTGAAGACGGAATCCAGTAATTGTATTCCTCAAACGCATAAAATTAGATTCTAAAAATGAACATGATTCATTATTAGTATAAGAATCCTTAATACATTCCAGGGATGCAAATCCCGGGGTTTTGTATTTTGTGTTTGTGATGGTGAGCTCCCGATGTGAATCGCGAGCTCATTTTCATTATCACAAACTTACCATCAGCAGCGTTCCACAGATTTCACGCCCTTCACGGTACGTAGTTTCTTCATCAAGGCTTCCAGTTTGGAAGTATCATCCAGCATAACGGTCAAATTACCACTGAAAAGTCCGTCATGACTATCAATATTGATACTACGCAGTACCAGATTCTGTTCTTTGGCAATAATACTCGTCATATTATTCACAATGCCAATGTCATCATTGCCAATTACCTTCAGCACAATAATATACTGTGAAGAACCCTTTCCACTCCATTTTGCCTTCACAATACGATAACCGAATCGGTTACGCAGTTCTGGGGCATTCGGACAGTCACAGCGATGGATTTTGATGCCGCCACTAACTGTCACAAATCCGAACACTTTATCACCATATATCGGGTTGCAGCAACGGGCCAGCTGATAGTCAATACCTTTTAGATTCTGGTCGATTACCAATACATCATCCATATTGGAAGCAGCAGCATTAACAGGTAATTTGGACTGGTCTAGCACAAAATCTTCAGCTGACTGAGCCTCATTGTCTCCCTTTACCGTACTGAGTTTATTTTTCAGTTCCAGATAACCATCTATCACTGTATTGGTATCCAGTTCACCATCAACTATTTGTTTATAGAAATCGCTTACTTCCTTGAATCCCAACTTCTTAATCAGTTGTTGGAACAGTGATTCCTCCAATTCTATCTTCCTGTTTTTAAATTTTCGCTCAATGATCTCCTTGGCGTATAGGCCTTCCTTCACTTGTGTTTCTTTCAGTGCCAGTCTTATCTTGGCCTTGGCTCTGGATGTCTTCACAATATTCAACCATTCCTGCTTCGGTTTCTGATTGGATGCAGTCATGATTTCCACCTGGTCACCGCTGTTTAGATGATAGCGAAAAGTTACTACTTTATTATTGATTCTCGCGCCCACACACTGATTACCTATCTTGGAATGAATATGATATGCAAAGTCAAGTACCGTAGCACCCTTCGGGAATTTATACAAGTCGCCTTTGGGTGTAAAGACAAACACCTCATCCTCATACAAATCCATCTTGAACTGATCCATCATCTGGAGGTCATCACTAGTTTCCAGAATATTACGGATATTCGTCAACCAGTCATCCAGCCCACTCTCACCCTTGATACCCTTGTATCTCCAGTGGGCAGCCACACCACGTTCGGCAATCTCATCCATACGTTCAGTACGTATCTGTACCTCCACCCATTTCTGTTCCGGTCCGAGCACTGTGATATGCAGACTCTCATAGCCATTGCTTTTAGGCACAGAAAGCCAGTCACGCAGTCGTTTAGGATTAGGCTGATACATATCCGTAATGATGGAATATACCTGCCAGCACTGCATCTTCTCCTTCTCTACAGGAGCATCCAAAATAATACGGATAGCAAAAAGGTCATAGATACCTTCAAAGCCACACTTCTGTTTCTTCATCTTCTGCCAGATACTATGAATGGACTTGGTACGTCCCTTCATGTGGAATTTCAGTCCGGCTGCCAGTAACTTATCATTGATAGGGCCAATAAACCTCTTTATATAAGCGTCACGGGTAGACTTAGTCGCATTGAGTTTCTCCTTAATCATATAGTAAGCATCATGCTCCATATATTTCAGCGACAAGTCTTCCAGTTCACTCTTCAGTTTATAAAGACCCAGCTTATGAGCCAGAGGTGCATAAAGATATGCAGCCTCCTCACTCACACGCTGCTTCAATTCATTGTCCTCTGCATCACGTATCTGCCTCATCAAGTTTACACGGTCGGCAATCAGAATCAGGATGACACGCATATCTTCCGCAAACGACAAAAGCAGGTTACGGAAGTTCTCGCTCTCTATCACAGGGTTTTTCTGGTAGAGTTCATCTATACGCTGTATGCCATGCAGGATTAGCGCCACAGAGTCGCCGAACTGTGCTTTCACATCTTCCAATGTAATAGCACCGTCCTCCACACTTGGGTGCAATAGGATAGCGAGAACAGCATCACGCTTCAGACCTATCTCCTCCACCACAATGAGTGCAGTCTGCAAACTCAGCAAGATGGGATTCAGTCCGAATGGATTTCGTCCTATTCTGTTGTTCTCTATATTCTGTGTAAGCAGTGTTCTTATCTTTTCCACATCACCCTCACGCAAAGTGTTATCCACCTGTTCGCGAAGCTTTCCATACAGGTTTTTCGTCTCTTCCTGCTCCTCCGGAGTAAATGCAAATTTCTCTGCCATAAGCCTTCTATTTTATTTTAGTATCTCCATTTAGATACCTCATGCAAGTTAATTAACTGCAAAATTAAGATTTTTCTTCTTATTTCTTTCCTTTTTTCGGTTAATCTTTGTATTTTTGTTCACTCAACTGTAAAAATACCACAAATATGTTATCACAACAAGACCTTAAACAGATTGCAGCCAAGGGCATCAGTGCCGAGAAATTGGATGCACAACTGAAAGAATTTGAAACCGGTTTCCCCTTCCTTAAATTAGAGGCAGCCGCCAGTATCGACCGTGGAATTCTGGCTCCTGATGAGCCAACCCGCAAGCAGGCTATACAAGCATGGAAGGACTATAAGTCAGCCGGACACCGTATCGTAAAGTTTGTTCCTGCATCAGGTGCTGCGAGTCGTATGTTTAAGAATATGTTTGGCTTCCTTACCGCTTCTTATGATGTGCCCACAACCGATTTTGAGAAGAAGTACTTTGATGATATAGAACACTTCGCTTTCTTCGGCGCACTAGATGAGATGTGTACCAAAAATGAAGGTAAAGGTATCAAGGCTCTCATAGCTGAAGGTAATTACAAAGCTGTAGTAGCCAATATGCTCGAAGAAAAAGGACTCAATTACGGTCAACTGCCTAAGGGACTCCTGCTGTTCCATCAATATCAAGAAGGTCCACGCACACCTATGGAAGAACACCTCGTGGAAGGTGCACTCTATGCTGCCAGCAACGGAGAGAGCCATGTTCACTTCACCGTGAGTCATGACCATCTGGTACTTTTCAAGCAGAAAGTAGCTCAGAAAGTGGACTTCTTTGCCAAGAAATACGGTATCCGCTATGAGATATCATTCTCTGAGCAGAAGCCCAGTACTGATACCGTAGCAGCCAATCCTGACGGTACTCCGTTCCGCAATGAAGATGGCACATTACTCTTCCGTCCAGGTGGACATGGCGCTCTTATTGAGAATCTCAATGAAATAGAGGCTGATGTCATCTTCGTGAAGAATATAGATAATGTAGTGCCCGACAGACTGAAACCCGAGACTGTGGAATGGAAGCAGATTATCGCCGGCGTATTGGTTCAGTTACAGACTAAGGCATTCGATTATCTCCGTTTGCTCGACACTGGTAATTACAATCACGCCCAACTGGAGGAAATCATCCGCTTCGTTCAGCGCGACCTCTGCTGCCGCAGACAAGACATCAAAGAACTGGAAGATGCAGACCTGGTGATTTATCTTCGCAGTAAACTCAATCGTCCAATGCGTGTATGTGGCGTAGTGAAGAATGTGGGTGAACCTGGTGGTGGTCCGTTCCTTACCTATAATCAGGACGGTACTGTAAGCCTTCAGATTCTGGAGAGCAGTCAGATAGACACCAACAATCAAGAATATATGGAGATGTTTACCAAGGGCACCCACTTCAACCCCGTTGACTTGGTTTGCGCTGTGAAAAATTATAAAGGGGAGGCCTTCGACCTGCCTAAATATGTAGATCGTACCACAGGATTCATCTCCAGCAAGAGTAAGAATGGCAAAGAACTGCAGGCACTGGAATTACCAGGACTGTGGAATGGCGCCATGAGCGACTGGAACACCGTCTTTGTAGAGGTACCACTGGGCACTTTCAATCCAGTGAAGACCGTCAATGACCTGCTCCGCCCTCAGCATCAGTAAGAGTAGAAAAGATTAATGGACAACAACAGTAAATATATAGAAATTAAAGGGGCCCGCGTCAATAACCTCAAGAATATCGACGTCAGAATTCCCCGTAATCAATTAGTAGCCATTACCGGCGTGAGCGGATCGGGCAAGTCTTCACTTGCTTTCGATACGCTCTATGCCGAAGGCCAGCGCAGATATGTAGAGAGTCTTTCTTCTTACGCCCGTCAGTTTTTGGGGCGTATCAATAAGCCCGAGTGCGATTTTATCAAGGGTATTCCACCCGCCATTGCCATCGAGCAGAAGGTCATCTCCCGCAATCCGCGTTCCACAGTAGGTACCACCACCGAAATATACGAGTATCTGCGTCTGCTTTATGCCCGTATCGGTCACACATTCTCCCCCATCAGCGGTGCTGAGGTGAAGAAGCATTCCACGGAAGACGTGGTTCAACAGATGTTACAGATGGGCCAAGGCACTAAATTTGCAATTTTGTCACCCTTGCATCTGCCCGCAGACCGGACATTGGAAAAACAGTTGCAGATGTATGTCCAACAAGGATATGCACGTCTTTTCATGAAAGGAGACTTTATCCGCATTGAGGAGATTGATGCAGCCAGCGCACCGCCCGATGATATCTATCTTGTTATCGACCGCATGTCAGCTGCCGATGACAAAGATACCATTGCCCGCCTGGTAGACTCAGCAGAAACCGCCTTTTATGAGGGGAACGGTTCCTGTCGACTCACGATGCTGCCCGCCATGATCAGTTATGATTTCTCCATGAAGTTCGAGGCTGACGGCATCACCTTCGAAGAACCTTCCGACCAGTTATTCTCATTCAATTCCCCCGTTGGTGCCTGTCCGGAATGTCAGGGCTTTGGGAATGTAATAGGAATAGACGACAAACTGGTTATCTCCAATACCACACTCAGCGTCTATGACGGTTGTGTCGTATGTTGGCATGGCGAGAAGATGAAAGAATGGAAAGAGGAATTCTGCCGTCGTGCAGCCAAGGACGACTTCCCCATCTTTACACCGTACATGGACCTTACCCAGGAACAGAAAGACCAGCTATGGCACGGTCTGCCAAGTGAACGGTACAAAGATATCCATGACCAGATATCCATTGACTCCTTTTTCCAGATGGTGAAGGAGAACCAATACAAAATACAATATCGGGTCATGATGAGTCGATACCGTGGAAAGACCACCTGTCCCGTTTGTCATGGTACACGTCTCAAAAAAGAGGCTGACTATGTAAAAATAAACGGACGAAGCATTTCTGATTTGGTTCAGATGCCTGTAGACAGACTTACAGAGTGGTTCCGCGTGTTGCAGTTGGATGAGCACGATGCACAGATAGGCAAGCGTCTGCTCACAGAAATTACCAGTCGACTGCAGTTCCTGTTGGACGTTGGGTTGGGATACCTTACACTCAACCGTCTCTCCAACACCCTTTCCGGTGGCGAGAGTCAGCGTATCAACCTCACAACCTCATTGGGTAGTTCACTCATCGGTTCCCTGTATATACTGGATGAACCGAGCATCGGACTCCATAGTCGCGATACCCAGCGACTCATCAACGTATTGCGTCACCTACAGCAGTTGGGTAATACTGTAGTCATCGTAGAACATGATGAAGAAATCATGCGTGCTGCCGATTATCTGATAGATGTTGGTCCGGATGCAGGTCGCTTAGGAGGTGAAATCGTCTTTACAGGCGATACCAAAGCCATCAGTTCAGCCACCACTGCCACCTATCCACGTAGTTACACCATCAAATATCTCACGGGCGAAGAGCAGATAGCTCTCCCCAAGAGTCGTCGCCCATGGAATCGTTCCATTGAGATTAAAGGAGCAAGAATGAACAATCTCAAAGGCGTGGATGCACGCATCCCACTCAATGTCCTTACTGCCGTAACAGGTGTCAGCGGATCTGGCAAATCATCACTTATCAAAGGCATACTATATCCCGCCCTCAAGCGACGTATTGGTGAAGTATCTGATGCGCCAGGCGAATACATCGCCCTGGAAGGAGATATAGATGTCATCAAGCACGTGGAAATGGTCGATCAGAATCCTATCGGCAAGAGCACCCGCTCCAATCCTGCCACATACGTGAAGGCTTACGATGCTATCCGTGATTTATATGCTCAACAGCCATTGGCTCAACAGATGGGTTTCACTTCCCAGTTTTTCTCCTTCAATGCGGATGGAGGACGCTGTGATGAATGTAAAGGAGCAGGAACCATTACTGTAGAAATGCAGTTCATGGCCGATTTGGAACTGGTCTGCGAAAGTTGTCATGGTCATCGCTTCAAAAAAGACATCCTCGACGTGCGTTTTGAAGGTAAAAATATCGATGAGGTACTTAATATGACTATATCCGAGGCCATCGAATTTTTCTCAGCACATGGTCAGAATATTATCGTCAAGCGCCTGCAACCATTAGAAGATGTTGGTTTGGGGTATATCAAACTTGGACAGAGTTCATCCACCCTCTCAGGCGGTGAAAACCAGCGTGTAAAACTGGCCTATTTTATCGGTCAGGAGCGCCAGGACCCCACCCTGTTCATCTTCGATGAACCCACTACTGGTCTGCATTTCCACGATATTCGCAAACTACTCAGTAGCTT
Organism: Prevotella sp.; assembly: GCA_036796635.1. Classification (GTDB taxonomy): domain Bacteria; phylum Bacteroidota; class Bacteroidia; order Bacteroidales; family Bacteroidaceae; genus Prevotella. The sequence continues at coordinate 10,305 of DAIRCP010000059.1, read as the reverse complement.
TGATGCACTGATTTCCCGTGGACACACTATCATCGTAATAGAACATAATATGGATGTCATCAAATGTGCCGATTATGTATTGGATTTAGGACCAGAGGGAGGTGACAAAGGAGGCCAGTTAGTAACCTGCGGAACCCCTGAAATAGTGAGTGGCTGCAAAGAAAGTATAACAGGAAAGTTTTTAAAAGAGAAACTTTATGGCTAAAAAATTTTGCAGAATGAAAAAATTCTATTATCTTTGCATCCGCATTTAAGAAGAGAGAGAATTTTTGAAGGCCGATATGGCTCAGTTGGTAGAGCAACGCATTCGTAATGCGTAGGTCCCCGGTTCGAGTCCGGGTATCGGCTCATGTGCGGGATTAGCACATCGGTAGTGCACGGGCTTCCCAAGCCTGGGAGGCGGGTTCGATTCCCGTATCCCGCTCTCCTAATTAATATTTCACACGAAGTTCTCTAACTACAAATCATTTATGCACATTCACAATCTTATTCTTACCTGTGCCTTTTCGGCACTCCCCCTCTTGTCATCCGCCCAGTCATCATGGAGCGCCGACAATGGAAACGGTACTTACACCAATCCTCTCTTTTACGATGAGTTTTCTGATCCGGACATTCTTCGGGTTGGCAATGATTATTATTTGGCGGGTACCACTATGCACACAGTACCTGGTGTCAATATTCTCCATTCCAAAGACCTCGTCAATTGGGAACAAATCAGTTATTGTTTTGACCGCTTTGACTTCAAAGACCCTGCCTTTTCTCTCCAGAATGGCAAAGAAGTGTATGGTCAGGGCATCTGGGCACCGTGCATCCGCTATGCCAACGGACAATTTTATATTTTTTCCAATATAAACGGAAAGGGACTACAATGCTATATTTCCAAGGATATCCACGGTCCATGGAAACATATTAATATGAAAGGTAGAATTTACGACCTGAGTGTGCTCTTCGATGATAATGGCAAGATTTACGCCATCCATGGATACGGTGCTGTAAAATGCACAGAACTACAACCAGACCTCAGTGGACCGATTGACAGTACAGAACGAGTGATTATCCCGGAAGGAAGTGGTATTGGCGAAGGTCATCACATGTATAAAATCAATGGCATGTATTATCTGGTCAGCACTGACTATGCCCCCAATGGTCGTACCACCTGTGCCCGCAGTAAAAGTATATGGGGACCTTACGAATTTACATCCATTGAGGCAGACGAGACCATGGGCTACCATGCTGCCCCAGCCACCCGATACCATGGACGCATACCCAACGATGGCGACAAAATAGATATTCTACCGGCTGATCCTCGTCAGACTAATTGCTCTAATGCCCACCAGGGAGGCATCGTCAGTACCCCAGACGGACAATGGTGGGCACTGCTCATGCAGGACTTCCATAGCATCGGGCGCACTGTTGACCTACTTCCCGTAACTTGGAAAGACGGCTGGCCGATGATCGGTCTGGAAGGTAATCTGGGTAGAGCGCCCCGCACATGGACAAAACCAAGTACGGGAGTCCAACAACCCATCCGTGCACCCTACGAGCGCAATGAGGAATTTGATGGAAAGAAATTAGGCCGGATATGGCAGTGGAACCACAATCCGGATGACACGAAATGGAGCTTAACCAATGGACAACTCAAGCTCAATACACTGCCTGCCAGTCAACTGATGTGGGCTCGTAATACCCTCACACAGCGATGCATTGGTCCTACATCCGTCACTACAGTACAACTCACCACCTCCCATCTGCAAGATGGCGATGTTGCGGGATTAGGCAACATCAATGTACCCTGTTCATGGGCGGGCATTGTCCGTGAAGGCAACCACAACATCATACGATTCTTCCAGCAATCCGATAATGATACCATTGATGTAGCGCTCAGTGGAAAAGTGCAGAAGATATGGCTCCGCCTGAATGGTGATTTCGACCATGACAAAGCTCGATATGCTTACTCCACAGATGGTATCCATTTTACAAACTTAGGTCCCGAGATGACACTCAGTTATCAGCTTATCACTTTCCAAGGCTCACGCCCAGCCCTCTTTGCCTTCAATCATAAGGGCAGAAACGGTGGATATGCCCTCTTCGACCATTTTACGGTCGTGGAACCACAGGCCAATCGCATTGATTATATCCCCTTCGGAAAGACAATCCGCATCATTAATCTGGCCACCAACCGTCCTATGATTGCACTTAAACATGGTATCATGCACGATACAGGCGCTAATGATACCAGTATGCAGAGTAAATTCCGTGTCACAGACCGTGGCAATGGAAAAGTATCCCTGCAATGTGCCGACGGTCGCTACGTACGCATATCCGGAATCGGCATGCCAGGTGACATCAGATTCACCACCAATCCGGAAGAAGCAGAAGTATTCATGTGGCAGGACTATCTCAACAAGGAGTTTATGCTGATGTCATTTAACAGACATCTCTATATGGGCATGAGTCCCACCACAGGCAGTTCCTATTCTCTGGACTACCATGGTTCAGACCCTGCCCGCCAAAACGGAGCCGTATTCCGTTGGGAATTAGCAGAATAATTATATCAAAAAATGAGAATAAAGATGAAAATGAAACTCAATTTCAGACTGCTGACAGCAGTGATGATGTCGGCATTTATTCTCTGCACTCCTGCAACCAATGCAGCGAACAATATACAGGGAAAATCCAACAGTCATCGACTCAAAGTAGGACTGGTATTAGGCGGAGGAGGAGCCAAAGGAGCCGCCCATGCAGGTGCACTTCGTGCCATCGAGAAAAGTGGTATTCCCATAGACTATATTGCTGGTACCAGTATCGGTTCCATTGTAGGCGGACTATATGCATGCGGTTACCGTTCAGCCGACATAGAGAAAATGTTTCGTTCTCAGGAATGGATCAGTCTTTTGTCCGACAGAGAGATGGACTATAAGAAGAAAATCATCAAGAAGGTAGGTGGCACTACCTATATGTTTGGTTTCCCCATTGACCATAAAGGCCATAATTCTGCTAATGCCAAAGGTTTCGGTGCCTTCAGAGGTGATAACGTTATTGAATTGCTCGATTCCATGACTGGACATCGTGACTCCATCAACTTCAACACACTCCCCATACCATTCCGGTGTGTAGCCGTAGATGTGAAGACACTCAGGGAAGTCATATTAGACCGAGGAGAACTGTCCACAGCCATGCGTGCCAGCATGGCTATCCCAGGAGCTTTCCGTCCCGTCGTAATGGGTGACTCCACACTGATAGACGGCGGAGCACTCAATAATCTCCCCGTCGATGTAGTGAGACAGATGGGGGCCGATGTAGTGATAGCCATTGACCTCACCCAAAACAAACATGAAAGTCGCAACAAGACGATTAAAGACCGCAAAACACTGTCCGGACGTATCATCCAGTGGCTCAAAGTCCGACCAGACATTACCAAGTACAATAATAATCGTGCCAATTGTGATATCTATATCAATCCCAATTTAAAAGGATTTGATGCCGCTAGTTTCGTTCCAGAGAAAATAGACACCATGATACAGCGCGGAATAGAAGCAGGCGAACAAGCCCTCCCACAACTCATAGCTCTGAAAAAGAAAGTGTTGAAAAGTAAACAGCAACACAGAAAATAATCATTCGTAGTATTAACAATAAGGGTGCGTTTCTTGTTACGGAAACGCACCCTTATATTTATAATCCTATTGATAATTTTCAATTAGATGCTTAATTCATCAAGTACCTTGATGAGTTGCATATCCATAGGTTTATCTGTGCGAATAGCTTCACTGAAGGGCACGAATACCACTTCATTGTTGCGTACACCTACCATGACATTGCGTTGTCCCTGCATAATTGCCTCGATAGCACCTACACCAGTACGGGAAGCCAAGATACGGTCATGTGCTGTAGGACGACCTCCACGCTGAAGGTGACCCAGAATTGATACACGCACGTCATATTCAGGGAATTCCTTCTTAACACGGTCTGCATAATACAGTGCACCGCACTTAGGACTCTCTGACACGATGACTATGCAGCTTTTCTTGGACTTACGGATACCGCGTTCCATGAATCGAGCCAACTGGTCGACATCAGTGGAATCCTCCGGAATGATAGCTGCCTCAGCACCACTGGCAATCGCAGAATTCTGTGCCAGGAAACCAGCATCACGTCCCATCACTTCCACGAAGAAGATACGCTCATGACTCTGGGCAGTATCACGGATACGGTCCACACACTCCATAATTGTATTCATCGTCGTATCATATCCTATTGTAGAATCAGTACCATAGAGGTCGTTATCGATAGTACCAGGCAAACCAATGATGGGATAATCATACTCTGCCGCAAAATTACGTGCACCAGTCAATGAACCGTTGCCTCCTATTACCACCAAGGCATCAATCTCTTCATTTTTCAATGTCTCATAGGCCTTAGCCATACCTTCCTCTGTCATGAACTCTTTACTGCGCGCTGTCTTGAGGATAGTACCACCCTGCATAATAATGCCACTTACATTCTCTGTGGTAAAGGGCTGCACTTCACCTTTTATCAGTCCGTCATAACCACGGTAAATACCCTTCATCGTGAATCCATGACATATACCTGCACGGGTAACTGCACGTATTGCAGCATTCATGCCCGGAGCATCGCCTCCTGAAGTCAATACTCCAATTGTTTGAATCTTAGCCATAACCTTTTTACTTTTATAATACCTATTAAAAATATTCTTATTAATTTAGAAAGCTTTTATCTTATTATTTAAGAAGAGTCACTTCTGCCATCAAGAGCAGATAACCCAGCAACCATCCCAAAAGTACCTTCCATGTGACATTGCGGAAATACCATCCTACATGCATGCGCTCCATCTTCATCAATGCCAGTCCACTGACATTACTGAAACAGAAAAGGCAACCACCTATGGCTGTGGTATAAGCCATCGTCTTCCAATAAGCACCATTCTGAACAAACTGCATCACATAATCGGTGTCCACCCACTGCCCTACTGCAGATATGTCTACAACAGGGTATAGTGTGAACTGGGTCATAGCAATGGTAAACGTATCCACGATACCACTGAGCAGACCGGCAATAACTCCTAAAATCCAGATATTGTGAACATTGGCATCAAACCACTGTGAGAGAGTATAGAATATACCTGTCTCACTGAGCACACCCATACTGAGCATGATACCCAGAACAAAGAGAATCTGCTGAATGGTTCCATACTGCAGCACACGGGGAATACGGCGCTGTATCATCTGGTCGGAATTCATTAGTTTCCTATTGAATAACTCGTTCACTATCCATAGAACGGAAAGAACACACAAGGCACCCAGGAAAGGTGACAGTTTGGTGATGTTATGAAAGGTAGGGATAAACCATAGTCCACCGATACCCACAATCAGCATCACAAGACGCTGCCATCTGTTGAGATTGGTATCATCACCACGGTAAGGTGCAGCCGGCCACTCCACATCCAGATGGGTAGGCAACTGACGGCTAATAAGGAACGTAGGCACTACATAAGCGATGAGTGCCGGCAGAAACAGATAGGCCGAGAAATGACTCGCGGTAACTGCACCTGCGCCCCACAGTACTACACCTTCGGGATCGCCAATGACGGTAAAACATCCACCGGCATTAGCTGCCAACACGATAGCACAGCCAATGAGCATGCGCTGCTGACGCTTTTGGACAATATTATGCATCACTACCAGCATCATCGTGGTAGTGGTGAGATTATCCAGATTGGCCGAAATAATGAATGTGGCAATCGTAATGGTCCACAACAGCCTATTGGCATTACGCGTACGGATCCATTCACTGATAAAGTCAAAGCATCCATTATTATTAAGTATCTCGATTATCGTCATGGTGGCGAGGAGGAACAGCACTACTGCTGCCGCCTCACCCACATATTTCAGAAAGATTCTGTCGTAAATAAAGTACTTCACGGCATTACTGGTAGGTTGGGCTCCTGCAAGATATTCCGCATACTCACGCGGATGCTGACCCATCACGAAGTCAGTACCATAACAAATGTAAATCACCCAACCTGCTGTGCCAATAAACATGGCAATAGCTGCCTTATTGACATTGGTTAGTTGACCTGTTGCTATGAGCAGGTAACCCAGTAGAGCCATGCATACTATTATCAACGACATAATCTATGAATTAACCAAAGTTATCATACATAATTGCATCTTGATCCACACCCAGACTGTCCAGATAGTCGGTCACGGTCTTGATCAGCATTGGAGGTCCACAGAGATAGTATTCGCAATCTTCCGGTGCTTCATGATCCTTCAGATAGGAATCACGGATACAATTTACTGCAAAACCTGAATAATACTTCACACCCTGTGCATCTGCTACTGGATCGGGGCGGTCTAATGACAGATGGAAATGGAAGTTAGGATATTCTTTCTCCAATTCCCAGAAGTCCTCCAGGAAGAATGCCTCAGACAGGGCACGTGCTCCATAGAAGAAGTGCATCTCACGGTCAGTGGTATGCAGGGTCTTGGTCATGTGCATAATCTGTGAGCGCAGCGGAGCCATACCGGCACCACCACCTATCCATATCATTTCTTTGCCAGAAGTGAAATTAGGATGGAACTCTCCATAAGGACCGCTCATGAGCACCTTATCACCAGGTTTCAATGAGAAAATGTAAGAAGAACCGATGCCTGTAGGTACATCCTGGAATCCTACCTGTGGTCGAGGCAGGAACGGTGTACTGGCAATACGGACGGTCAGCGTGATGATATCTCCCTCAGCAGGATAGTTAGCCATGGAGTATGCACGAACGGTAGGCTCCGGATTTTTGGCCTTGAGGGAGAGTATATTGAATTTCTTCCAGGGACCGAGATATTCCTCACCGATAAGATCTTTATCGAAGTCTTTATCATAATCGATGCAGTCGAATGCTGGTATCTTAATCTGTGCATAAGAACCTGGCACGAAGTCCATGTGCTCGCCCTCAGGCAGTGCCACTTTGAACTCCTTGATGAAGGAACTGACATTCTTGTTGGAGATGACAGTACACTCCCACTCTTTCACACCCATTACACTCTCAGGTACTTTGATCTTCAGGTCTCCCTTCACTTTGCATTGACAGCCTAAACGCCAATGGTCTTTGATCTGTTTACGAGTAAAGTGCGGACGCTCTGAGTCGAGAATCTCACCTCCACCTTGTAGTACCTGAACCTTGCACTGTCCGCAGGAAGCTTTACCACCGCAGGCAGAAGGTAGGAAAATACCATTTTCATTCAGCGTAGACATCAGGGAACTACCCTGAGCTACAGACAGTGTCTTGTCGTCATTGACAGTGATGGTCACATCACCGCTTGGAGAAAGATATTTCTTGGCAACGAGCAAGACTATGACAAGCAGGAGAATTACAACCAGGAAAACTCCAATACTCGTAATAATAAAATTCATATCCATATTGATTTGTCCTCCTAATTATATTTTGAGTCCTGAGAAGCAAAGCATGGCCATTGCCATCAGTCCTACGGTAATGAATGTGATACCCAGTCCGCGGAGTGGCTTAGGCACATCGCTGTACTGCATTTTCTCACGAATGGCGCCCATCAGCACGATAGCCAGTGTCCAACCGATACCGGAACCTACTGCATAGACAATAGAATCCCAGACGTTGGTGATAGCCTGCGTATTGGTAGGATCCATCTGTATGCGCTGCTGCATAAACAGGGAAGCACCCATGATGGCACAGTTGACGGCAATCAGTGGCAGGAAGATTCCCAGAGCACTATAAAGTGACGGTGAATACTTCTCCACGGCCATCTCTACCAACTGAGTGATACCAGCGATGACTGCGATGAAGAGGATAAAACTCAGATAAGAGAGGTCTACTCCCGGTACCAGACAGTCAGGGCCTAACACCTTGGTCTGCAGGAGATAATCCACAGGAACGGTAACAAGCAGCACGAAGGTAACTGCAATACCTAATCCGAAAGAGGTCTTCACATTCTTGGATACAGCCAGAAAAGAACACATACCCAAGAAGTAGGCAAATATCATATTGTCTACGAAGATACTTCTGAAGAATAAAGAAATGATATGTTCCATAATTACTTATCCTCCTCCTTATAAATGTATGCACGATGAACCCAGATGACACATCCCAAAAGAATCAGTGCCATGGCAGACATCGTCATCATACCATTATTCATATAGCCCATATTATACAGTCCGTCTGGAATAATCTGGAAGCCCAGCAATGAGCCACGACCCAAAAACTCACGAACGGCACCTACAATCACCAGAATGAGCGCATAGCCCAAACCATTACCTATACCATCGAGGAAGGAAGGCCAAGGCTTGTTCATCATGGCAAATGCCTCCAGACGGCCCATCAGGATACAGTTTGTAATAATAAGGCCTACATATACAGAAAGCTGAACACTCACATCATAAGCAAAAGCCTTAAGTATCTGACTGACGATGGTTACCAACGCAGCCACAACCACCAACTGGACGATGATACGGATACGATTAGGTATGGAGTTGCGAATGAGTGAGATAATGACATTGCTGAAAGCGGTAATCACCGTCACGGCAAGTCCCATCACAATGGCTGGCTTCAACTGTGAGGTAACAGCCAGCGAAGAACAGATGCCAAGTACCTGAACCATGATTGGATTGTCCACGTTCAGAGGATTGACAAATGCCTGTTTATTTTGTTTACTTAATAATGCCATAATGCTTATTTTTTAATAAATTTAGCGAGTCCGTCCTTGAGCATTTGGTCCACACCGTTGGATGTCAGTGTGGCACCCGTAACAGCATCAACTTCGTTCTCCGGATTTTCTACTTTCTTCTTTACGCCAAGTGCAATCGCGGAAGACCCTGGCTTAAATATTTTCTTGCCCTGGAACTTCTCCTGCCATTTCTGGTTGTCCTTGATTTCAGCACCCAGTCCGGCTGTCTCTCCCTCATGATTGAAGTAAGCACCGAACACGGTATTATTATCATCGTTGACTGCGATAAAACCAGATATGCCGCCCCAGAGGCCCATACCCTTCAAGGGATATACATATTTGGTCTTACCATCCACTGTACAGGTATAATAAAGGTCACCTGCAGGTGTTTTAGTTTCCTTGACTACCTCTTTGTATTTAGCATCTGCTGCCTCATCAGACAGGTCACGGATGTTGAGAGAATACAGTACCTGTTTCTCCAAGTCGAGCGCAACATTCTTATCTTGTCTGGCCTTTAATGCTGAGAATACAAAGGCAAGCAGAAAGGCGACGATGACTACAAGCACCGCACTATATATAATAATGTATGAATTGGAATTCTTGTTCATATCTTATTCCTCCGCTTATTTATTAACACGCTTCATGCGCTTATTGATATTGCCCTGTACCACACACCAGTCGATCAGTGGAGCAACCATATTACCGAAGAAGATGGCCAGCATCATTCCCTCTGGATATCCGGGATTGAGCACACGTACAATCACTGCCATAGCGCCTATTAGGAAACCGTAATAGAATTTACCTGTCTCCGTACGGGCTGAGGTGACTGGGTCGGTAGCCATAAATACGGCACCGAAACAGAAACCGCCTAATACCAAATGCTCATACCAGTCGATTGGGGTAAGTCCCAGTGACTTGAATATCAAGGCCATCACGATGCCACCGGCAAAGACACTACCCATCGTCTTCCAACTGGCGATACCCATCCACAACAGAATGATGGCGCCAATGGCAATGGCTATTACGCTCGTCTCACCTACACTGCCAGGGATAAATCCGAAGATCATATCATGGAGCGATGCAGTAGGAGTGATGTTCTGTGCTATCTGACTCAGCGGTGTAGCGCAGGTGAATCCATCAGGTAGGTTGTTACCCAGTCCGAAGATACTGCTCTGTGCCACCCACACCTTATCACCAGTCATGGCAGAAGGATAAGAGAAGAACAGGAACATACGGGTAAGTATGGCCACATTGAAGATGTTCATACCTGTACCTCCAAATATTTCCTTACCGAAAATGACTGCAAAAGCAACTGCAATGGCAAGAATCCATAAAGGAGTGTTGACAGGGATAATCAGCGGAACAATGATACCAGTAACAAGATAACCCTCCTGTATCTCCTCATGTTTCCACTGTGCCCAGGCAAATTCAATACCCAGACCTACGATATAGCTGACCAGAAGTTTTGGCAATACAGCAAGGAATCCAAAGCCAAACACCTCAAGGAATGAGGCAGAAGCCAATGTTCCGGCTGCTAAGTAGTTCTGATAGCCCACATTATACATACCGAAGAGTAAGGCAGGTACCAATGCGATGA
>DAIRCP010000058.1:0-22723 GCA_036796635.1 Prevotella sp. | reverse complement strand
CATTAAAATAAGGAATTGTTAAAGAACAACAATTTACAGGTCAGCATAAAATGTTCATATCTTCTCCATGTGATATCCCAGACGATGCAGTTCCAGCGACATGCCCATGAGATATAACTGGTGCAGACAGGACACATACGCATAAAAGGCATCTGAGGTGCCTGGAGTGATGTGCTGATGCATCAGCACATTATAAGTGCGGGCAGCCAAGTCGCTGGCAATATCATTGATTTCCACACTCTCCTCGGGTGTACAGAGCAGCACCTCTTCCTTAATATAATCATCCATGCAGTCATATCCACGCTTACTCTTCAGATAAGCATAGACATTGTCCACCTTACTATATATATCCCATTCTGTATCCCAGAATTTGGCCATTGCCATGCCGATATAGATAATCCATCCCAGTGAAGCCACCGGATAGGCATTGAATTCACGCACCCCGTCGGGGATATACGCTTTCACAATATATTCCCACTGGTCCTCTACATCCGGGCATTCCGGCATTCGCGCATCCAGCAATTTTTTACTTGCCAAATACTGATGCAGATCTCTGCCCAAATTCTGTTCAAACGCTTGTTCATGCATAGTCACTCTATTATTCATCGGCAAAATTACGAAAAGAATTTGATTATCCCAACGATACGAATAGGAAAAATAACAGTATTAAAAAAAAACCTAAAAATATGTGAGTGTTTCAAAAATTTAATATACCTTTGCCAAATAGTTTAATTTTCAACTAATAACACCTATGATTACAAAAAAATACATATTAGCCGCATTACTGCTGGCTACACCGCTGGTTTTCTCATCATGTTCCAATGATGAAACATCCACGACCAACAATTATGCTACTACAACTAACGAGCAGGAATTCATCAAAGTAATGAACTCTGTAGGCAAAAAATTCTATACCAATTTCTCGGAAAGTCAATTCAATGAAATCAATGACGGACTGGCTGGTTTTAACACCATGCTTAAGAATGACACCTCTCTGATTACGAAGGTTGCTACACATAAAATGATACAACTGGCTACCAGTAAATTCAGTTTGACCGATTATCACTACGCAAACAGTATTATCAAACAGTACCCAAACGCAAAAGTTGCTATGATGAGCCAAATATTTGGAGCCAAACACAAATACTCCTTCGATAACAGAAAAGGAAAAGGTAACAAACTTACCGTCTCAGATATAGAAAACGGATTCCAAGTGGAATACACCGATTCCGACAACATTTCATATAACCTCAACTTCACGCCCGTATTTAACACAAAAGATGTGGAAGATGACAATATTATCATTTCACGGATTCTTACAGGAATCCTTCAGAAAAAATTAAAAACAGACACTATCGTGGTGCTCTCACAAATTCCATCAGCATTAAAGGTAGTTCTCACTAAGGCAGGCACCACACTTGCTTCTGCTGACCTAAAAATTGCCAACACCCACAGTCCTTCCGCCATTGACGTGACTACAGCCAGCATCACCGGTTCTGGCACATGGCTCAACGGTATCACGATGGATATTCAGGAAATGACTGTGAATATGGCAGACAAGTCTTTCAATACAAAACTAAATATCAAGCAAAACAGCAGCAACAAGTTTGACCTCACCATGAGCGGTTTCTTCCCTAATCAACTCACCACATTCGATTTCAACAGTCTGCTGTCATTCCTCAATGGCACAAAGATAGCTAAATATAGTGCCAACGTCGATGATGAACTGAAAATCGAAGGCTCTGCATCCAGCCTGGGTACCTTGTTTTCCAACTCCATCAACTTATTTAAGTTCAAAGCCGACAGTACCGCAATATCCACATCCATCAACATGCTGGACAATACCACCACTACCTATCTATATTACGGAACCAACTTCGATAAAAAAGCGACAGCCAAATTTGCACCATACAGAGACTTGGGAACGCTTACTTACTATCTGGGCAGAAACTATATGCTGGAGAATGGTGAAGTCATCACAAGACCGATGTTTATAAACAACGGTGGCATTGATTACCTCAATGCTACATTTGCGACCTACACGGCAAGTATCACTGACTTGACCACACTCTTCGCCGTCATCGTAAATGCAATAAAAGATGCGCAATAATGAGGAACATCATCCCTCTATAAGATATACCTATATATAGGTATTTTTCCAAGAAACTCCAAAAAGTTGACTTTGTTTGCCTGAAAATAAATATCTTTGCACTTAGATTATAAACGGTAAAGAATAATAAGGTAACGAAATGACGCTAAAAGATATAAAGATCGGGCAAACAGTAGAAGTAACGGAAGTGGGCGGACAAGGCGCGCTCAGACAGCATTTCCTGGATATGGGCGTGATTCCCGGCAGCAAAATCACGCTGGTGAAATATGCGCCGATGGGCGACCCTATGCAACTGCTTGTACAGGGATATGAACTCACGCTGCGACTGGCTGATGCTGACAACATCACGGTAATACCCGGCGCTCCGCAACACATTTCCACGGATGAGGATGACGACATCGAGGACAAAGACAACAGATATATACCTACCCGCGAAGGTCATGAGCACCCTGGTATCGGTGAGGAGGGCAGATTCCATGATATGGATGCCGAACATCCGAAGAAACAACCTCTGGAGCACCTCACCTTTGCCCTGATAGGCAACCAGAACTGCGGAAAAACTACGCTGTTCAACCAACTGACAGGTTCCAAACAGCACGTAGGCAATTTCCCCGGCGTCACGGTGGACCAAAAGACAGGTCCCATACGAGGAATACCCAATTCTGAGGTAACCGACTTACCGGGCATCTACTCACTCTCACCTTATACAAATGAGGAAATCGTATCACGCGACTTTATCCTGAAGACCCATCCCACATGCATCATCGACATCGTGGATGCTAACAATATTGAGCGCAATCTCTATCTCACCATGCAGCTCATGGAGCTGGACATCCCCATCGTACTGGCACTGAACATGATGGATGAGGTGACCGGCAACGGCGACACTATCCGCATCAATGAACTGGAGACGCTGCTGGGCATTCCTGTAGTCCCCATCTCCGCTATGAAGAATGAGGGTGTGGACGAGTTGATACGACATGCCGTACATATTGCCAAATATCAGGAAGGTCCAAAACGTACCGACTTCTGTGATGCCAATGAAAACGGTGGTGCCGTACACCGCTGTCTGCATGCCACCATGCACCTGATAGAAGACCACGCCAAAGCAGCCGACATCCCTATCAGATTCGCAGCCAGCAAACTGGTGGAAGGCGACCATCTGGTGGAGAATGCACTGAAACTGGACGAAAACGAGAAGGAAATGCTGGACCACATGCTCAAGCAGTTGGAGACGGAACGCAAACTGGACCCGTCTGCCGCCATGGCCGACATGCGATTCAGTTATATACTGAAAGCCTGCGCTAAGACAGTGGTAAAACCCAAAGAGAGCAAGCAGCACAGACGCAGTCTGGAGATAGACAAAATACTGACCGGAAAATATACAGCCATCCCCGCTTTCATCGGCATCATGATTCTAACCTTCTGGTTGACCTTCGATGTGATTGGCGGCAATCTGCAGACATTGCTGGAAGATGCCATAGAATGGTTGACCGGTGCCACCGACCAATTGCTCACCCAATGGGATATCAGCAGGACGGTACACTCTCTCATCATCGACGGTATCTTCACGGGGGTAGGCACCATCTTAAGCTTCCTGCCCATCATTGTCACCTTATTTCTCTTCCTTTCTTTATTGGAAGACAGCGGATATATGGCACGTATCGCCTTCGTGATGGATAAACTGTTAAGGAAGATTGGACTTTCCGGACGAAGTATCGTGCCGTTGCTCATCGGGTTCGGCTGCTCCGTACCCAGTGTGATGGCGTCGCGCACCTTGCCGTCTGACCGTGACCGCAAGCTCACCGTGATGCTTACCCCCTTTATGAGCTGCACAGCCAAGCTCCCTATTTATGCCTTCTTTACGGCAGCGTTCTTCCCCAATCAGGGAGCGTTGGTCATGTCGTCTCTCTATCTGCTGGGTATCCTGGTAGCCGTGATAGTGGCACTGCTCATTAAACTCACCCAACTGAAAGGTGAAGCCATGCCGTTTGTCATGGAACTGCCCAACTACCGCATGCCCGGACTGCGCAGTGTGGGGCAACTGCTTTGGGAAAAAGCAGAAGACTTTCTGCAGCGCGCCTTCAGCGTCATCTTCATTGCTAGTATCATGATATGGTTTCTGCAGACGTTCAACTTCCAGTTGGAACTGGTAACCAATTCCGAGCACAGCATTCTGGCGGGAGTAGCCAAATGGATAGCCCCCGTCTTCAGTCCCGTAGGTTTCGGCGACTGGCGTATAGTCACCTCACTCATATCCGGTTTTATGGCCAAGGAGAGCGTAGTGTCCACCCTGACCGTACTCTTCGGTAGCGGTGCAGGTATGACGCATGCACTCACAGCAGCCTCAGCAGGTTCACTGCTTGTATTCTGTCTGCTCTACACTCCCTGTGTGGCCACTATCGCTACGGTGAATCATGAAATGGGCAAGAAATATGCCACCGCTCTTGTCGTCTGGCAATGCAGCATTGCATGGATCATTGCCTTCGTCGCTTATCAATGTTTAATGGCTTTCGGCGTATGAATATTCAGAGTATCCTTATTTTATTCCTTGTCCTGGTAATTTTTGCCATCGTGGGATATCGCACCTGGAAAGGAAGAAACACACATCAATGCGGCAACTGCCATGTAGATGGATGTGTTTTTAAAGGCAAGAAATATACAAATCATTACAAAACATCAGATTGTAAGCGAAAAGATTGATTTTGCTTACACTCTGATATTTTCCAAGCTTACATTTGTACATTATGTAAGCACATGCCTAATATGTTGATGTTTTAGCTGCTCTTATATACATTTTGAAAGTAAAATGCGTACCTTTGCACGCAAAATGTAAGCAAAAGCAAGGATAATCAAACTAAACGCAACTAAATATGGCAAATGGATTGTATAATGCCGAATACGAACACGACGCGTGTGGTGTAGGCATGGTGGTTAATATCCACGGTAACAAAAGCCACGAGTTGGTAGACAATGCGCTCAAGGTGTTAGAGAATATGAGACACCGCGGTGCAGAAGGAGCTGACAACAAAACGGGCGACGGTGCAGGTATCTTGTTGCAGATACCACACGAGTTTATATTACTTCAGGGTATCCCTGTACCCGAAAAAGGAAAATACGGTACAGGTCTGGTATTCCTTCCCAAAGACGAAAAGAAGC
The DNA here is from genome assembly GCA_036796635.1 of Prevotella sp. Lineage (GTDB taxonomy): Bacteria > Bacteroidota > Bacteroidia > Bacteroidales > Bacteroidaceae > Prevotella. The sequence goes on along the minus strand of DAIRCP010000058.1, from coordinate 17,454 downwards.
AGAGCGAGATTCTCTCCATCATGATTGAAGAGATAGAGCGCGAAGGTCTGGCACTGGCACATCTGCGCACAGTACCTACCAATCCTGACTGTCTGGGCAAGGCTGCACTGGACAACGAACCTGTCATCAAGCAGGTGTTTATCACAGGTGTGACCGACGATAAGGTACCTTCCTTTGAGCGTACGCTCTACATTATCCGTAAAAAGATAGAAAAGCGAGTGACTGACAAGGACTTCTACATCTGCTCACTCTCCAGTAAGAACATTATTTATAAAGGTATGCTGAGCAGTTTACAGCTGCGCCAGTATTTTCCCGATTTAACTAATAGTTATTTCACTAGTGGACTGGCTTTAGTTCACTCAAGATTCTCAACCAACACATTTCCAACTTGGGCATTAGCCCAACCATTCCGTTTGTTGTGCCACAACGGAGAGATCAACACCATCCGCGGTAACCGTGGCTGGATGAAAGCTCGCGAGAGCGTTCTCAATTCAGAGGCACTGGGCGATATCAAAAACATTTCGCCTATTGTTCAGCCGGGCATGTCTGATTCTGCCAGTCTGGACAATGTATTCGAGTTCTTCGTGATGAGTGGTCTTTCATTGCCTCACGCCATGAGTGTCATGGTTCCTGAGAGTTTCAATGACAAGAACCCCATCTCCGAAGACTTGAAGGCTTTCTATGAATACCACTCTATCCTGATGGAGCCTTGGGACGGTCCAGCCGCTCTGCTCTTCAGTGACGGCCGCTATGCCGGTGGTATGCTGGACCGTAACGGTCTGCGCCCTGCTCGTTACACCATCACCAAGAATGATACGATGGTGGTAGCATCTGAGGTGGGTGTGATGGACTTCGACCCGACTGAAATTGCAGAGAAGGGTCGTCTGCAGCCCGGTAAGATACTGCTCATCGATACCCAGGAAGGCAAAATCTATTATGATGGTGAGATTAAAGAGCGCTTGGCTACCGAACATCCATACCGTCAGTGGTTGAGCACCAACCGTATCCAATTGGAGAAACTGAAGAGCGGTCGTAAGATAGACAACAGCGTGGACAACCTGGTTCGTCACGAAGTCATGTTCGGTTACGGCGAAGAGGATGTTGACGGCACTATCGTACCGATGTCTGTCAACGGGCAGGAGCCTACAGCTGCCATGGGTAATGATACTCCACTGGCTGTACTCTCTGACAAGCCACAGATATTCTTTAACTATTTCCGTCAGCAGTTTGCGCAGGTCACCAACCCTGCCATCGACTCCATCCGTGAGGAACTGGTGATGAGTCTGACAGAATATATCGGCCGAGTAGGTTCCGGTATTCTGAATCCTGACGAGACCAACTGTAAGATGGTGCGCCTGCCCCATCCTATTCTGACAAATACCCAACTCGATATACTCTGTAACATCCGTTATAAGGGCTTCAACACCGTAAAACTGCCTATTCTCTTTGAATGCAGCAAAGGTGAGGAAGGTCTGCGCGAAGCACTGGATAACCTCTGCAAGAAAGCAGAAGCGAGTGTGGACGAGGGGTACAACTATATCATCCTGAGCGACCGTGACGTAGATGAGAAACATGCAGCCATCCCATCACTGTTGGCAGTAAGTGCCGTTCACCATTACCTGATTAATGTAGGTAAACGTGTACAGACCGCGCTGATAGTAGAAAGCGGTGAAATCCGTGAGACGATGCACGCTGCCCTGTTGCTGGGCTACGGTGCATCTGCCCTGAACCCATATATGACCTTTGCCATTCTGGATGATTTGGTAAAGCGCCATAAGATACAGGAAAACTACGCTACTGCGGAATCCAACTATATCAAGGCGGTGAAGAAAGGTCTGTTTAAGATTATGGCCAAGATGGGTATCTCCACCATCCGCAGTTATCGCGGTGCGAAGATATTCGAGAGCATCGGACTCTCTGAGAGCCTGCTCAAGACTTACTTCGGTACAGAGGTGAGTACCATCGGCGGTATCGGACTGGCTACAATCGCCAGAGACGCCATCGCCCTGCACAATGCCGCCTTCGCTAAAAATACAGAGACAGACTTCCTGCCTAACTTGGGACAGTTCCATTATCGCAAAGACGGTATCAAGCATGCATGGAACCCTGAGACCATTGCAACCCTGCAACTGGCTACCCGCACAGGCAACTATCAGAAGTTCAAGGAGTTTACCCGTCTCGTCAATGAGAAGGTTGATCCTATCTTCATCCGTGATTTCTTTGATATCAAGAAGAAAAAGGCCATCTCCATCGATGAGGTAGAACCCGTAGAAGAAATTGTAAAGCACTTCGTGGCAGGAGCCATGAGTTTCGGTGCCCTCTCCAAAGAGGCTCACGAGACCATTGCACTCGCCATGAATAAGATAGGTGGTAGAAGCAATACCGGTGAAGGTGGTGAGGACAACGACCGTTTCCACGCTACCATAGACGGCATCTCCCTGTCATCCAAGACCAAGCAGGTGGCATCCGGACGTTTCGGTGTAACTACTGAATATCTGGTGAACGCCGACGAGATACAGATTAAAGTGGCACAGGGTGCAAAACCTGGTGAAGGCGGACAGTTACCTGGTTTCAAGGTAAACGAAATCATCGCCAAGACCCGTCACTCCATTCCTGGTATCAGTCTGATTTCACCTCCACCCCATCACGATATTTACTCTATCGAGGATTTGGCACAGCTCATCTTCGACCTGAAGAATGTGAATCCGAAAGCAGCTATCAGCGTGAAACTCGTTGCTGAGAGCGGTGTAGGTACCATTGCAGCCGGTGTGGCTAAGGCTAAGGCTGACCTGATTGTCATCTCCGGTGCAGAAGGTGGTACAGGTGCTAGTCCTGCATCCAGTATGCGTTTCGCAGGTATCTCCCCTGAAATCGGACTTTCCGAAACCCAGCAGACACTGGTTAAGAATGGTCTGAGAGGTCAGGTAAGAGTACAGGTGGACGGACAGTTGAAGACCGGTCGTGACATCATCCTGATGGCATTGCTCGGTGCAGAAGAATACGGATTCGGTACAGCTTGCCTCATCGTACTCGGTTGTGTGATGATGCGTAAATGTAATCTTAACACATGTCCGCTGGGCGTAACTACCCAGAATCCCGACCTGCGTAAGAACTTTATCGGCAAGTATGAGTATCTCGTTAACTACTTCACCTTCCTGGCTCAAGAAGTACGTGAATATCTGGCAGAGATGGGATACAAACATTTGAACGACATCGTTGGTCATACCGAACTCATTGAAACCAAACACATAGAAAACCAGAAGACAGCATCCCTCGATTTCCGTCGCCTGCTCAATAAGGAGGCAAGCAGTTGCTCTCTCTACCACACCGTCAATCAGATACACAATCTGGATGATGTACTGGATCAGCAGATTATCCGCGCCTCTCAGAAAGCCATCAGCGACCAGGAGGAAATCACCCTCGACTTCGCTATCAAGAACACCGACCGTGCCGTAGGTACCATGTTGAGTGGCAAGATAGCCGGACTGTATGGTGAAGCAGGCCTTCCTGAAGATACCATCAATGTGAAGTTCAAGGGTTCTGCCGGACAGAGTTTCGGTGCTTTTCTGACAAAGGGCGTAAGCTTCAAGTTGGAAGGTGAATGCAACGACTACTTTGCCAAGGGACTTTCTGGAGGTCGTATTTCCATTCTCCCGAACATACGCAGTAACTTCGCTGCAGAAGATAATATCATCGCCGGTAATACCGGTCTCTACGGAGCCACAAGCGGTGAACTCTACATCAATGGTAAGGTGGGTGAGCGCTTTGGTGTGCGTAACTCAGGTGCCATCGCTGTGCTCGAAGGTGCAGGTGACCACTGCTGTGAATATATGACAGGCGGTCGCGTGGTAGTGCTGGGAGAAACCGGACGTAACTTCGCTGCCGGAATGAGCGGCGGTGTGGCTTACGTATGGGACAAGAACCATAACTTCGACTACTTCTGTAATATGGACATGGTGGAAATCAATCTGGTGGAAGAGAGTCAGTACCGCAAGGAACTGCACGAACTGATCCGTCAGCATTATCTCTACACAGGCAGTAAACTCGCCCGTACCATGCTCGATGACTGGAACCGTTACGTAGAAGACTTTATCCAGGTTGTACCTATCGAGTACAAACGTGTACTCCAGGAGGAACAGGTAAAGAAACTGCAGCAGAAGATAGCAGACATGCAGCGTGATTATTAATCATTGACCACAAAAGAGATTGTCAATCTGATGATTAAACATTAAAGTAAAGAAGAAAATGGGAAATCCAAAAGCATTTTTGACTATACACCGTCAGGAAGCCGGTTATAGACCAATACACGATAGAATCCACGATTTCGGCGAAGTGGAACAGACACTGAATAGTAAAGACCGCCGTACCCAGGCCAGCCGCTGTATGGACTGCGGTGTACCTTTCTGCCACTGGGCTTGTCCACTGGGCAACAAACCACCTGAGTGGAACGACGCCCTCTACAAAGGCGACTATGAGTTGGCTTACCGCCTGCTCAACTCCACCAACCCCTTCCCTGAGTTTACCGGTCGTATCTGTCCGGGACTCTGTGAAAAGGCCTGTGTGCTGAATTTTGTTGACCACGAGCCCACCACCAACCGCGAGGACGAAGCAGCCATCACCGAGATGGCATTCCATGAGAACTTCGTACGTGTGGAAGTGCCTGAGCGTAATGGCAAGAAGGTGGCTGTCATCGGTGCAGGTCCTGCAGGACTTGCTGCCGCCAACGACCTGAACCACAAAGGATATACCGTCACTGTATTCGAAAAGAATGAAGCTGCCGGCGGACTGCTCCGCTATGGTATTCCAAACTTCAAACTGAATAAGGCCATAATCGACCGCCGTCTGGAGATTTTGGAAGCTGAAGGCATCACCTTCAAATACAACACATCCGTAGAAACCACCAAACTCCCTGAGGGATTTGATGCATACGTAGTAACAACAGGTACACCTGTAGCCCGAGACTTGAAGATACCCGGACGCGAACTCAAAGGTGTACATCTGGCTCTGGAACTGCTCTCACAGCAGAACCGCATTCTGGCAGGTATGGAATTCAAGAAAGAAGACCTCGTAAATGCCAAAGGTAAGGATGTGCTGGTCATCGGTGGTGGTGATACAGGTAGTGACTGTATCGGAACATCTCACCGCCAGGGATGCAAAAGCGTAACGCAGATTGAAATTATGCCGAAACCAGTAGAAGGTGCTGTAGACCCCAAGAACCCATGGCCAAACTGGCCACGCACTCTTAAGACTACATCCAGTCATGAGGAAGGATGTACCCGCAGATGGAACATCAACTCACTGGAATTCCTGGGCAAGGACGGTAAACTCACCGGTGTAAAGGTACAGGAGATTGACTGGAAGCCCAATCCAGAAGGTGGCAGACCCATCATGGTGGAGAAAGGCAAACCTGAGATTATCAAGGCTGAGCTTGTATTGCTCGCCATGGGATTCCTGAAGCCAGAACAGCCTAAGGTAGCCGACAATGTATTCTTCGCAGGTGATGCAGCCAACGGTGCTTCACTGGTAGTGAGAGCACTGGCAAGCGGTATTGATATCGCAGCCAAAGTGGATGCCAAACTGAACAAATAGAAACACAAAATACAATCCTTTGCCAAGAGCTTCGTTTCACTTTATGTGGGACGGGGCTCTTTTTTATGTCCCAAACGAAATTTATAATGATTAAATTTGCTAATAAAATATAATCTGCTTATATTTGCAGAGAGAATAAATTAACAATAACTTAAAAAAGCAAGACTATGGTAAAAAAAATCTTATTAGCAGCCAGCTTTTTGGCTTTGACACTTCATGTAGGTGCTCAAAATGAGACAATCAACAATCAAACTGTCCTTGATCTTCTGAAAGAAGGTTTCAAAACTGAAGAAATTAAAGGGGCTATAGAAAACAGTACAGAACGTACCATCACTTATAGTCTGGATTATATGCGCCAGTTAAAAACTGCTGGAGCAGATGCCGACCTCATCACTTATATTCAAAAGATAGCAAAGGCCGACTTCGGCTATGAGGGGGTAATGTTATGGAATCCGAACAACAGCGACAAACCCGTGAAATTGTTGCGCACTCAGTTTGAGAAAGAGTCCAAAGGATTCAATCTTGGTACAATCGCTGCCATCGGTGCTGCCGCATTCGTGGTAGGTTCTGCTGTGGACGGACACGTGAACAGCGGTGCTGCTGCTGGTGCTACAGCCGCTGCTGGTGTCATGATGTCATCAGGTAAGGATATCCAGAAGATGATGTTACCAGGCAGTACTTCGAAATGCAAAATTTCCGGAGAGAACGGTAAACATCCTGTATTCCGCTTCTACTTTCCGAAAGGCGACAAAAACAGTTTTGAAAAGAGTGCCAACAACTGGTATGAGATGGTCATGAGTGCTATCCAGAGTCCTAATGAGTTCCAATGTGTCAAAATGCAAGTTAAGGCAAAGAAGGATGGCAGTGGCCGCCGTCTGTTCCCCGACAAGATGAGTTACACCGTATTAGGATTTGAAGGCAGCAACGCCTCTACCAGACAGATAGTAAACTTCGATGTAAAGGATATCAATAATTCCACCTTCGAAGTCACATTTCCACAGGCACTTGAACCCGGAGAATATGTGTTCTTCTATAAGAGTGGACTGAACAGTGAGTCATTCAAGGAACATCCTTTCGGATTTGACTTTACCGTAGAATGAGATTTTATTAATACAAGGCTATGAAATTAAAGAGGTACTTTCCTATACGGGAAGTACCTCTTTCTTATTAAAAACTCTCTCTCCTTGTTGTCCATACCCTTTGAATCTGTATGGACTATGATCAATTTGGATTTAAGATTGATTATTCATGAATGTCGGCCACGGCTCTGCCGCTAGGCTCATTCATATTCTTAAAGGACGCATCCCAAGCCAGTGCCTCTGCTGTACTGCAGGCTACACTAGGTACACTCGGCACGCTCTTGGCTGCACTGTCACTGGGGAAATGTTCTGCAAAAATGCTGCGATAATAATACTCTTCCTTGTTGCGTGGAGGATTGATGGGGAAGCGTTCGGCAGCATGTTCCATCTCCTCGTCACTCACCTGGTCACTCGTGATCTGCTTCAATGTGTCTATCCACGAATAGCCCACGCCGTCAGAGAACTGTTCTTTCTGTCTCCATGCCACTTCGGCAGGCAGCATATCGGCAAAACCTTCACGTACAATCTTCTTCTCCATCGTCTGTCCCGGGCACATCTTATACTCAGGATTCAGGCGCATCGCCACATCCAGAAATTCTTTGTCAAGGAATGGAACTCTGCCCTCTACCCCCCAGGCAGCCAGGCTCTTGTTAGCACGCAGACAGTCGTACATATAGAGTTTTGACAACTTACGCACCGTCTCCTCATGGAATGCCTTGGCATCAGGTGCTTTATGGAAATACAGATAACCACCGAAAATTTCATCAGCACCCTCACCGGAAAGCACCATCTTGATACCCATCGACTTGATGACACGAGCCAGCAGATACATCGGTGTAGAGGCACGTACGGTAGTGACATCATAAGTCTCGATGAAATAGATGACGTCACGGATAGCATCCAGTCCCTCCTGTATGGTGTAGTTTATTTCATGATGCACAGTACCGATATGCTCGGCCACCATACGGGCCTTGGCCAAATCGGGAGCGCCCTTCAGACCTACAGCAAAGGAATGCAGACGCGGCCACCATGCACGTGTATTACCATTATCCTCTACCCTGTTCTGTGCAAACTTCTCTGCCACTGCACTGATTACAGAAGAATCGAGACCACCGGAAAGTAATACGCCATAAGGCACATCACTCATTAACTGACGCTTCACGGCAGCTTCCAGTGCATCGTGCACATTCTTCACGCCATCCTGATAACTCTCTGTCGAGGTAGGCACCGTTGTCATCCAATCACGCTGATAATAACGTTTCATTTTACCCTCACGACTGTAATAATAATGACCGGGCAGGAATGACTCATATCGTTCACAGTTACCTTCCAGTGCCTTGAGTTCACTGGCTACATATACTTTTCCGTCGGCATCATAACCGATATAGAGAGGAATTACGCCGATAGGATCACGGGCAATGAGAAACTCATCTTTCTCTGCATCATAAAGAGCGAAGGCAAAAATGCCACTCAAGTCTTCCAAAAAATGAATACCCTTCTCTCGATAGAGTGCAAGTATGACCTCACAGTCACTACCCGTCTGGAACTGATATTTATCTGCAAACTTCTGTCGTAGATCCTGATGATTATAAATTTCACCATTCACAGCCAGCACCTGTTTCTTATCAGGTGAGAACAAAGGCTGCTTGCCTGATTCAGGATCGACGATGGACAGTCGCTCATGGGCGAGTATAGCTGAGCCACCACAATAGATACCACTCCAGTCAGGTCCGCGATGACGGATCTTCTGACTCATTCTCAATGCTTTCTGTCTCAATTCAGAAGTCTGCTCCTGAATATTGAAAATAGATACTATTCCACACATAATTCTTTTCTATATTGGTTGTTGTTTTCATATTTGAATCTGAAGTATATCCAGCCCCTCTGATAGAGATGGCTGGATGATGTTATATTTTAGTTATAGGCATTTTCACCATGCTCATAGATGTCGAGTCCTTCATCCTCCACACGTGGAACTACACGGATACCCATAGTCTTATCAATGACCTTAAACAAAACAAAAGTAATAACGCCACTATAAACGATGGCAAAGCCTGTGGCTTCCAACTGTACTGCCAACTGATGCCAGTCACCATACAGAGCACCCTTGGCTCCGCCTGTGACAGCTGCCGTGGCAAAGACACCGGTAAGAATAGAACCTATAATACCCCCGATACCATGCACGCCGAATGCATCAAGCGCATCGTCATATCCCAGTTTTGGTTTCACATAAGCCACCATACAGTAACACACGATACTAGTAACGATACCTATCACAATAGCTCCCAGTACATCAGTACTACCTGCAGCAGGAGTGATAGACACAAGTCCTGCCACTGCACCTGTACAAACGCCTACCGTAGTAGGTTTCCCACTGAAAATCCAGTCGATGATCATCCAGGTAATAGCAGCTACACAAGTACAGAGATGAGTTACCAGAAATGCGTTGGCATCAAGTCCATCTGCAGTAAGACCACTACCGGCATTGAATCCGAACCAGCCCAGCCAAAGGAACACAGCACCGAGGAATACATAAATAACATTTGTAGCAGCAATTGGACGCCCCGGGCGATAATCACGACGACGACCAAGCATGACTGCCATGACCAATGCAGATATACCAGCATTAATATGGACGACAGTACCACCGGCAAAGTCGAGTGCACCCATCTGTTGCAACCAGCCGCCACCCCATACAAAGTGAGCCATCGGATTATAAACCAAGATAGACCAGAGTACGATGAATACCATAAAACTGGAAAAACGAAGCCGTTCGGCAAAAGCACCGATAATCAGTCCCGGAGTGATTACCGCGAACATACACTGGAAGAGACAAAAAGTAATCTCAGGCACTCCAGAGGGTGACATGATGGAATGAACTCCCACCCCATGCAGAAACACCTTGTCTAATCCGCCGATAACGGCACCGATGCCAGTACCATGTAAGCTAGTACCAAATACCCAACTATAGCCAAATGCAATCCAAAGTATACTCAGAACCACGGTACACATCAGGCACTGCATGATGATACTCAAAAGATTTTTCGTACGAACCAGTCCCCCGTAGAATAGAGCAAGACCTGGAACAGTCATCAACATAACGAGAATGGCCGACATTGTGAGCCATGCTGTATTTCCTGTATCTAATGTTGTCAATAATAAAGCTGTCATTGTATTTCCTTTTTTATTGTGTTTGTGATTTTATTGTTATTGTGAGGTTGCTGCTATTTTTCTAATTCAGCATTATAAAGAGCGATGTCTCCTCGCTCTCCTGTGCGGATTCGCACAGCATCTTCCACGGGTATCACAAAGATACGTCCATCTCCCACCTCACCTGTCTGAGCTGCTTTCTGTACTGCGGCAACAGTCTTTTCCACATTCTTGTCGCGTACCACGATATTGAGCAGCACACGCTCAATACAACTAGTGTTGTACATGACACCGCGATAAATTCTCGCCTGTCTCATTTTTCCCTCTCCTCTTACATCGTAATAGGAGAACCATTCAATGTCGGCGGCCAATAAAGCCTCTTTCACTTCCTCGAATTTTGTCTTTCGAATAATTGCTTCAATCTTTTTCATAACCTATGGTAATTTATTACTTTTGTTATCATTTAATTGATTTTCGAATCATTTAGTTACTAAAATCGATGCAAAGTTAGCAATTTGTTTTAGTTTAACAATGTTTTGATTACAAAAAGACAAAGAAATAAATTAAAAATATCAATTTGATATGTATTTTGATTATACACATTACAAATTGTAAGATTTAGAAGCATATTTGTTACTATTAGAAACAAAAAGACGGCTTCAATCAAGAAACCGTCTTTTTTTGAATTTCACATATCAGTTATTCATCTATTGTGAACATCAGTTATAACAAGACTCGCCATGCTCATAGATGTCAAGTCCTTCTTCCTCGATACGTTTATCAACACGCAGTCCGTGTATGTATTTGATACCCCAGAAGAGGATGATACCACAGGCAGCTGTCCACAAATCGATGGTCAGTATACCAAACACCTGTGCACAGAGGAAACCAACTCCGTGTCCATACAGCAGACCTTCTGATATAGAAAAGAGGCCGGTAAGGATAGTTCCGAGTATACCGCAGACACCGTGTACACTGCTGGCACCCACTGGATCGTCCACATGCAACTTCTTATCAATAAATTCGATAGTGAATACCAATACTATACCGCATATTGCACCTATGATTATAGCGCCTGTCGGAGATACCATATCACAACCGGCAGTAATACCTACAAGTCCGGCAAGTATACCGTTCAGGGTAAGTGAGAATGACGGTTTTCCATATTTAATCCAACAAGTGAACATCGTAGCGAGTCCACCTACAGCAGCTGCCAAGTTGGTGGTCAGGAACACATGAGAAATAGCCACACGGTTGACTTCGCCTGAAGCAGCAAGCTGAGAACCTGGATTGAATCCGAACCATCCCATCCACAGGATGAATACGCCCAAAGCACCAAGAGTAAGACTGTGGCCAGGGATAGCATGGCTCTTACCTTTCTTGTCATATTTACCAAGACGGGGACCAAGAGCTATAGCACCGAGGAATGCCAGTACGCCACCTACGGAATGTACTATCGCACTACCAGCGAAATCATGGAACGCCGCACCAAATGTAGACATCATAAATCCATTGGGATCAGCATTGCAGAGCCAACCACCGCCCCATGTCCAGTGACCTTCCACAGGATATATTATCAGTGAAATAAATAAAGAGTAAACCAGATACATACTGAACTTGGTACGCTCTGCCATAGCTCCGGAAACGATGGTAGCCGAAGTGGCACAGAATACGATTTCGAACATAAGAAAACCTTCAGTAGGCAGACCGGCTGCATTGTGATAGAAAGAAAGGTCGCCGAAGTTAGGCATACCGATAAAACCCTGTCCATCACTTCCGAACATAAAACCGAAACCTACAAACCAGAAAGCGACCGAACCGATCATATAATCCACAAAATTCTTGAATAGAATATTCGTGGTATTCTTACTTCTGGTAAAACCCGCCTCGCAAAAGGCAAAACCTGGTTGCATAAAAAACACCAATGTCGCCGCTAGCAGCATCCATACGGTATCAATAGATATACTTAAATCGTGCATAATAATCTGTATTTTGTGTTTGTGATTGTGTTGTGATATGCGCGTGCTTCGCGCTGAAAATAATGTCTGGACGTTTTTTATTTCTCCAGTTCTGCATTGTACAATGCTATATCACCGCGCTCGCCTGTGCGTATACGTATAGCATCCTCTAGTGGAATGATGAAGATACGGCCATCACCTATCTCTCCTGTTTGGGCTGCCTTTTGCACAGCAGCGACCGTCTTCTCTACATTTTTGTCACGAACAACGATGCTTATCAGTATGCGCTCTATGCAACTGGTATCATACATCACTCCTCGATAGATTCTTGCCTGCCTCATCTTCCCTTCTCCTCTTACATCATAATAGGAGAACCATTCGATATCGGCTGCAAGAAGAGCTTCCTTCACATCCTCAAATTTTGTCTTTCGGATAATTGCTTCAATCTTTTTCATACCTTAAATGATTATTAGTTTGACACTTTGTTATGTTTCAAGTGCAAAATTAAAGCAAAATGTCATAAAAACAAAGAAATAACAAACATTTAGGAATTAAAATATTGATTTTATTTACGTTTTGATTATAATCGATGTGTTTGCATTACAAATTGTAAGCAAAACAACGTGATTGCTTTCAAATTGTTATATTTTAGTAAAAAGTAGATGAAAACGTAACTAAATTGCTTGTTTTTCAAACATTTCGATGTATCTTTGCAGCAGAAATCAAACAAAAAGTAATTTTTAAAGGTAAAAGTCAAGCAATATGTCAGCAACAGTAAAATTCACCAAAATGCATGGAGCAGGTAATGATTACATATATGTATATACCTCTTTATATAGCATACCCAATCCCGAAGAGATGGCCCGCATCTGGAGTGCACCTCATACAGGCATAGGCAGTGATGGGCTGGTGCTGATTGGTGAGTCGAATATGCCGGAAGCAGATTTCACCATGCGCATATTCAATGCCGACGGCTCAGAAGCGCTCATGTGCGGCAACGCATCCAGATGTATCGGTAAATACCTCTTTGAAAAAGGAATCACCAGGAAGACCGAAATACGGTTACTTACCCTGTCAGGTATCAAGACACTGCTGCTGAAACTTACTGAAGACGGACATGTGGCATCCGTAACCGTGGATATGCTGGAACCGAAACTGCACGACCACAGTCTGCTGAACATAGGCGACGGCGGTGTAACAGATGGAACACTCGAAGCCACGGGCACAGCATTTCAAGGTACATTCGTATCAATGGGTAATCCACATTTCGTAATTTTCACAGAAGACATTTCTGATATAGACATAGCGCACTACGGTAAAATACTGGAATATGATCCAGTGTTCCCGCAACGCAGCAATATAGAGTTCGCCCAAGTCATGCCCCAGGGCATCCGCACCCGCGTGTGGGAACGAGGAAGTGGCATTACAATGGCATGCGGTACAGGTGCCTGTGCCACGGCTGTAGCTGCGGCCATCACCGGAAGGGCCACTAGAGAAAGCGACATCATCATGGACGGAGGTACACTCCACATCAGATGGGATGAAACCAGCAATCACGTATATCTCTCGGGGCCTGCCGAATTTGTGTACGAAGGCGAAATCAAACTGAAATAACAGACAAACTTCAAGTTCAACAATAAAAAAAGAATTTAAATATGGCATTAGTTAATGAACATTTTCTGAAACTTCCAAACAATTATCTGTTTACAGATATTGCCAAGAAGGTGAATGCATTCAAGACCATGCATCCCCACGCAAACATTATCAGCTTGGGTATTGGCGATGTAACACAGCCTCTCTGTCCTGCCGTGATATCAGCACTGCACAAGGCTACAGATGAAATGTCACAGAAGTCTACCTTCCGCGGTTACGGTCCTGAACAGGGCTACGACTTCCTGCGTGAAGCGATACTCAAGAATGACTTTCTGCCACGCGGCATTCATCTGGACAGCAATGAGATATTCATCAATGACGGTGCCAAAAGCGATACGGGAAATATCCAGGAACTCGTGAGATGGGACAATTCCATCGGTGTGACAGACCCGATCTATCCCGTTTACATCGATTCCAATGTCATGATAGGCAGAGCCGGGACTAGAGATGAGGACGGCAAATGGAGCAACGTGGTTTACATGCCCTGCACAGCAGAAAACAATTTCGTACCGCAGTTACCCGACAAACCGGTGGACATCATCTATCTGTGCTACCCCAACAACCCTACAGGTACGGTCATCTCAAAAGAGGAGCTCCGCAAATGGGTGAACTATGCCCTGCGCAATGATACGCTCATCTTCTATGATGCTGCATACGAGGCTTACATTCAGGATCCGGACATCCCGCACTCAATCTATGAGATAAAAGGAGCCAGAAAGGTGGCCATCGAATTCCATAGTTATTCCAAGACGGCCGGATTCACCGGAGTACGTTGCGGATATACGGTAGTGCCCAAGGAACTGACAGCAGCCACGCTGAGTGGGGAGCGCATACAGCTCAACCCTCTGTGGAACAGACGACAGAGCACCAAATTCAATGGTACCAGCTATATCTCTCAGCGTGCCGCTGAGGCCATCTATACACCGGAAGGCAAACAGCAGGTGAAGGCAACCATCGATTACTATATGCATAATGCCAAAGTGATGATGGATACACTCCGTTCACTGGGACTGGATGTTTACGGTGGCGAGAATGCTCCTTATCTTTGGGTTAAGACACCGGAGGGCATGGGCAGCTGGCGCTTCTTTGAGCAGATGCTCTACGATGCACACGTGGTTTGCACACCGGGAGTAGGCTTCGGACCGTCGGGCGAAGGATATGTACGTCTCACCGCCTTCGGGTCACAGGAAGACTGCGCCGAGGCGATGGAACGAATCAAGAAGTGGCTGTAACACAATACACATAACACTTCACACGTCAGATGACACAATCACAACACAAACACAAAATACAAATTTTATGATTATGAAAGCAATTAAGAGATTAGGTATGATGGCAATGCTAGTGCTTGCCGCTACCCCGGCAACATTTGCTCAGGACAACGTAGAAGGAACTATTTCTGCTGATGTGGTGAACCAGTACATCTGGCGTGGACAGAATCTCGGCAATGCAGCCGTGCAGCCGACCTTATCACTGGGTTACCAAGGACTCTCACTCACAGCGTGGGGAAATGTAGGCATCACCAATTCAGCCGACACCAAGGAATTTGATTTCACATTGGCCTATACAAAAAGTGGATTCAACATCGGCATCACAGATTATTGGTTCAGTACGATGGGCAATGCCAACGAAGACCCTGACGGCAGATACTTCATGTACAAGGCCCACAACACTAATCATGTATTCGAGGGTAACATCGGATATAACTTCGGTCCAGCTTACATTCAGTGGTACACCGACTTTGCAGGCAATGACTATAAACTCAAGGATGGCAAGGACAAGCATGCCTATTCATCTTATGTGGAACTTGGCGCGCCCTTTACATTAGGAGGGCTTGCCTGGAATGCAGCAGTGGGCATGTCACCATTTGAGTCCATAGAATATGGCAACAAAAATTTTGCAGTAGTGAATGCATCCCTCAAAGCTACAAAGGATATCAAGATCAGTGATACGTTCTCTGTGCCGGTATTTGCACAGATAGCCACCAATCCCTGTTCACAGAAGGCTTATTTCGTCGTGGGCTTCACATTGCATCCTTAAGGACGTCCATCAGGGATGAGTTATTCATCCTTTGAAAACATTCAAATCAATAGGATTCTATAACAGATTGATTCAGATAAAGTCAATACAACAAACATAAACAGAACAATCAATGGCAAATTTAAGATTTCAGGTTGTATCCGAGGCATTCAAAAGAAAGCCTTTGGAAGTGAAAGCTCCAATCGAGCGCCCGTACGAATACTTCGGCAAGAAAGTATTCAACAGAGAGAAGATGTACAAGTATCTGCCTAAGGACGTGTACGAAGAGATGGTAGATGTAATCGACAACGGCGCACGTCTGGACCGCAAGGTGGCCGACGCAGTAGCTGCCGGTATCCGCCAGTGGGCCACAGAGAATGGCGTGACTCACTACACACACTGGTTCCAGCCTCTTACTGAAGGCACTGCCGAGAAGCATGACTCATTCATCGAGCATGATTTCAAGGGTGGTATGGTAGAAGAGTTCAGCGGTAAACTGCTGGTACAGCAGGAGCCTGATGCCTCTTCATTCCCAAGTGGCGGTATCCGTAACACCTTCGAGGCTCGTGGATATTCAGCCTGGGACCCCACATCTCCAGTCTTCATCATTGATGATACACTGTGTATCCCTACCATCTTCATCTCTTATACAGGTGAGGCACTGGACTATAAAGCACCGTTGCTCCGCACCCTGCACGCAGTGAATGTGGCTGCTACGGATGTATGCCATTATTTCTATCCCACTGTAAAGCAGGTACACAGTAACCTGGGTTGGGAACAGGAGTACTTCCTCGTTGACGAAGGTCTGTACTCAGCCCGTCCAGACCTGTTGCTCACCGGTAGAACACTGATGGGTCATGATTCAGCCAAGAATCAGCAGATGGACGACCACTACTTCGGTACTATTCCTGACCGTGTACAGGCGTTCATGAAGGATCTCGAGATTCAGGCACTGGAACTTGGTATTCCCTGCAAGACCCGTCATAACGAGGTAGCCCCCAACCAGTTTGAATTAGCCCCAATCTTTGAAGAAACCAATCTAGCCGTAGACCATAACATGTTGCTCATGAGCCTTATGAAGAAGGTTGCCCGCAAACACAGTTTCCGTGTACTGTTGCACGAAAAGCCATTCGCAGGCATCAACGGTAGCGGTAAGCACAACAACTGGAGTCTGAGTACAGACACAGGCGTGCTGCTCCATGCTCCCGGCAAGACACCTGAAGACAACCTCCGCTTCGCCGTGTTCATCGTAGAGACACTGATGGGTGTATATCATCACAATGGACTCATCAAGGCTTCCATCATGAGCGCTACCAATGCGCATCGTCTGGGCGCCAATGAGGCTCCCCCAGCAATCATCTCTTCCTTCCTGGGCAAACAGTTGAGTGAACTGCTCGACCACATCGAGAAGGCAGACAAGAAAGACCTGTTCCACATGGACGGCAAACAGGGTATGAAGATGGATATCCCTGAGATTCCGGAACTGCTCATCGATAATACCGACCGTAACCGTACCTCTCCATTCGCCTTCACCGGCAACCGCTTTGAATTCCGTGCCGTAGGTAGTGAGGCCAACTGTGCCTCAGCCATGATTGCGCTGAACTCTGCCGTAGCAGAAGCACTGGTCAACTTCAAGACACGTGTGGATGCGCTGATGGCCAAAGGCGAAGAGAAGAACTCTGCCATCGTGGATATCCTGCGTGAGGACATCAAGGAGTGCAAACCTATCCGTTTCGACGGCAACGGTTACAGCGATGAATGGATAGAAGAAGCCACCAAGCGCGGACTGGATGTAGAGAAGTCATGTCCTGTGATCTTCGAGCGTTATCTGGACGATAGCAGCATCAAGATGTTTGAGAGCCTCAACGTGATGACCAAGAAGGAACTGGAAGCCCGCAACGAAGTGAAGTGGGAGACCTATACCAAGATTATCCAGATAGAGGCACGTGTGATGGGCGACCTGAGCATGAACCATATCATCCCTGTGGCTACCCACTATCAGAGCC
>DAIRCP010000057.1:0-23136 GCA_036796635.1 Prevotella sp. | reverse complement strand
TTATACTCCTTGTCGTCGCTGTCATAAGCGGTGGCTCCTGAGGTGAGAATGGTGGTGCGTCCGCCGTCTATCTGCACGGTACAGTCACTGCTGATGCCCTTGTCGGCTGCGCCTGTGACATTCACATTGATGACACCGCCAGTAACCTGTACCTTATCTTTTCCGCGGATGCCGTTGCCGCCGGAGGCATCCACATACACATTGGTCTGTGGCATGAAGCGCACATAGTCATCACTGTTGATGCCAGCTTTGGCATTGGCATCTATCTGGAGATAGCCCTTGCCGTTTACTATCAACTGTCCTTCACTGAAGATGGTGCCTTTCATATCCTCGTCTGTGGTGGCATCAGTATAGGTGGTTCCGTCTGCCAGATAGTTTTTGGTGCCTGCCGTGAGCACAATGAAGGTGCGCTTCTTGCTCTGGTTGTTGATGGCTGCACCATCAGGATTGGTGATGTTGGCGCCATTGAGCTGGATAGCTTGTTTCTTATCGGAATAGAGTTTGAAGAAACCGTCTGTCGTAGTACCGCTCAACATATAAAGGATGACGGTGGAACCTGTGTTCTTTACTGTCACGTCATTGCCAGATACAGTGACATAGCCCTTGCTGTCGCCTGTGACGGTGGCAGCTCCTGTGGTGCTAAAATTCACATAGACGGTATCACCGAAAGTGGTGTTGGCTATATAGTCATCATCTGAGGCATCCACTGCGAGCGTCTCACTGAGTGACGTGGTATCAAGGGCTATACTGAAAGAGGACACGTCACCGTCGGTAGTGGCTCCGCTTACCGTGGTGGTGCCACTGCTGGATGTGCTGGATGCTGCCACACCCGAGGTTAGTTCATCTGTACTGTCCTTGGCACAACCGGCCAAGGCGAAGACAGTAATAGGGGCGATAAGAATCACCAGTTTGCTGAATATCTTCATAATCATATTATTTATTGTGTTATATAAAACTCAGATTGTTTCTTGAGCACAAAAATAATACTTGAATATCTTCTATGAAAATATAATCAGCAAACTGTGATATTTTTTAAGTAAACACTTTTCTCGTGCGGATAGTTCTCTTATCCGATGGTGATGGTGTATTCCGTCATAAACGATGCTCCGGGCTGGAGATGGTTCATGAGGGGTTTGTCCTGGAAGGCACCTTTATATCCACGCGGGTCGCCCAGTCCATACCAAGGTTCGAGACAGATAAACGGTGCTTTCTTCTGATAGGGACTCCAGAAGGCAATGACGGGGGCTTTATAGGTAAGCGTCACTTCCGGCTTGCCTGCCTTATTGAGCAGTTCCACGCGATGGGTCTGTGACTTGTGTATCTTCACAGAGTCATGGGCGAAGGTCTCATCATCAAAGCGGATCACTCCGTCCTGTGCGGGTGAAGGTATCTCCGTCATCTCATGTGAACCGTCGATATAGCTCTTCAGACTGTCCATGGGTGCCTGGTTGTCCAGACGCAATGTGCCCTGAAGCTCCTCACCTTCCTTCATGTCAGGTACATTGAAAGCAGGGTGTCCGCCTATCTGGAAATGTATCTCACGGTTGTCGGTATTCTCCACGTGCCAGATGACGTGTATCTTGTTGCCATCCAGACGATAGCTGATGCCGAGATTAAAATGATAAGGATACTTCTTGAGGGTCTCCTCTGTATCATGGAGCATAAAGGCGATGCGGTCGGCTGTACGCTTCATGAGTTTGAATTTGGTATCACGGGCAAAACCATGACGAGGTAAATGGTATTCTTTGCCGTCCACTTCGTAGGTATCGTTCTCTACGCTGCACACGATAGGGAAAAGGATAGGAGCATGACGGTTCCAATATGCGGGATTGGCCTGCCAAAGATATTCTTTACCCTGGGCATCCTTGATGCTCTGTAACTCTGCACCCATCTCAGCTACACTGATGGTAAGGTACTCATTTTTAAGTTGTTCCATAGATTTCTGTTTTTTATTATTGCGTTGCGCTGTTTCTTTTCTGATTGCTCAGCATAGCGGACAGGGTATCCAGAACCAGAAGGTAGAGCCCTCGCCCTCCCTGGATTCCATTCCTATCTTTCCCTGACATGCGTTAATCATGGCATTGCAGATGGAAAGCCCCAGTCCCGGCGTCTTGCTCTGTACGTAGGTATCCTTATTCTGCAGCAGATTGAAGATGGATGACTTTAACTGGTCATTGATGCCGCAGCCTGTATCAGTCACTTCCACATACAGACCGGCATCCTGATAATCGTATCTCACGCCGATACTGCCTTTGACTGTATTCTTCATGGCATTGCTCAATAGCTGCTTCACCATCTCTTCCAGTGCCATTTGGTCGAATTCTACCTTGAAGTTATTCTCGGGGTGATGGATATTCAGTTCCACACCAGGTTTCAGCAATGTGCAAGACTCATGATATATGCCATCAAACACGTCTTTCAGCGGTAATGCAGTCTTGAAGAACTGCACTTCATTGCCTTCTATCGTAGAGAGCTTGATGAGTTCATCCACGAAATAAGACAACTGATGGCCGTTCTGACGTATCAGTCCTATCATCTCATGGCAGCTGACTTCATCCACATTCTCGGATGTGGCTATCACATCTGAGAAGCCTACGATGGCATTGAGCGGCGTACGCAGGGCATGACTCACATTATTCAGAAATATGGCCTTGAGACGCTCATTGCGCTCTGCCCTGATCTTCTCTTCTTCCAGTCGCTTCTGTGTAGCCATCAGCTCTGAGATATCAGAGAAGGTGAGTACATAGAACGGTATGGAATTGCCCGAGGTGATTCCCTTGAAGGCAAAACGGACATAAAGTGGTGCTTTGAGGTGCTGGAATGCCATGAGTCCCGGACAGGGTTTGGGCGGAATACAAATGGTACGTATCACTTTTTCTGTACTGCCCTCCTGGAGATATTTACCAAAGAACGGACAGGTGAATATGTTCGGTCTGGACCGTAAGAATGCCTTTGCATCGGTAATACCCATCAGGTCGCAGGCGGTATCATTCAGACTCAGCATCTTACCATGAACATCATAGATACACAAAGCCTCAGCAATGGCCATACCTGACTCTACGAGCATCAGATCGGACTCCTTGTACTTGCGGCGGAGGCGATGGAGCAGGACGCTCATGCCCAAGATGATAACAGCCAGGGAACCAAACAGATAATAGACGAAATCCGGAATGGTAAAACTATGTATACCATAAGAGAAATCCGCACCATATATCTTTGCAATGGTACCGTCGACCTTCATCTTATCCAGCTGTACGTTGATGGCATCAATCAGGGCTGTATCATGGCTGCAGTAGCAATACTCACGGGGAGAGATACCCACATCATCATAATCCACATTTTCCACACCCGACACACTAATCAGATATTTGGTCTGATGGGTAAAACAGACCACGGCATCATACTTGCCTTTGCTCAAGTCGCGTACGGACTGAACCATATCATCAGCAGGATACATCGTCGCACCGGCATGTGCAAGTGTATCTTCCAGTTGCCGGGATGTAAGTCCTGCGACCTTGAGTCCATGTAAATTACGGAACGATACTGCATGTCCTCTGCGGAAGAGTATCTGGTAGTACATGCGCAGAATAGGTTTGCTGTAATTGATGAGATACCTGCGGTATGGTGAATACACCATCATCGCCAGGTCTATCTTGTTTCCCAGTATCAGATCTTTGATATGTCCCCAGGTCTGCGGACTATAGGTATATGGCAGATTGAGGCGGTCCATCAGTTCATTGGTCATATTGATGTCGGCACCCTGAGCATTACCTAACTTATCCACATACTGCAACGGGGGATAATCCACGTCAAGACCTATCAGAACGGGTTTATGACGTGTATATGTCAAGGTACCTGATCTGGAAGACAGCATGCAGGTAGTCGCTATGATTGCTATAAGTAGTACGAGACCTCTTTTCATAATTATTGTATTGGATTCACTTCCTAAATACCTATACTTTATGGTAACTGCATGCAAAGATAATGAAATTTTTTATAAAAATACATTTTCTGAAGTTTTTTTTTCATAATTATTCATCGTAACACTGTTACAAAATATGAAAACAAAAAAATCTCCATTTCATAGTGAAACGGAGATTCCTTATTTCGTAGACATTTCTGTCTGTCAATTTAAATCAACTGCGGCAGGAAGCAGGATACGATAAGTACCACAATACCAATAACTAACACGGAAATGGTCTTGGTGTTACAGCCCTTCCACTCTTTCAGTATAATACCCCATACATTGGAGAATACCACATTGAGTGCCATCAGTATACAGAAGGAGAGCGTGGTGAGTGTGGGTGAACCGGCTAGGAACCCTTTGCCCAGACTCAATCCAAAAAACTGACTATACCACAGGGCACCGGCAATC
This sequence comes from Prevotella sp., assembly GCA_036796635.1. Classification (GTDB taxonomy): domain Bacteria; phylum Bacteroidota; class Bacteroidia; order Bacteroidales; family Bacteroidaceae; genus Prevotella. Next base: position 18,761 of record DAIRCP010000057.1, on the reverse strand, counting down.
AGACAGAACAGGGCATTGTTGCCCCATACGGATGTCTTCTTATAGTCGCTCCAGGTATGATTCTTCTGATTCTGATAGAAACAATAGATGGCATTGGTGACAAATCCGCCCAGGGTAACCAGGAAGGTGGCCGGGAGGGTCTTGAACATATCGGCTGTCTGGGCACCGAAATTGATGTCCTTGCCGAATTCCAGTCCCACATTGAAGCAACCGCTCATGAATCCTGCCAACAGAGCTATCACGATGCCTTTGGGGAAGTTGAAGTCCTTCACGGCTTCGCGCTTCTCCTCTTCGGAGAGTGACGAAGCCTTCATAGAACCTGCCATTCCGATGATGCTGATACCCACCAAGGTGACTATCACACCAAGGATAACGGCAAAGGTGAGGGCACTGAGAGCATTGAGTTCAGGGAAGAAGGCATTGAGCAACACAGGTCCCATGATAGTACCCAGACCTGCACAGGTGCCCAGCGCGATGCTCTGACCTAATGCCACGCCCAGATAGCGCATGGAAAGTCCGAATGTAAGTCCACCAACGCCCCAGAGTACACCAAACAGGATGGTCATCCAGACGGAGAAAGAATTCCCGGCGGTGAACAGTTCAAAAAGACTATGGCCTTGGGGCACTGCAAGCAGTGCTCCAAGGAGGGGTAAGATGAGCCAGGCAAACACGCCCTGGACTATCCAGTAGCTTTCCCAACTCCAGTCTTTAATCTTATTAATAGGTACGTAACTGCTAGACTGGCAGAATGCGCCTATTGCTATGATGATAAGTCCTAGGATGATTTCCATAGTTACATCATTCTTAAATTATATTTATCCACGCTTAGACAATACGTCTGCCTCATATCCCTCTACGTCTGCGAGATACTCCTCACCTACAGGAATGTTATTCTTGAAGTTGAAGTAATCGTAAACAGCTCCGATAGGCAGGGTCTTCTCTTCCTCGAGCAGTGCCAGACGCTGGAACAGTTTACCCTCGTCCTCATATTTACGCAGTGTGCCAAGTGGCTCCAGGAATGCCTGCAGCAAACTCTTCTGTGCAGCACGTACACCGATGATATAAGCACCGATACGATTGATGGATGCATCGAAGTAATCCAGTCCGATATGAGCGCGGTTGAGTGCATCTGCACGTACCAGTTCTGAGAACAGATTACGGGTGTTGTCATCATACAGGGTCACGTGGTCTGAATCCCAGTGCATAGGACGGGATACATGGAGCATCAGTTCCGGTACGAACAGCAACAGGGCTGATACGGCATCTGATACATTCTCCGTTGGCTCGTAATGACCTGTATCCAATGTATAGATGACATCGTTCTTGGCGCAGTATCCTGCATAGAAGTCATGAGAACCTACTGTGTAAGCCTCCAGACCGATACCAAACAGCTTTGCCTCCAGGCAACTCTTCATGCCGGGCAGTTCTTCCTTCAGAATCTCGTCCAGGCTGTCCTTCAATATCTGACGATAACGCAGTTTCTCTACGGTATAGTCCTTGCTTCCGTCATGTACCCAAATATTCATGATACAGGGGTCATTCTGGAATTTACCCATCGCATCAGCAATACGGCGACAACGCTTGGTATGCTCTATCCAGAAGTCGCGGATTTCCTTATCAGGATTAGACAGTGAAAGACTGCCGCTCTTGGGGTGAGAGAAAGAGGTGGAGTTGAAATCCAACTTCAGGTCATGCTCCTTGGCCCATTCCATCCAGCCCTGGAAGTGTTTGACTTCCACCTGGTCGCGATCTACAAACTTTCCGCCGAACTCTCCGTAAGTCTCATGGAGATTGAGGCGATAAGGACCTGCCAACAGTGAGGTGACTTTGTCAATATCCTGACGAAGTTCATCTATATTACGTGCCTTTCCTGGATAATTACCTGTAGTCTGAATACCACCGGAAGCTGCTACGTTACGCTCAAAGCCTACCACATCATCTGCCTGCCAGCAATGCAGGGAGATAGGGGTGTTTTCCAATTGGGCGATTGCCTTGTCTGTGTCTACTCCGATGGCTGCGTAGCGCTCTTTGGCTATCGCGTATGCCTTTTCAATGATTTCTGCTTTCATTTCTTTTAGGATTTTAATTACTTATTTTTGTTTATTATTTCTTTTATTAGTCGATACACACTAGTACGCATGATTATTTCTTGTCCACGACAGTCATAAACTTATCGTAAGCTGCATCCCATTCTGCCTTGTCCTGTGGCTCGAATTTCTTCAGTTCCAGACTGTTGGCGATGATGCGACGCATATCCCAAACATCCTTCACTTCACCGCTTGCCTTGGCCTGAAGCATGATATTGCCCAGTGCGGTACCTTCCTGAGGGCCTGCCAATACGGTGGCTCCTGTGGAATTGGCGGTAAACTGGTTGAGGTAATTATTGAGTGAACCTCCACCTATTATATGTAGTACCTCTATCGGGAATGATGCCATCTCCTTGAGATAGCCGAACACCTGACGATAGCGCAGTGCAAGTGAGTCAAAGATACAACGGCAGATTTCTGCATATCCCTCCGGTACATGCTGACCTGTGGTGCGGCAGTAGCTCTGGATGGCTTCCACCATGGATGAAGGATTGGCAAACATCGGGTCGTCCGGATTGATAAGACTCTGGAATGCGGGCTGCTTCACAGCCTCAGCCTGTAGTTCTGCATGTGACTTCGGTGCATCGGTCCATTCTTTTCTGCAACGCTCGTACAACCACATTCCACAGATATTCTTGAGGAAACGGGTAGTTCCCTCTATACCGCCTTCGTTAGTAAAGTTCAACTGATAACTCTTCTCATTGATAATGGCCTCCTGGGTCTCAATACCCATCAAGCTCCAGGTACCACTGCTCAGATAAGCGAATTTCTCATCCTTGGCTGGTACGGCAGCTACGGCACTACCCGTATCATGACCTGCCACAGCTATCACCGGAATAGCACCAAGACCTGTCATCTTCTGCACCTCTTCGGTAAGCGAGCCTATCTCTACGGCTGGATTGGTCATTTTACCAAAGGCGGAACGCTTAAGTCCCACACTGGCAAGAAGTTTCTCATCCAGGTCCTTGGTTTTAGGATTCAGCATCTCACTGGTGGAAGCGATGGTATATTCACACACCTTCTTGCCTGTGAGCATATAACTGAGTGCATCCGGCACAAACAGAATACTGTCTGCATGCTGGAGAGCTGAATCTCCATTCTCTTTCATTGCATATAGCTGGAAGAGTGAATTGAAGTTCATAAACTGGATACCCGTAATATCATAAACGGTCTTCTTGTCTATCTCCTTATCAAAGTAGCGCTCCATCATCCCGAAAGTATGAGGGTCACGGTATGCCAGCGGATTACGCAGAATGGCACCATCCTTGCCGATGCAGACAAAGTCTACGCCCCAGGTATCAATACCGATGGAGGTAATGCTGATATGACGCTGTGCTACAAGTTTCAGGCCCTTGATAATCTCGAAATATAGTGCATATATATCCCAATAGAAATGACCACCGGTCTCTATCAGATTGTTATCAAAACGGGTAAGCTCTTCCAACTGGATGCGCTCATCACTCAATCTCCCTATGATGGTACGGCCACTGGTTGCTCCCAGGTCTACCGCAAAGAAATACTTATTCTCCATATTTTTTTGTTTTGTCAGTGTAGTGTAATACGGTTTATTTGATTTGTACGTGCAAAGGTACTATATTTAAAAGTATGTTTACCTCTTATTTTGATTTTTAAGCTAAAAGATTTGCTAAATTGTCAGGAAGTTGCCAAAATAGTATCTGATTGTTTCATCTGCAAAAATAATACATAAATCTATTATATGCAATGATTTTCCCAGCTTTTTTCCCCTTTTTCAAATATTCTTATTATCTTTGTCGCCCGAAAACAAACTATTTAATTAAAAAATGTAATTTAACCAATGGCAACATTAACGATTTGTATTGTCATTGCTTTTGTAGTGGGCTATGTATTTATTGCCCTGGAAAGCATGACTAAAATTAACAAGGCAGCTATAGCGCTGCTCATGTGTGTGTTCTGCTGGACCCTCTTCATGATGGCACCCGGTGATTATGTGGCAACTACCGCCAGTGGCAACACACTGACTGATGCAGTGAGCGAAATCATCAAGAATCATCTGGGTGATACGGCAGAGACCTTATTCTTCCTGATGGGCGCAATGACCATCGTGGAAATTGTGGACTCCAACGGAGGTTTCAACTTCGTGAGAGATGTACTGAAGACGCGCAACAAGAGAAAACTGCTCTGGGGCATCGCTTTCATGACTTTCTTCATCTCCGCCATCCTGGACAACCTGACTACCAGTATCGTGATGGTTATGGTACTGCGCAAACTGGTAAAAGCGCCTAAGGAGCGGATGATTATGGCTTCACTGGTGATTATCGCTGCCAACAGTGGCGGTGCCTTCTCGCCTATCGGTGATGTAACCACCATTATGCTTTGGATAAAAGGGGTTATCACAACTCAAGGTATTCTGAGGGAGATGTTTATCCCTTCTGTCATTTCCATCGCCATCCCTACACTCATTCTATCTCTGACGCTCAAGGGCAAGTTGCCTAAAGAAGACAACCTGTTAGAGGAAAAAGTATCATCTTTCACCAAGGCTGAGCGCAAACTGATCTTCTTCTTCGGTGTAGGCGGTCTTATCTTCGTGCCAGTATTCCGTGCCATTACGGGGCTCCCTCCATTCATGGGCATTCTCCTGGTACTGGGTCTGCTCTGGACGATGACTGAGATATTCCATCGTAACATAGATGAGAATGACACGATGGCCAAACGTGTGACTGACTTGCTCTCACGCATTGATATCAGTACTATACTTTTCTTCCTCGGTATCCTGATGGCTGTAGCCGCCCTGGAAGAGGTTGGCGTGCTTACTACTTTGGGACATGGCCTGAATACGGCATTCAATGGTAATAACTATCTGATAACCGGCATCATCGGTGTGATGTCGAGCATCGTGGATAATGTTCCACTGGTGGCTGGATGTATGGGTATGTATCCTATCGCTCCTACAGGTGATATGGCTGTTGACGGCGTGTTCTGGCAGTTGCTGGCTTATTGCGCCGGCGTAGGTGGCAGTATGCTGATCATCGGCAGTGCCGCCGGTGTCGTGGTGATGGGTCTGGAGAAGATCTCATTCGGATGGTATCTCAAACATGTATCATGGGCTGCTGCACTGGGCTATCTGGGAGGTATCCTCTATTACTTCGTGGAACGTACTTACTTCGGTTGATAGCAAGAAACAATATATAGCAAAGACAGCTAATCGATGAGAATCTCTCACGACTAGCTGTCTTTTTTTATGTTTTTACAGTTACGGCTATATCTACTTGAAACGCATTTCCGTAGGTTTCCTTCCTGTCTTGATTTTGAATTTGGCGGAGAAGTAATCGGGAGAATCGAAATTGAGCTGATAAGCTATTTCCTTGATGCTCATATCTGTGGTGGAGAGCAGTTCCTTGGCACGCTGGAGTTTCAGGTCTTGCTGATAGTTAGCTGGACTGATGCCCGTATATTCCTTGAACAGTTTACGGAAGTTGCTGTAACTTACCCCTTGTTCCTCTGCTATCTCCTGTATGGTGAGATTGCTCTCCAATGCTTCACGTATGCGCAGACGGGCTCTGTTTATCATATCCACATGGCTCTGGTTCTTACTTAACTGGATATTACGTTCCAATGAATACATGGCACCTATCAGATGATTCACGATGCCCGCCATCAACTGCTGGGAATAGGCGGCTTCCTCTATGGCAGACTGATATGCCGTGTCATAGAGACGGACTATATCGCTGCTGAACCCTACATGATAGATAGGTTGCTCACGGCTCAGGAATCCTGCACTCACACGGTCATCCATGTTTCTGCCACGAAAACCTATCCAATAACTCTTCCATCCCACCTTCGGATTGGGATGATATGAATGCCACTCACCTGGAAACAGGAGAAACAGATCACCCCCACACAGGCGGGTCTCCGGCTGATGAGCACTGCGGAACGTACCTTCGCCCTCTGTGATATAAAGCAATTGGTATTCATTCAGCTCTCGTCCTTTTTCCACATCAAAAAAGTATCCATCAGCATGTCCCCTCGTAGGATAGGAATCGCCAGGGGCAATTTCCTCATACCCCACCGTACTCACAGTGAGGCCCCATTGTAGGTCACGGCTATTGGCTACCAAATACTTACTCTTCTGCATACATTATTATTATTTCTTCTTTTAGTTCTTTATCAGTGTCACATCAGACATCCTCTATCTCCGTTATCTCACAAGGCGTCCATAACCAGAATGTGGAACCTTTTCCCTCTTCCGAGTCTACGCCTATACGACCATTCGACCGCTGGGCTATGGCCTTGCAGATGCTCAGTCCCAGACCGGCACCCTGTACAAAATCATTCAGTTTCACAAATCGCTCGAATATCTTGTCGCATTTATCCTTTGGAATACCTTTTCCTGTATCTTCACAATAGAAGTAGATACCGTTGTCCTGCTGTCTGTAACCGATGCGGATATGCCCCTTAGAGGTATTCTTCACTGCATTGGTGACGAAATTGGTGATTACCTGCAACAGTCGCTCTTTATCCAACTTCACGAGGCAGACGCGATAAGGATTGTCACACAGGAATTCTATCGGTTCATTGATATAAGTGCTAAGCGACTGGAACATTTCACCAAATACGGATGCTAAATCCATATCCTTACGATGTATATCCAGTCCACCCTCATTCATGGTGGATATGGATAGAATGTCATCTATCAGTCGGATAAGCAGATCACAGTTATTACGGATAATCTTCGTCATCTCTGCTCGCTCCTCCTGGGTATCAACGGCCTGTAGCAAATCACTGAATCCGATAATAGAATTAAGCGGTGTACGTATCTCGTGCGTCATATTAGCCAAGAACACACTCTTCATCTGACCGGAGTCATTGGCACGCTGGGTTTCTTCCTTCAGGCGCTGCTGCTCTTCCATGATAGTTGTCACATCGCGTATCACGCCAAAGCAACCGGCATGATGCCCCTCTTTATCGGTTTTAGGCACACTGCTCATCGCATACCAATATACCTTATCATCCTTATAAACCAGATTCTTGGACGGTCGTACGCAGGAGAATGGCTGACCGAAATATTTCTCTGGATTAGCCATTACCTCATCAATAAAACCTGTGTCGTCAATAATACGGTTTCTAAACTCATCAAAGTCCATACTTGATATGCACTCATTGAGATTGGTGAAATACTGCACGGTTCGCTTCTGATAATTAGAACGCCACACAAGCATCTTATTCGTATTGAGCAAATACTTCAACTGACCCTCATATTGGGATATATCACTATTGGTCTTCCGTATCTCTGCCTGGTTGTGACGATACTGCAGATACATATCATGCTCTACGGTCACATCACGTGCGGTAATGGCGATAAACTGTATATTGCCCTCATCATCATCAATGATATTGGTAGCAAGTTCCAGATATTTTTTCAGAAGCAGCGAATAAAAACAGATGGATATATTTTCTGGCTTGCGGTCAGCCATCAGTTCTTCAAAAGGTGTCATTTCATAAAGATTAGCTGTATAGAAATAGTTATTGTCCACATCGTCTGACCTGCAGATATTACGCATTTCCTCATTTGCATCTATCAAATGACCATCGGTGGTATAAAAAGACATGCCCACAACAGACTTTTCAAAGATAAGTCTGAATTCCTCTGCCAGTTCTTCCATGGCAGTCAGTTGCTTCTGATCTTGTGTTATATCATTGAGTGTACTGATGATTGCCACTGCCCTTCCACTCGATTTTCTCTCCACGATGGAAAGGCAATGTAACTGTATCCATTCTTCCTTATCCAGAGATTTATTCCATGAGATATCGCCTTCATCCATCTTGACTTTGCCACTGAGTAACGCATCTATCCTGCGCAGAGACTCTTTCTCGTTTTCTATTTTAAGATGCTTATAGAAGTCCGCACGACTCATATTCTCTTTTGGCAGGAGATGCCCATGCACATTGGTATATTCCAATGTATCCAGATTCAAGCGAATGACATAATTATCACAAACATCCAACGCATGCTGTATGATATCATTAGCTTCTGCCGTAAGATGATACACAGACATCATACGCCAACGAACTATCCTGTTGGCAAAAATCAAGAATAACCCTAATACGACGACCAGCGAAGATACTATCAAACCATGAAGCGTATTCGCCTTCAATACAGAAAGAGCAAACATACACAAGGCAAGCATACAGAGAATGCTCACTACAAGAAAGCTGGCGTTATAACATTTCTTTTCTAATATTTCCTGATGTTTGTCTGTCATATTGCTATCTATTATCATGGTCCATATTCTTATTGAATGATATGAACTGGCAGGGGATTGTAATCCATACGGTAATGCCTTTTCCCTCTTCAGACATGACGTCTATCTTGCCGCCCATCTGCTCTATCAGTTCCTTCACAATAGGCAGTGAAAGCCCAGAACCATACTGCTTTCCATCCTAACTCTTCACAAACCGGTCGAACAGATATGGCAACAGGTCTTTGGGAATACCTTCTCCCGTATTTTCCATCGTGATAGCCAGCTCATTATGGCGATACTCATACTGGACTGATATCATTCCGCTTGTCGTATTGTCGGCCATCACACTACAAAGAGTAGTAATAGCCTGTCCCAAATAATTATCATCTATCTCTACAAGACAGTACTCATAAGGATTCAGTACGGAGGTGTTGACTCCTTCGTGCAGATGTTCTGCCCATCCCATACGGCAATGCCCCTCAAAGGTCTGTGCCACATCTATCGGCTGTATGGAGAATTCCACCATGTGAGCATCCAGACGGGAAAGGAACAGTATATCATTGATAAGTTTCAACAGCGTGCCTGAGTTTGTCTTAATCTGTTCTACGAATAAGGCCTCATCCTCACGTGAATGTTCCTGATTAAACAGTTCTGCAAATCCCACGACGGCATTCAGCGGCGTACGAATCTCATAACTCATATTGGTAAGGAAGGCATTCTTGAGTTTTTCTGTTTCCAGGGCCTTCTGTGTCTCCAGTTCCAACTTCTGCTTGATGCTCATGCGTTCACTCACATCCAGACATAATCCGAAATAGCGGAATTCCGCATGCTCTCCATACACCATAGGCACACCTATCAGTTGCAGATACACATCCCTGCCATTCTTTTTATCATAGAAGATTGTCTTGAATGTGATATCATAAGTAAAATTCAACTTGTTGTCCATCTTGCGTATCAGTGATACCACACTTGGTCTATACTCAGGTGCAGCCAGTTCCACACAACGCAGCTGTGACAGCACCAGTCTCTTGGTATCCATATCCCTGCGCAATTTCAGATAGTGTGTGTCTGGATAATAATATATCATTCTGATACCACTTTCTTTCAGCGTATAGTTGATGCTGTCTATATATTCATGGATATTATTGGTAGCCTCCTGCAGTTTCTGTAAACTGGCCTTCTGATGATGATTCACTTCCACTTCCTGTGTAATGTCACGTCCTGCCAAAAAAATGCAGATAAGCTGATGATCTTTATTATAAATAGGCGTGAGCATCGCCTGATAATAAATGGTCTGAGGATGCTCGGGCTGAAAGGCTGTGCCGAAATGTTCCATCTGTGTTTTTAAATCTATCACGGATGACAGACTGACAGGTTCGGTGACAGGTTCGGTGACGCCACAGAAGAAAGATAATTTTAGCAGGTTAGGCTTTGTCTCCAGAAATGCCTTCTTATCAGTCACCTTATACGAGGTACAGGCATTGTCATTCAGATCCATCAACTGTCCTTTGGCATCGAAATATATCATATCCATGGAGGTGTGATAGAACACGGCATGATATCTCAGCATCAGGGTACGTACCTCTTCCCTCTTCTGCTGTTCCATCGTTATATCCTTCTGAGTGGCAATGAGCACTTCCGGCTCATCCTCATAGGAAGAGAGGACACTGATGCTCGTATCCAGATATCTCTGTGTATCTCCGTCATTCAGCACTCTGGTATGCATGACAAGCGATTCCTGTGTACTCTTCTTATCACGCAGTCTGGTGATTGCCTCATGGCAGACTTCCTGATCTGCATATTCATATTGCTGCATGAAGTCGAGTATGGAATAACTCTCAAATGACCGGCGCTTCTCGTCTACATGCCGAAAAGTATTTGTAGGAATATCATATATCCAAATGGATGTATTCCCCGACTGAAGCAACAAGGAAAGACGATTACTGGCAGTACGGATTTTCCCTTCTGCCTTACTCTTCAGATAGATATACATCCAGAACATAAGCATCAGAACGATCATCGCAATGACGATGTCCAGGCCTACCCACCATGTCGCCGCTTCCCGCTGCTGAAGAACTACGGGATTCAGTTTCGGTAAAGTATCGCCTAATGCCATTCCTGCCATTGTCATCAGCATGGTAAGGAAGAGTAGTATTCGCAATTTATGTTTACTTCTGCCCAATATCTCCATCTTTGTTTTAGATTGTCAGTTACAAAGATAGAGAAAATAAATGTAAATGTGCAAAATAAAAACATTTTTTTGCTAAGTAGCATGAAAAAAGGACTGCAACAAGTTTTTTTAACTATATTGCAATCCCTGTCTGTATTAGTTTATATGCCGACTATTAGAGTGGATACTCATCAAATGCGTAGAGAACGGTGGAGAGATAGCGCTCACCTGTATCTGGCAGCAATGCCACTACCTTCTTGCCTTTGTTCTCGGGACGCTTTGCCACCTCTACGGCTGCATAAGCTGCTGCACCAGAGGATATTCCAACCAGCAGACCTTCTGTCTGTGCCAGTTCGCGTCCTGTACGGATGGCATCGTCATTCTCTACGTCAAACACCTCGTCTATCACTGCCGGATCATAAGTCTTGGGTATAAATCCCGCACCTATTCCCTGTATCTTGTGTGGACCGCTCTTGCCACCGTTGAGCACAGGTGAGGTCTTCGGTTCTACGGCAACAATCTGGACAGCCGGATTTTTCTCCTTCAGTCGCTTGCCTATACCTGATATCGTACCGCCGGTACCTACACCAGCCACGAAGATATCTACCTGTCCGTCTGTATCTTCCCATATTTCCAGACCTGTGGTCTCATAATGCTTCTGAGGATTTGACGGGTTTTCAAACTGCTGCAGGATCACGCTTCCGGGTATGGTATCACGCAGTTCTTCTGCTGCCTTGATAGCACCGGGCATACCGTCCTTGCCACTCGTGAGCTTCACCTGTGCACCATAAGCCTTCACCAGGTTTCTGCGCTCTATACTCATCGTCTCAGGCATGGTCAGTACCAGTTTATATCCTTTTACGGCAGCTACGAGAGCCAGACCTACACCAGTATTACCACTGGTAGGTTCGATGATGGTAGCACCGGGTTTGAGTATGCCTTTCTTCTCAGCATCTTCTATCATTGCCAGTGCGATACGGTCTTTCACACTACCGCCTGGGTTAAAAAATTCAACTTTGGCGATAACAGGCGTATCCAGTCCTTTACCTGCGGAGAACTTGTTCAACTCAAGCAGAGGAGTCTTGCCAATCAATTCGGTCAGTTGTTTTGCTATCTTTGCCATAATCTCTTGATTTTAAAATGGTTATTATCTGTTTATTTTTATATTCTTATCTGTTTTTATCTGAACTGTCACGCATTACAATGACTGTCTCACCTGCTCAAAGGCCTGGTCCAAATCGGCGATGATATCATCGATGTGTTCTGTACCGATACTCAGACGGATGGTGGAAGGAGTGATATGCTGCTGTGCCAGTTCCTCGAGTGATAGTTGACTGTGCGTGGTTGTTGCCGGATGGATCACCAGACTCTTCACATCAGCCACATTGGCGAGGAGTGAGAATATTTCCAGTGAATCTATAAACTTCCATGCTGCTTTCTCACCGCCCTTGATTTCAAAGGTGAAGATGCTGCCGGCACCGTTGGGGAAGAGCTTCTTATACAACTCATGGTCAGGATGTGAAGGGAGGGCAGGATGATTCACCTTCTCCACCAATGGATGTTTGGACAGGTAGTCCACCACTTTCAGCGCATTGCTTACATGGCGCTCCACACGCAGGCTCAGCGTCTCCAGGCCCTGCAACAGGATGAAAGCATTGAATGGGCTGATGGTAGCACCAGTATCACGCAGCACCACGGCACGTATTCTGGTTACGAAAGCGGCCTTACCGGCTACATCTGCAAATACCGCGCCATGATAACTGGGGTCCGGTTTGGCAAGTGTAGGATATTTGTCGGCATTGGCTTTCCAGTCAAATGTACCACCATCTACGATTACGCCTCCCAGACTGCTGCCATGGCCACCTATAAACTTGGTAGCGGAATGTACCACTACATCTGCGCCGTGCTCTATCGGGCGAATGAGATAAGGTGTGCCGAAAGTATTATCGATGAAAAGCGGAATATTGTGACGATGGGCAATGGCTGCCAGTGCATCTATGTCTGCCACATCTGAATTGGGATTGCCGAAGGTCTCTGCATACAGCACTTTGGTATTTGGCTGGATGGCAGCTTCCACGGATTTCAGGTCACGTGGGTCCACGATGGTATTCGTGACACCTTGATTGGCCAGAGTATGGGTTATCAGGTTATAACTGCCACCGTAAATATTATCGGCAGCCACGATATGATCACCTGCCAGCACCACATTCTGGAGAGCATAAGTCACGGCAGCGGCACCTGAAGCTACAGCCAGACCGGCTACGCCACCCTCCAATGCTGCTACACGGTCCTCGAACACGCCCTGCGTGGAATTGGTGAGTCGTCCATAAATGTTACCTGCATCGCGCAGACCGAAACGGTCGGCTGCATGCTGTGAGTTGCGGAACACGTATGAAGTGGTCTGATATATAGGTACGGCACGCGCATCAGTTGCGGGGTCTGCCTGTTCTTGTCCTACGTGCAGTTGAAGTGTCTCGAAGTGAAGTTTCTTTTCTTTGCTCATAATTTAATCCTTTCTTCTAATTTAGTTTTTGTTTTTAAATCATACTGCAAAGATACGGCGAAATTTCCGTTTTGGAAATAACACATTAGGGGCATTCTGCCTACCACAAGTGTGGTATATGTATTGTTTCGGGGTGTTTTTGCGTAGTATATACGTTATTTATTCATCACTTTCTGCGCTTTTCCGTTGATTCTCACGATATACACGCCCTTAGTCATACCACGGAGATTCAACTGTGCTTCTCCGTTTTCCGTCTGAGCCTCACTCATCATCGTGCCGCCTATATTATATAAGGTGACATGTACTGGGGTATCACTGGTCACGGTCAGCATGCCCCCCTGAACATTCATCTGGACATTGTCTGCCGCATTGAGTGTGCTGATACCTGTACCCTGATTACTGAACCACATCTTGTCCAGTCCAGTGAGTGGCAAGGCTGTCGTGGTACCGTCAGTAAGATGGAGTACCATATTATCGGTATCAAAAGTTATCTTACTGATATTGGTCACCGTATAACTGTTTTCCCCGGCGTTGGTATTCACGTTGAGGTAAGCATAATTGTCAGCTTGTGTGGATGTTGCCACCATCAGCAACAATCCGGCTAATACGTTCTTCAGTCTCATCATAATGCTTCGTATTATTTGTAGTTTGAACATAACTTCGGCTGCAAAGTTATAAAAAAATTCCGAAATGCTTGCTCAATTCAAATTAATTGTATAAATTTGTGCATCAGAATTAAATTTAAACCAAAATGATAGACGTAAAAGAAACCCTGAATTCGGCTTCAGAACGAATGGAAATGGCTGCTATGTACTTGGAAGAGGAGTTCGGCCGCATCCGTGCAGGCCGTGCAAATGTAGCCATCCTGGATGGTGTCAGAGTGGAGAGTTATGGCTCTCGCGTACCCCTCAATCAAGTAGCTAATGTGTCCACTCCGGATGCACGTACCATTGCCATCCGCCCTTGGGACAGAAAGCAGATACGTGATATTGAGAAGGCCATCATGGACAGTGATGTGGGTATCACTCCAGAGAATAACGGTGAGGTAATCCGTCTGGCTATTCCCCAGCCTACTGAGGAGCGCCGCCGTGAACTCACCAAGCAGTGCAACAAGATAGCTGAGAAATCCAAGGTAGAGGTGCGCAATGTGCGTGCAGACATCAAGGAGAAGCTCAAGAAAGCGATTAAGGACGGACTCTCAGAAGACCTGGAAAAGGATGCTGAGGACCAGCTTCAGAAAGTTCATGATAAATTCATGAAGAAGATAGACGACCTCATCGCTGCGAAGAACAAGGAAATCATGACCGTTTAACAGTTGCTGATGAACGGTTTAGTAGTTAAGAATACCGGAAGCTGGTACACCGTCCGTACAGACGATGGCCAGCTTACGGAATGTAAAATCAAGGGAAACTTCCGACTCAAGGGCATACGCAGCACCAACCCGGTAGCTGTAGGTGACCGTGTGGAAATAGTACCCAACCAGGAGGGCACCGCATTCATCAGTGCCATTGAGGACCGCCGTAATTATATTATCCGCAAGTCGCCCAATCTCTCCAAACAAAGTCATATCATTGCCGCTAACGTGGACCAGACGTTTCTGGTCGTTACCGTCAATTATCCACAGACCAGTACCACATTCATTGATCGTTTCCTCGCTTCCGCCGAAGCATACCGTGTACCCGTCACCTTGGTATTCAATAAGGTGGACCTGCTTACACCGGAGGAGTTGCATTACCAGCAGATGGTGATGCAGCTATATGACACGATAGGATATCCCTGCAGGGCTGTCTCTGCCAAGACAGGTGAGGGCATAGAGGAGTTGCGCCAGTTGCTTGCGGGCAAGATCACACTGCTCAGCGGCAATAGCGGAGTGGGAAAATCCACCCTCATCAATCAGTTCATCCCGGATGCCGACCTGCGTACTGCCGAAATCAGTGATGCACACAATACCGGTATGCACACCACCACTTTCAGTGAAATGCTGGAGGTACCCGCTGCCGGCGATGACGCAACGGCAGACGAGTCTGCCCCCATCACTTATATCATAGATACGCCAGGTATCAAGGGCTTCGGCACCTTCGATATTGAACCTGAGGAACTCACCAGCTATTTCCGCGAGATATTCCAGTTCTCCAAAGACTGCAGGTTCTCCAACTGTACGCATACCCATGAACCGGGTTGCGCCGTACTTCAGGCAGTAAAAGACCATTATATAGCTGAAAGCAGATATCAGAGTTACCTGTCTATGCTCAATGATAAGGAAGAGGGGAAATACCGGGAAGCCTTCTAAGCTGTGTTCTTCTTGTATCTGGATTATTTCAGATAGCCAACATTAAACCAATATATTTAAGTGTCTCTCCTTATTCATTCGTTTTACATATAAATATGTCTTAAAGATGAAACTTAAATATTGGCTTATAACAATTCTATTCTGCTGTGTCGGCCAGTTTTCTTCGGCAGCAGATGCAGCAACAGTGCGTCAGCTACAAACCCGTCTGGCTCCTTATCTTGCCCATGTGGCACAACAGCCTGACTGGTTGTTGTCACGTCTGCAGATGTATTGGAACACACATTCCACGGATGTTCTTTGCCAGGCAGAGACTTACAGTTCACCGGGTACACAACGTGCTCCTGTGCCTACCGTCAAATATAATGGTACCCGCAGTACCATGTCTTATTATGACCGTCCGAAGCTGGAGGATGTCATTCCCTACGATGATGATGCAGAAGGTAAGGTGACCTTCATCAATAAGTCCACCGGACAGATGGAGAAGACCAGTCCCGCCAAGACAGGTTGCAACATAGCCGCCCTCAATATTTCCATACTCTCACTGGCACGCGATGCTTCCATCGTATATCAGTCCACGGGAGATGAGCAATATGCCCGTATGGCTTATGCCGTATTCGATACCTATCTGCAAGGCATCTATTACCGCAACGTGCCTACTGACCTCACTCATGGCCACATGCAGACGCTCTACGGTCTTACCACCTTCGAGGTAATCCATGAGGATGCACTGACATACGTCTGCGAGATTTACCGTAATCTGGGCAGTTTCATCAAGCAGCATCGTGATATCTATGACGGTGCCCTGCAGCATTGGGCAGACAATATCATCGCCAACGGTGTGCCCCACAACAACTGGGACCTCTATCAGGCTGAGTTTGTGGCTTCTGCGGCACTTGCCCTGCAGAGCGACAGCCATTATACGAATGGACACGGACGCGAATATTATCTGAATTATATCATGCACGAGTCCAGCATCCGACAGTGGAGCATTCCCCGTCTGGCTGATTTCGGCTTCGACAAGAATACGCATATCTGGTATGAGGCTCCTGGATACAGTCTGGGAGTACTGACAGACTTTGCTTCTTTTGCCAATCTGATGGATGAGGAAGCCGGAGTGGATATGGTGGGACAACTGCCTCAGCTGATTCAGGCAGAACTCGCCATGCCTCAGTATCTCATGCCCAACCGCATGTTCTGTGGCTTTGGCGACAGTCACCCCAACTACTTGAAGACGAACGGTATAGATGCACTGCTCAAATATGCAGCCCGACATCATAATGACACGCTCACAGCCCAACTGACCACACTGCGCAATACCATTACTGCCTATGCGCCTATATCCCAAATAGCACCATTCGTTTCGGCCTCATTCTATGCGCCGAATGTATCATGGCTGATACAGCGCAGCGGTATGGATGCACAACAGTCACTCTGTATCTCTCTCAATGCCTCACTGGGCAATCACCAGCATTCCAATGGCATCTCCATGGAACTCTATGGCTGCGGTTATGTACTCGGACCTGATGCCGGTATCGGTCGCAATCTCTACAGCGGTGATGACTATAAGGAATATTATTCTCAGTTCCCTGCTCATAATACGGTATGCGTGGATGGTATTTCCAGTTACCCCGCAATGATGTCGCAACATGCTTTCCAGCTCCAGAGCCGTTATCCTGATACGAATGAAAAAGGTATCTTTGCACCTGCCACATACAGTATCGTCAACTTTGTGGAACCGGAAAGCCAGAGTGACCAACAGCGTACCTGCGGTATCATCACCGCGGATGGCACACCGTCAGAAGGCACGGCAGACCAGATAGGTTACTATGTGGATATCTTCCGCAGTCACAGACAGCAGGGTGGCGACAAGACACATGATTATTTCTATCACAATCTGGGTCAGCAGCTATCCCTGTATAATGCCAATGGAGATACACTCGCCATGCAACCTACAGACCAACTGGCCTTCGCAGGAGGACACCTCTATGCCTATTCCTATATCTATAACAAGCAAAGTGCGGATATGAAGGGACAAGTACGTGCCAGTTTCATAACTCAATGCAAGGACAACAGCAAGATTACCATGAATCTGTGGATGAGTGGTGACAGCCGCCGTCAGGTAATCAGAGCCTTGTCACCCGTCAATCTGCAATACGAGCGCATGCCCAACCAACCCTATCAGATAGACCAGCAACCGGTACTCACCTTGATTGCCCGTCAGCATGGTGAGGCATGGAACCACCCCTTCGTTTGCATCTATGAACCGAGCAAGACCGCTGCAGGCAATCATTCTAACAGTGGAATGAAAGCCTCTCATATACGTTCCGTGGATTATTTCTCACCGTCAGCTCAAGACAGCAGTGCAGTGGGCATCATCGTCCGTCTGGACAATGGCGATACGCACTATATCTTCTCTGCAGCCAAACCCATGGAAATGAGTTACCTCGACATGCACGTGACGGGTACTTATGCAGTATTCACACCTAAGTACGTACTGCTGGGTGAAGGAACACGTCTGCACTCCCGCCATTTCAGCATACAGAGCAATCACGCTTCATCTCAACTAAGTTACTCCAAATAACCGATTAAAACGAAACAATCACCATGTGGCTACAGAGACTGACGGGACGACTGTCCAAACATGATATTCAAGCATTGGCACATGAACTGTCCGGAGATAAAGCGGGCATAGAAGAAGTGCTCGGCATCGTCTTCAGGCAGGAAGATGCCCATACTGCCATGAATGCAGCATGGACATTGTCATGGCTGAGCAAACCGGATAAAATCACTTACCTGTCATGTCATCACCATGCGCTCATAGATTTCGCCATGCGTGAGGACATCAAGTGCAGACGCGGTCTGATACTTGCCATTCTGCTGGACATGCCGGATGCAGAAGAGCCTCGGACCGACTTCCTGGATTATTGCCTGAATGAGTTTGCCAACGAACAGCAGCACGACAGTTGCCGTTCCTCCATGATTAAGATGGCGGCGCGTATGTGTGCGCCCTATCAGGAACTCCGGGAAGAACTCTGTCAGCGACTGGAGATTCTTCCTCCCGGACTGCCGCCAAACATCAGTTGCGCCAAAAGGAAAGCGCTCTCCACGTCATGCAGGAGAAAAAAGAAATAAGAACAGATGAAGGCAGATACTTCCACATTCAGAGATGATGTCATCAACATCGTGAAGCAGATACCCAGCGGTCATGTGCTGACCTATGGGAGAGTCGCCATGCTGGCTGCCCGCCCCACCTGCTCCAGATTAGTGGGCGCCACCCTTCATGGTACATCGGCTCAAGGCGTTCCCTGCCATCGCGTAGTCAACAGTCAGGGGCGACTGGCTCCCTGCTGGCCCGAGCAGAGACGCAGATTAGAGCAGGAAGGTGTGATATTCAAGTCAAACGGATGTGTGGACCTGTCTCAATCAGCATGGAATCTGGATATCCTTTAAAATAACAGACAGGCAAAAAAGCAAATGGCACATCGCAGTC